>DCJJ01000136.1 GCA_002320515.1 Dialister sp. UBA1703 | reverse complement strand
AGTCCCATGACGAAGCAGTGCATAAAAATTCTTGTAAAAGCAAACTCTGCGAATTAATCAGTGCTTCCCTAGATTCCCCTTGCCATTTCTTTTTTTTCCTATATAATTACATATGACTTTATTATGAAATGAGTTGTCTCTGCCAGGGAAGCGCTGATTCAATCATTGCCTGCTTTTATTCTTGGATTTTTATGCGATGCAGGGAATGGGACTCCTTAAGCAGCAAGTTATTTAAGGAATCCCTTGACGAAAGTGGATAAAAGTCCTTATAAAAGCGGACTCTATGAATGTGTGCTTCCCTCGGGTGGGGGCTGATATAGGGTGCCGGTGATTTCTGCAGGAGCAGAGGTTTCCGGTGTTCGTTTTTTCCCTGTTGTCAGAGGAGGAAATAGATTTGCCGATTACAAGAACGATTACGATAGAGAAGAAGAAACGGGGCCGAAAGGCGAAGGCAGCTGCGGCAGAGCCGGTGCTTTTCAAGCGGAAGCCGAATCCGAAGGGAAAGACCCTGGTGGTGGTGGAATCACCGGCTAAGGCGAAGACCATCGAAAGGATTCTGGGGCCTTCCTACAAGGTCATGGCGTCCAAGGGCCATCTCCGGGATCTGCCCCAGAAGAAGCTGGGCGTGGATATTGAGAACGGTTTCATGCCGGAGTATGTGGACAGCAGCGAGCGGGAGTCCATTATCAAGGATCTGCAGAAGGAAGCGAACCGCTCGAAGGCCGTCCTTCTGGCAACGGACCCTGATCGGGAAGGGGAAGCCATTTCCTGGCACCTGTCCAAGCTTCTGGATGTGAATCCCGAGGACAATGTACGCATTGCTTTCCATGAAATCACGCCGCCGGCCATCAAGGAGGCCATCAGCCATCCCGGCCCCATCGACATGAACCGGGTGGACGCCCAGCAGGCCCGCCGGGTGCTGGACCGGCTGGTGGGCTACAAGCTGTCTCCCTGGCTTTGGAAGCTGATTTACCGCGGCCTTTCCGCCGGCCGCGTGCAGTCTGTGGCTACCCGCCTCATCTGCGAAAGGGAAGAGGAAATCAAAGCTTTCAAGCCTGAGGAGTACTGGACCGTAGAAGCTCTGTACAAGAAGGAGGATTCCGAAACCTTTACGGCGAAGCTAGTGCAAATCGACGGGAAGGAGGCGGCCCTTCACAATAAGGAAGAAACGGACGCTGCGGTGGCGGACATTGACGGGAAGACTGCCGAGGTCACCTCTGTCACCCGCTCCCGGAAGCAGCGGAAGACGAAGCCTCCCTATACCACTTCCACCATGCAGCAGGATGCGGTGAACCGGCTGAATTTCCCTTCCCGGAAGACCATGATGCTGGCCCAGGCCCTTTATGAAGGTATTGAAATCCCGGGACACGGCCACGTGGGGCTCATTACCTACATGCGTACCGACTCCGTCCGTATTTCCGATGAAATGATTGCCCAGGTGCGGCCCTACATTGAGACAGTGTACGGCGAGGAATACCTGCCGCCAAAGCCCAATGTGTTTGCGAAATCGAAAAAGGCTCAGGACGCCCACGAAGCCATCCGTCCCACGAGCCTCCAGTTTCCGCCGAATGCGCTGACATCTGTGCTCTCCAGGGATCAGATGCGGCTCTACACCCTCATCTGGAACCGCTTCATCGCCTCCCAGATGGCGCCCCAGATCCAGCAGACCACCACCGCCCTTCTCCAGAGCGGCCGGTGCACTCTGCGGGCCAGCGGCAGCCATGTCCTCTTTGACGGCTTTACTGTCATGCAGCCGTCGAAGGAAAAGAAGAAGGAAGGGGAGGGAGAAAATTTCCTGCCGCCTTTGAAAAAAGGGGAAACGGTGAACAATGTAAAAACAAAGGGAGAACAGCACTTCACCGCTCCGCCGCCGAGATACACCGAAGCCAGCCTCATCAAGACCTTGGAAGAAAAGGGCATCGGCCGGCCCTCCACCTATGCGCCTATCCTGGACACCATCCAGAAGAGAAAGTATGTGGTGAAGGAAGGAAAACAGTTCGTACCTACGGAAATCGGATTTAAAGTGACGGACCTTCTGAAAAAATATTTCGACGGCATTATCAACGTGGATTTCACCGCCAACCTGGAAACCTGGCTGGATAAGATTGCCGAAGGCCGGGCCACCTATAAAAAGGTGATGACCGATTTCTACAAAGTTTTCGACAAGGAACTGGAAGCAGCCAATGGACAGACGGAAAAGGAAAAGAAGGAAAGCCAGGAAGTCACAGATGTGAAATGCGAAAAGTGCGGCGCCAACATGATCGTGAAAATGGGCCGCTACGGCAAGTACCTGGCCTGCCCCAACTATCCGGACTGCAAAAACATCAAACCCTACAGCGTCCTTCAGGGACCGGAGGAAGTGTCCGACGTGAAATGCGATGAATGCGGCACCCTCATGGTCTATCGCGATGGCCCCTACGGAAGATACCTGAAATGCCCGAACTGCCATGCCAATAAGGCCATCGTGGTGGATACAGGCATTACCTGCCCCAAATGCCATGAAGGCCACATGGTGCAGAGAAAGACAAAGAGAGGCCGCACCTTCTACGGCTGCAGCCGTTACCCCAAGTGCGACATGGCCCTCTGGAACGAACCGGTGGACCAGTTCTGCCCCACCTGCGGTTCTATCATGGTAAAGAAAACATATAAGAGCGGCAAAGAACTTATCCTATGCTCCAACCCCGACTGTCCAACGAATCCGAAAAAGAAAAAGGGAAAAGAAAAGGAAAAGAAAGAGTGAGATAGTGGGCTAGTGATCTAGTGTACTAGTGAGCTAGTGTGCTAGTTAGTTGGTGTTTTATTCTGCCCCGCTTGCGGGGGAAGTCCGGCGCAGCCGGATAGGGGGAGGCGAGCGCAGCGAGCCAATCCGCAGAATGATTATCATGCCATATAGCACAGCAAGGTCATCCCGTAACGCTGACTTTATACTCATCGCCCAAAGGGCGATACCACAACCCTCGGGCCCCAAGAGCCCGTCAAACTTAAGAACCCTTGGGCCCGAAAGGGCCCATCAATCTTAAGAACCTTTCTACACAACCCTTCTACACAACCTGCCGCCGTAAGGCGGCCATAACCTTCGCCCGCGCAGCGGGCGTCAACCTTCCCCTCTGAACCTTTTGAACCCGGGGCCGCTTCGTGGCCCTATAAAGGAGAAATCAATTGAACGATCATATAACAGTTATCGGCGCCGGTCTGGCAGGCAGTGAGGCTGCCTACCAGCTGGCGGAAATGGGGATTCCCGTCACTCTTATAGAGATGAGACCCCATAAGCAGACGCCTGCCCACCATACCGCCTATTTCGGCGAGCTGGTGTGCAGCAATTCCCTTCGGGCAGCAGCCCTCACCAATGCGGTGGGGCTCCTGAAGGAGGAGATGCGTCATCTCCATTCAGTCATCATGAAGGCGGCGGACAGCCATACCGTTCCTGCCGGCGGAGCGCTTGCGGTGGACCGCATGGGCTATGCTGAAGAGGTGACCCGCCTTGTGAAGGAACATCCCCTTGTTACCTTCGAGGAAAGGGAAGTGACCTCCATTCCGGAAGAGGGCATTGTCATCATTGCCACCGGCCCCTTGACCGAAGGGCCTCTGGCGGAGGATATTGAAAAATTCTGCGGCGGCGAAGGATTTCATTTCTACGACGCAGCAGCCCCCATCGTGACGAAGGAGTCCCTGGACATGGACGTGGTGTACCGCATGTCCCGCTACAACAAGGGGGAAGCGGCTTACCTGAACTGCCCCATGAACGAGGAAGAATACAAAGCCTTTCGGGAAGCCCTCTGCCAGGCGGAAATGGCGCCGGTTCACGGCTTTGAAAACAAGAAAGTATTCGAAGGCTGCATGCCCATCGAAGTGATGGCTGCCAGGGGAGAGGACACCATGCGGTTCGGCCCCATGAAACCGGTGGGACTGCCGGATCCCCGCACCGGGAAGGATCCCTACGCCGTGGTGCAACTTCGCCAGGACAATGAAGACGACACCATGTACAACATTGTAGGTTTCCAGACCCATTTGAAATGGGGCGAACAGAAGCGGGTATTCGGCATGATTCCCGGCCTTGGCCATGCGGAATTCATCCGCTACGGCGTCATGCACCGGAACACCTACATGGACTCCCCGGACCTTTTGAATGCCACCATGGAAACAAGAAAAAGAGAGGGCCTCTTCTTTGCCGGCCAGATGACCGGCGTGGAAGGATACGTGGAATCCGCCGCCTCCGGCATCGTGGCTGCCCGGAGCGCCGCTTCCCTCTTCCTGGGAAAACCGCCGGTGGCCTTCCCGAAAGAAACGGCCATCGGTGCCCTCTGCCATTATATTTCCCACTACGAAGGGAAAAACTTCCAGCCCATGAACGTCAACTTCGGCCTCATTCCGCCGCTGGAAAAAAGGGTGCCGAAAAAAGAAAAAAATCAGAAACTGGCAGAAAGAGCCCTCCTGGCACTGGATCAGTTTATAGCGGAGAGATGACGATGACACGCCCGCAGGGCGTGAAGGTTGACGGGCCCCAAGGGCCCGAGGTTTGACGGGGCTTTTGCCCCGAAGGTTCTCAAATTTGACGGCACCTGCGGCGGCGAGGGTTGTGGTGGCGCCCACATCGTCATTTCGACCGCAACGGAGCGAAGTGGAGAAATCTCATGTGTAGTGGGCTGGTGTGCTGGTGCGCTGGTGTACTAGTGGGCTAGTGTGATAGTAAAACCATACAACCGCGCCTTTGGTGCGTGGGGTGTACGAAGGCAAGCGGCGAAATGAAACTCTATGCTGAACTGACTGCCAAAAGGCAGCATTCTGCAGGGAGATTTCTCGGCTCCCTTTCACTGGCTCCACGAAACTATGGAACCATACCGGCTTGCACTTCCGCTCGAAATGACGGGGGAGCCATAGTGGCACAATGCAAGCCCCGTAACGCTGACTTCATAATTATTGCCGCCAAAGGCGGTGCACAGCGAACTGGAGTTACACCAGCGAACATAATTTGCAGGAGCAAAGCGACGCACAAATTATTGTGAGTCGGTGATAGCCGTGCTGT
>DCJJ01000172.1:4611-11992 GCA_002320515.1 Dialister sp. UBA1703 | reverse complement strand
GATGTCTGACGTCTATCATCTATCGTCTATCGTCTGACTTTTATTTCCGCCCATAAGAAAAACGCCCATGGATAACCATGAGCGTTTCTGCCATTCGGAAACGGATTAACGTTTGGAGAACTGGCTTGCTTTTCTTGCTTTCTTGAGGCCGTATTTCTTACGTTCTTTCATTCTTGGATCACGGGTGAGCAGACCGGCACTCTTCAGTACTTTTCTGTAGTCTGCGTCTACGTCCAGAAGTGCTCTGGAGATGCCGTGACGGATAGCGCCTGCCTGGCCTGTACGTCCGCCGCCCTGTACGTTAGCGATAACGTCGTAAGCGGAGGTGGTTCCGGTCAGTTCCAGCGGCTGTTTAATGATGAGTTCAAGAGTAGCCAGATCGAAGTAATCCTTCAGATCGCGGCCATTGATTGTAATATTACCCTGTCCCGGTACCAGACGGACTCTGGCAACGGATGTCTTTCTGCGGCCGGTGCCGTAGTATGTAGCTTCTGCCATTTCTTATTTCCTTCCCTTCCGGTTAACGGATATCAAACTTTAATTCTTCAGGTTTCTGTGCTGCATGCGGATGTTCGCTGCCTGCATAAACATGAAGTTTACGATACATCTGGGCACCGAGCTTGTTCTTCGGGAGCATGCCGCGAATAGCATGTTCTACAACCCATACCGGTCTTTCACGAAGAGCATCTCCGGCCTTCTGGTATCTGTCGCCACCGATGTAGCCGGTGTAGTGGAAGTAAACTTTCTTCAGTTCTTTCTTGCCTGTCAGAACGACTTTGTCTGCATTGATGATGATGACATTGTCACCGGTATCAACATGCGGTGTGTAGGTAGGTTTATTTTTGCCGGACAGAACTTTGGCAACGTTAGCAGCCAGGCGGCCAACGGTCAGTCCTTCAGCATCTACGATATACCATTTACGGGTAATGTTGCCCGCATTGGCCATAAATGTGGTTTTCATTGTAAATGATTCCTCCTGAATAAAAAACAGAACCGCAAGACATCGTCCTTCCTCCGGGGCTAGTGGTTTCCGGACAAATCTCACAAGGAGTATTATACCCTTTTAAAAAAGGCCTGTCAAATGATTTTTTGAAATATTTTTTATGAAATGGGACCGCTGCGCGGACCGGATTTCCCCGCACCTATTGTGCTCCTGCCAGGGAAAAGGTGGTGCTTTAGGGCAGCGCCCAGGGAAGCGCTCATCAAAAAAACAGTGAAACCGAAATTCATCCGATTTCACTGTTTATTTCATCTTTTTTCCAGCCTTCCCAGTATTCTTCCTGTAACCAGCGTGAGGAAGAGGTAGATAAGAGCGGTGGTGATGAAGGTTTCCCACACTCTGTAGTACTGGGCGTTGGCGGCGTTGGCCCAGTACATGAGCTCCGGCGTGGCGATGACGGATGCCAGGGAGGAGTCTTTGATGAGGCTGACGAAGGAGTTTCCCAGGGCCGGAATGACGGAGCGGATGGCCTGGGGCAGGATGACCCAGCGCATGCTCTGGAAATGAGACAGTCCCAGGGCGCTGGCTGCTTCCATCTGTCCCGGGTCCGTGGCCAGGATGCCGCCGCGGATGGTTTCTGCAATATAGGCGCCGGCATTGATGGAAAGGGCGATGGCCGCCGCCAGCACGCCGTCGGGTTTTCTCATGATGAGGGGAATGACGCCGAAATAGGTAATAAGTATCTGCAGGAGAAGGGGGGTGCCCCGGATGCTTTCGATGAAGCAGGCCGCAGGGATGGACAGGTATTTCCTGGAGGAAATACGGGCCAGTGCCAGAAAGAGGCCGATGAAGAAGCCTGCTGCCATGGCAATGAGGGAGAGCTTCACCGTCAGAAGGGCGCCGGAGACAAAGAAGGGCGCATATTCTTCCAGTATGGACAATTTGAAATCAACCATTTCCATCACCCCTGTTTCAAGGAAGCCAGCGTTTTCTCATCAGGCTTTGTATGGAACCATTTCTCATAAATCTTCCCGTAGGTACCGTCCCTCACCATATCGGAAAGGGCTTTGTCCAGTTTCTGCTGCAGTGCCTGCCCTTTGTCCTTCGGATAGAGAATGCCGAAATATTCCGGCGTGAAGGCTTCGTCATCGTATACGATTTTCAAGTGCTGATCCGGATAGGAGGCGCAGATGGATTTCACCGACGTTTCATCCCCCACCAGGGCATCCACCTGGCCGCCGATGAGCATCTGGATGGACATGGGCGTTTTCCGGATGGCCGGGTTATTCTTCCCCATGAGCTTTTCCAGTGCCTCCTGGCCGGTGGAACCGTTCTGCACCGCCACCGTTTTCCCCTCCATCAGGTCTTTGGCAGAGGAAATATTTTCATCTTCCCGAACCAGGATGGCCTGGCGGGATACGAAATAGGGCCGGGAAAAGAGGTAGGTGACCTTCCTGTCATGGGTGATGGTAATACCGGAAATGGCAGCGTCCGCCTGTCCCGTGCGGATCTGCTCAAAAATAGCCTCCCAGCCGGCATCGGTAATATCCGGCGTAAGGCCCGCCCTTTTGGCCGCCTCTTCTATGAGGTCGATATCAAAACCTGTGATTTTTCCATCCTTCAGGTATTCAAAGGGATTCCAGTTTGCATGGGTTACAATGTGCACATGACCGGGAGCGGAAGCAGCGGGAGCCTCCTTCCCGCAGCCCGACAACAGCACACACCCCGCCGCTATACAGGCGGCCCCTAACATCATCCAACGCTTCATCACTTGATTCCTGTCCTTTCTACTACAGAAGCCCCTCCGCTTCCTTTACTCTTTTCCTATCTATTATACTATCCAGGATTTTATAATACAAGTTGTTCGCTAAAATATTATTTGTAAGGGAGAGATGTATAATAATATTGATTGTGCCCCCTCTTCGAGGGGGAAAGGTGGTGGCGCCAGCCAGCAAAGGGGGGTGCTCCCTCCTTCGCCCGTCAGGGCGGTTATATGGTTTTATTGTAAGAGGCGCCCCCCATATTTCCAAAAGGGCGCTCACCATGGCCTTTGCCCCTTGAGCGTCAGCGGCCACAACCTTTGGCCCGTGCGGTAGCACAGGACCATATGCCCCTCTGCCGCGCAGCGGCAGGCCCCTTCGGGAATACTGACTAGCTCACTAATTCACTACCCTGTTTTTCATACTGGCGCCTTCTATGATTTAAAAGGCGCCTGCCACAACCTTCACGGCCGAAAGCCGTGTCAAACATCTGAACTTTTTGAACCCTCTCAACCCTCACACCCTTCAGGGCGCGTAAAAAAGCCCCGCTGCCTTTCGGCAGTGAGGCTTTTCTGTCAAAGCGTCCCTATGGGATGTAGGCCCTGGTGGCATGGCCTATGATGGATAAATGAAGGTCGGTGAGAAGGGACATGCGGATAGGAAGGACTCTTCCCATTTCTTCGTAGATATCCACTTCCGATTCTTTGATTTTCTGCATGAGGATGGACAGTTTTTCTTCCATTTCCGTCCAAAGTTCCACCAGTTCTTCCGCTTTCTTCATATTCCTCTGAAGAACTGCGGAGCAGACGGCAGAGGAAGCGGCAGGGGCCGTTTTCCTTCCCAGGAGGCAGAAGGCCGCCTTGGCAAAGGAGAAGACCGGTTTTCCGTCCAGTTTTCTTTCCACATAGAGAAGACGGAGAACCATGAGGAGGGCGGAGCAGCCTACGCCGAAGTCAAGGCCCAGCCAGAAGGAGTCGGCTCCCAGGCCGGTGTGGCTGTCCAGGAAGAGGCTCATGGGGAAGCAGCCGCCCCAGTAGGCAAGGACCATGAGGATGAAGGAAATACGGGTATCCTTGAGACCCCGGAGAATGCCCTGGATAGGGGTGGAAATGGCGTCGAAAATCTGCCAGCCGGCGCTGTAGATGAGGAACTGTCCTGCAATGAGGGCTACTGCTGCATCGTCGGTATAGACGGAGCCGATGGAGCTCCGGAAAAGGACGGTGAAGGAGGAGGTCATGAGGGCCCCTGCCATGGCTACGATGAAGCCTGCTTTCTTATAGCGGCGGGCCATGGCCATGTCCCCTGCTCCCACTTCGGTGGCGATAAGGATGGTAAGGGCCATGGAGCAGGATACGGGCAGCATGTATACCAGGCTGGCGAAGTTGTCGGCAATCTGGTAGGCAGCAAGAGCGTCGGTGCCATAGCGGGCAAGGAATACGATGATAAGGCTGAAAAGGCTCATTTCCATGAAAATGGAAAGTCCGCTGGGTACACCTACCACCAGGTATTCTTTGATGTCAGCCATGCGGAGGGAAAGGCTTTTGAAGATTTCCCTGCCTTCCAGTTCTTTCGATTTCAGAACCACCAGAAGGAAGAGTCCCAGAAGGACGCCGTAGGTAATCATGGTGGCAAGGCCGGCGCCGATGCCGCCTAAGGCAGGCATGCCGCCGTGGCCGTAGATGAAGAGGTAGTTGAAAATGCCGTTCACCACAGGAGCCATGAGGAAGAGTTTCATGGAAATGGACGTGGAGCCTGCGGTGTCGGTGAGGCAGCGCAGGGGAATCATGAGGGCCATGAAGAATACCACGCCGATCATGGTCATAAGGTAGTACCGGGCAATGTGCTCCACCGCCGGCTCCAGAGCCAGGGAGGCCATGAGGCTGTCGATAAAGAGGAAGTAGCCTGCCGTAAAGAGGGCCCACACGGAAAGGCCGATCACCATGCCGCTTCTCACGATGAAGGGCAGTGATTCTTTTTCCTTCCTTCCGATGAGCTGGGCCATAAGGGGCGTACCCGCCATGAGAAGGCCGATGATGGAAGCCAAGAGGGGATAGAAAAGCCCCGCCCCCACCGATACGCCGGCCAGATCGTCGGCACCGGCATGACCTGCCATGGTGGTATTGATAAAAGTCACTCCCGCTGTGGATACCTGGGCCACCAGAATCGGTATCATCACAGACAGCAGCTTAGAAATATCTTTTTTCACGAAAAACATATAAATGCACTCTCCAGAAATTTCATCAAAAAAAACGCCCCGTGGCGTCATCTGATGAAATCACTGTAAGAGCTGCTTTTTTCAGAGAACACTGAAAAAAAGCCTACCCCTTGAAAGTTTCATGAACTTCGCCGCGCAGGGTTTCCCCCGCCCGTTTCATGCAGCGAAGGAAGCCGGACATCCCGTGACAGATGCCCCGTCATTCGGTTTTACAAAAGGAACAGCAGACCCGAAAACAGGCAGGCCGAAAAGCCATCCCCCTGCCCCGATGAAACCTTTGAAGAAGGAGGCAAATGGAGAAAGAATGCGCTTGAAATTGAAATTCACCCGGGACGGTACCAGAAGATTGGCTCCTTCCACATAGAAGTAAGCCATGGCAAAAAGAAGATACATACTGCCGTACATCTCCAGGTCCATCAGTTCATTGATTTCCATATTGTCCTCCTTTCTTTGCTGAAATAAACGTCTTTTTTGAAATGGGAAGGACTATGATATAATAAATGTATAAATATATAGCCAATCCATACCATTTCATTCATCTTCAGACGTGAAATGCAGAAATTTCTTTATTGGTATTTTTAATACCCACTTATAGTATACTACTATAACAAGAAAAAAGCAAATCTTTCGATATCCTTCCGGGAACTTCTCCCTATTGTGAAATCAGGTGGCAATTATGAAATTAAATTTCACTTCCCTGGAATATTTCCTGAAAGCGGCAGAAATGGAACATCTTACCAAAGCTGCGGAAGCCCTCCATATCGCCCAGCCCGCCCTGTCCCGCACCATCCGCGGACTGGAAGAGGAGCTGAATGTCACCCTCTTCGAAAAGGAAGGACGAAACATCCGCCTCACCAGGGACGGCCATATCCTTTTGAAATACACGGAAAATTTCCTCCGGGAATACAAGGCCATGCAGCAGGAACTGGAAGACTCCCGGAACCTGCAGCAGCTCAAGGTAAACCTTTCCATCCTTTCTGCCACCAAACTCATCCCCTCCTTCCTGGCGGAATTCAGGAAAGCCCATCCCGAAGCCATACTGGAAATCATCAACCCCAAAATGCAGGCCTCCGCCAGACATGCGGATCTCACCCTCTACTCCAGCATCCATCACATTGATGACGACCATACAGTCACCCTTTTTAGGGAAAACCTGGTCATGGTCCTTCCCCTCGCCGACCGTCACGCCCGCCTCCCCTATGTGAACCTGGAAGACTTCGCCCATAAGAACTACATCGCCCCGCCCAAGGGATTCGTCCTCCGGGACATTCTGGAAACCTTCTGCCAAAAAGCAGGCTTCTCCCCCAAAGTGGTGATGGAAAGCGACAACCCCGACACCATCCACGAATTCGTCAATGCCGGTCTGGGCATCGCCCTGGTTCCCCAGATGACCTGGTACGGCGCCTTCAGCGGTCTTGCCGCCCTCCCTGTAGGAGACATGGACTGCCACCGCTACCTCAACCTCTCCTGGAAAACCGAAGGCAAACTCTCCCTCTCCGCCGTGCTGCTGAGGGAATACATCGTAGACCACTTCTGGGAATACGTAAGAGAAAAAGCAAACAGCGAATTTCCCATGTGATTGGACACACCTTCGGTGTGAGGGTTGACGGGACTTCGCCCCGAAGGTTGTGGCCGCCTGATGGCGGCGGGTTGTGTAGAAGGGTTGCGGAAAAAGGTTCTTAGGATTGATGGGCCCTTTCGGGCCCAAGGGTTCTTAAGTTTGACGGCCCTTCGGGCCGAGGGTTGTGGTATCGCCCTATCGGGCGATGAGTATAAAGTCAGCGTTACGGGATTTACTTTCAGTGTCATATGACAGAAAAGCATTACGTCGATCAGCCACCTCCGGTGGCTTTTTTCCCCCCTTTGGTGCCTTACGGCACCACCTTCCCCCCGCGGAGCGGTGGGACAATAAAGATCCGCAAAGCAGTCCTTTCATAAATCGCTCAAGACATAGCGGAGCTTTATAGTCCCCTGTGGAGGTCCTGCATAGGACCTCCAAGTGGGGCGAAGTAAGGCGCCCAGCCTGCCCGTTAAGGCGCTTTCCTTTTGCCGCCCCACCGAACTGCGGTGGCAAGGGAACTGGATTCGCAGGGAGCCGTAGGCGACTGAGAATCCAGTGACACGCTTCCCAACGGGGCGGAAAGGTGGTGGCACCAGCCACCAAAGGGGGAGTCACCGGAATGGTACATGAAGTATATGACTCGCCTGTTTTTTTCTCCATGTCCCTCGTTTCCCCTTGAGGGCAAATGCCTTGAAGAGGCAAAGAGTGTACGGGGCTGAGCAGCAATATGATACTCTATCATTTTTCTGACTGCCAATCGGCGGCCCCCTGAGCGAAGCGAACACAACCCTTGGCACCAAGGGCCGGAGGCCCGATGGATGCCATACGCCCCTCTGCGCCGCAGGCGCAGGCCCCTACGGGAATACCGGAAAGCACCGCGCCGATCCCAATCCCGATCCCGAACC
>DCJJ01000172.1:4302-4584 GCA_002320515.1 Dialister sp. UBA1703 | reverse complement strand
GATCCCGAACCCAACCTCGATCCCGATCCCGGTCCCGGTCCCCATCCCCTTCTATTTACATCTCTCCTTTCCTATGGTATCCTTGTACTAGTTATATTGAATTCTATAAATGTGAGGTACCCTATGACAGAAAAAAGAGAAGGGCTGGATGGGCTGAAGCAGCTGGGCAGCTGGAATACGAAATACACCTATGATTACGACCCCGGTCTGTTGGAAAAGATTCCAAACAAGCACGCTGACCGGGATTTCTTTATCAAGTTCAACTGTCCGGAGTTTACCAGC
>DCJJ01000172.1:0-4182 GCA_002320515.1 Dialister sp. UBA1703 | reverse complement strand
CGGCGATTTCCATGAGGACTGCGTGAATATGATTATGACGGACCTTATCCGTCTTCTCCGTCCCCGCTACATTGAAGTATGGGGCAAGTTCCTCCCCCGGGGCGGCCTTTCCATTGATCCATTCTGCAACTACGGCATCCCCGGCACGGAATGGAAGGACTTCGCCCGTTTCCGCCTCCTCCATCATGATATGAATCCGGAGAAAGTGGATAACAGGTAGATTCTGCGCTCTTCGAGCGCAGAAGGGGCGCGCCTGTCGGCGCAGGNNCGCAGGTTGTGTAGAAAGGTTGTGGAAAAAGGTTCTTAAAATCGACCGGCCTGTGGGGCCACTGGGTGGCCCGGGTTCAGAGGGTCCAGAGGGGAATTATTGCCCTTCGGGCAATAATTATAAAGTCAGCGTTACGGGACTTGCATTTGTGTCACTATGGCCCCCGTCATTTCGAGCGGAGGTACAAGCCGATATGATTCCATAGTTTCATGGAGCCAGTGAAACGGATCCGAGAAATCTCCCTCCAGAATGTACCTTTTGTCAGGCAGTTCTTGGCTTATCTTCTGACCTATCTTCAGGGCTTCGCCCAGCTCCTTCCTGAGGAAGGAGCCTGGCTGCTCGACACGTAACGTAGTGCTGCAGCTCTCTTTCCTAAACGTCTCTTCTTACTTGTCATTCCAAGCGAAGTGAAAAGCCTCCGTATTGGCTGTAAGTGACTTCAACCAGCCCACTATTCACCAGCACACCAGCACACTAGTACACTAAAAAAGCACCCCCAGCAGGGTGCTTTTTTTACATTCCCATTCTGACCCGTCCGTAAATAACTACGGCGGTAATGATAAGTATAAGGACCATGAAGAGGTAGTCTTTTCCTTTAGGCGCCACGCTTTCCATGAAGGTTCTTCTGGAGCCGCCGAAGCCTCGGAGTTCCAGGGAGAGGGCCATGGTTTCGCTTCTTCCCAGGGAGCGGAGCATGAGGGGTCTTACGATGGACATATACCGTTTGACCTGTTTGAAGAAGTTGCCTTTCACTGCCAGGCCGCGGCAGGCCTGGGCTTCGGAGACGGCTCTGTCTTCTTCGATGAAGTCGGGGATGAAGCGGAGGCCGGCAGTGAACATGAAGGCGTATTCATAGGGAACTTTGAGCTGGCGCACCATGGCGGCGGTAAGGTCCTGCAGTTTCACAGTGCCCAGGAGGTATATGAAAATGATGGTCATGCCCAGCATGCGAAGGGCTGCCACCACCGATTCTTCGGTGCTGCCGCCGCCCAGTTTTTCGATGGCTCCCAGGAGGGCGGCAAAAATGATGAGCATAATAAGGGCTTTCAGGTTTTTGAAGAGTTCGCCGGAAACGAGAAGGATGAGCACTTCCAATGCGCAGAGGGCAAGAAGGCTTTCCGGCCGGTGAAGCACAATGGCCCATACGGCAGTGCCCAGGGTTAAAAGGATTTTTGTCAGGGGTACCAGGTTTCTCATAAGGCAACGCCTCCTTTCCGTTTCATAAATTCCCTGCAGAAGCTGTCCATGTCCCGGCAGTAGGGAGCGCCGGGGAGTCGCCGTCCCAGAAGGACTGCCGGCGGATAGGCAAGGCCCCAGTCTTCGGGCCTGTTGGCTTCGGAGAAAAGGATTTCCGGCTTATCGTCAAAGACGGCTTTATGGCCTGCAATGACTACCACCCTGGTGCAGTCCCTTGCTACGATGTCCATGTCGTGGGTAACAAGGATGATGGTAATGCCCTTCTGCTGCAGTCTTTCCATTAATGCCATGAGTCTTTTCTTTTCCCTGCCGTCCTGTCCGCTGGTAGGTTCGTCCAGCACCAGGTACTCCGTATCCATGGCCAGGGCGGAGGCAATGGCCACCCGCTGCTGGTCGCCCCGGGAAAGGGTTCTGGGGTATTCGGAAGAAAGGCTTTCGGTGTCTGTGTCCGCCATGGCGCGGTCGATGGCCTCTTCCAGTTCCTGTCCCCGTTTCCCCTGATGCAAGGGTCCGAATGCGATTTCTTCCCTTACTGTGGGCATGAACATCTGCCGGTCCGGCTGCTGGAAAACGTAGCCGATGAAACGGCTTCTCTTCGAAGCGTCTTCTTTCGTCACATCGGTGCCATTATAGAGGATGCTGCCGGAAGCAGGTTTTTCCAGTCCCGTGAGAAGGCGGGTAATGGTGGTCTTGCCGCTTCCGTTTCTGCCGGTAATGGCTACGAATTCTCCCCTGTCAAAGGAGAGGGACACCCCGTCCAGTACCAGGGGCAGGTTTTTGGCGTATCGGAAGGATACATTTTTCAGCTCAAGCATGGTCCCTTTCTCCTTTCTCGAAAGAACTCATGACGGAATGCTCTGCGTCATGGATATTGAGGAATGGTTTTTCAAAGGAAATCCCTTCTTCTTCCAGTGTCAGCTGGGTGCGGTACATGTCCGGAATGGCTTCTTCATAAATGTGGTCCTTCTTCATAACCCGCATCACCTCTTCCGGTGTACCCTGGCTGATAATCTTTCCCTTATTCATAAGGATAAATTTCTTCGCATAAGGCAGGGCCGCTTCCAGATGGTGCTCTGCCACAATCACCGTGAGTCCTTCCTTCCGGTTCAGCTCGCCCACCATTTCGTAAAATTCGCGGATGCCTTCGGGATCCAGCGCAGAGGTAGGTTCATCGAATACCAGTACTTCCGGTTCTTCCGCCAGCACCGCAGCCACCACCAGACGCTGGCACTGGCCGCCGGAGAGGGTGGATACCTTCCGTTCTTCCAGTCCGTCCAGATGTACCTTGGCCAGGGCTTCTCTGGACCGGCGGCGGATTTCATCCGGCGGAAAACCATGGTTCTCCAGGGTGAATGCCATTTCCTCCCCCACCGTCAATGTGACGATCTGGGCCTTGTAGTCCGAAAGGATGACGCCGATAGAAGAAGCCAGATCCGCAATGGAATGCTGGGTCACCGCCTTGCCGCCGGTGAACACCATGCCTTCCATGGTGCCGCCGTAGTAATGGGGAATGGCGCCGGCCATGGACATGAGGAGCGTGGTCTTTCCTGCGCCGTTGGGGCCGGTAACCACTACGAAATCTCCCTTTTCCACAGCCAGGGACACATCATCCAGCGCCTTCTTTTCAGAGAAAGGATAGGTGTAGCTGAGATGTTCCACAGAAATAACCCCTTCCTGCTGAGGAACCAGGGTAAGACCGCTGTGGTCGCTGTCTTCCACATCCGACTCCGCCATGTAGTGCATAGATTTGAAAAGCCTGAGGGCCGGGAAATAGAGGAAAGGCGTAATAATGCCGTTTCCTACGCCCACCATGGCCACGGCAGGGAGCATACCGTAGAGGTATACCTTCATAGGAATGCCCATGACCAGGGTCAGGATAGAAACAAAGGTGAAGCCGGACACGCAGGTGGTAATAAATCCTGCAATGGCGGGACGGAGAGAAAACTTTCCGATTTTGATAGGCGGCACGGAATGGGCAAAGAGGCCTGCCACATAGGCACCGAAGAATTCAGAAGCAAAATCGCCGTAAGGGAAAGCGGACTTACTGGTAAACACTTCCATCAGCGCCGCCACCATGCAGATGCCCAGACACTGCTTGTAGCTGGGCTTCGTCAGAAGGATGGCCACCACATAGCAGGCAATCATCCAGTTCGGCGTAAAGCCCGCCACCGACGGGGACACCAGATGGAGCAGCATGCCGATGGCCAGCATGAGCGTGGAAATGGTCAGCCAGCGGAACCTTCCTCCCCTCGCTTTCGTAAAGACAAGCTTTGATACGTCCATGACCTGTTCCATATGAACCTCCTGTAAAATAAAAATCCTTCCATCCCTCTGCTCTACGCAAAGGGACGAAAGGATATATTCCGCGGTACCACCCAGATTGGCAAATGCCCAGCTCTTCTTCCTCTAACGGTGAACTCCGTCTGCTTCTACCCCATCCGGCTCGAAACAGCACCTCCCAGGCCCATTCATCGAGACTGCCATACCGGACTTCCACTTGCGCCGGCTCCCTTGGATGGCTTCCGTCAGGACTACTCTTCCTGTTCAAAGGCTTTATATATGAAATGAGTATAGCACCCTCCGGGAATGGTGTCAACGGGAAAGTGAGAGGGGGATAGAGAAAGGTAAGTGTCAAGTTTTCCTCGGTAATTCATTTGACTGTCGATGATTACTATCTCCGTGGCTTCGGTTTTATCAGTATTTCTGTATAGCTCTGG
>DCJJ01000019.1 GCA_002320515.1 Dialister sp. UBA1703 | reverse complement strand
TGAACCCGGGCCGCGGAGCGGCCCTTTTTTCCCCTGCCACAAAACATAGAGACATATAAGAAAATAAATGTTATAATAATTTCGTTACATTCGATTCGTGCTTTTGCTGTAAGGAGTTTAGTTGATGGCAGAGACAAATGAAAAAGTGACGAAGGATTTCGTCGATCATTCCTATTTCTACAGACCTTACATGGTTCTGGTGGTAATTGCCTTTATTCTGTGGGGCGCTTATGTGTGCTGGACGGGGTACTGGGGATTTATTGTGAATCACCGGGTGCCGGTGATTGACCTGGGTATGCAGGTGGCCATTCTGTGGTGGCTTCTGGATACGGTGCTCACGAAGACGGTGTACCGTCTGGAGAAGGATCGCCTGTATATGTTGAAAACCGGTGTGGGGCACAAGAAGGAGCTGTCCATTCCCTATGAGGATATTTTCGGCGTCCACCATTTCAAAAACCAGCTCATGAAGCCGGTAACCTACCGTTATACTTTCCATGAATATGCGAAGCTGGACAATCGCCCTATCTGGTCTCTTCTGTATGACATCGGCAGCGACAAGAAGGTGGGCCGCGTGCTTATGAAGGCGTCTGAGGAGTTCTGGAAGGAATTTGAACGCCGTATGCCGGGACAGATCCGCATTCCCCAGGAAGAAGTGGTGACCTTTACTTACAAGGCCATGGAGAAGAAGCTCCGGGACCAGGGGTATTTCAAGGAACATCCGGAAATGTCCTTCGAGGAAGGTATCAAGCAGCTGCGCCAGAAGGGTACGGAAATGGGGGGCCGTGAGTATGAACTCACCGGCGCCGATTTCCATGGCGAAGAGGTGGAGCTTCATAACGGCACCAGCAAGGAGACCCTGGAAGCGGCCAAGAAAAAAATGGCGGAAGCGAAAGAAAAGAGAAAAGAATAGTCTTCATGGGAGCACCTGCTTTGGGCAGGTGCTTTTTGCTGCCTTTCGGGATGATGGTGCGGCAGGT
This sequence comes from Dialister sp. UBA1703, assembly GCA_002320515.1. Lineage (GTDB taxonomy): Bacteria > Bacillota > Negativicutes > Veillonellales > Dialisteraceae > Dialister. Next base: position 2,429 of record DCJJ01000019.1, on the reverse strand, counting down.
TTTCTGCCTTCATTCATGCAGAGGATAGGGGAAATAGGGGTATAAGCTGAAGATGGACTGGCTTATAAAAAAATATGATATGGCCAATGTTCGACACGGCCTTAGACTTTAGCCCTCTGCCCTTTGAATATTATGTTTAGGTGATATATAAAATGCAAAAGGGATTGATGAAATAAGAGGAAAATCTTACTTCATAGTATGCTATGTAAGTAGATAGTATGCTATGTAAATATAAAAAGACTCTTGTGTAAAGGATATGCATTTGCCTGTAAAATTTGAGGGTAATGCATATGAAGTGCATAAATATTTAATGCAAATGAATGTAATTATAGTGGATTTAATGCAAATGGCTTGTAATTTCCGAAAATCTCCCTTAAATCACGGAATATTGAAAAATACGGGGACTTGCATATAATAAACATAGATGCCTATGTATCTCTCCAAAGGTGCATAGATGGGAGTCCGGACCCCGGGACTGTGACGGAAGGAGGATAGCCGGTTTGCCAGGGGGATGATTTTCCGGATCGTATTCGGATTCATGTGGAATTTTGCCATTATTCTTTTATAACTTTATATGAGTCCCAAATCTTCCGGAGAAATATTTCTGCAGCTGCCCTGCCGGCATCGGGCGTGGCAGAGATCAGAAAAAATTCAAAAGGAAGGTGAACCTTATGGATCCAGCCATTACTACACTGTGTGTACTGGCAGTAGCAGCATTCCTGTTTGTTACCGAACTGATCCCGCTGGCAGTCACTGCTATGGCAGCCTGCACGGCCCTCGGTATTCTGGGCGTACTTCCAGCTAAACAGGTGTATGCAGGTCTTTCCAACTCCACCGTCGTTCTTTTCGGTGGTATGTTCGTTATCGGCGCCGCTATGTTCAAGACTGGCCTCGCTGAAACCATCGGTCTTGCTGTTGTTAGAAAAGCAGGTACCAAAGAAGTTCCGCTGATGGGCGCCATCATGCTGGTAACCATCATCCTGTCTTCCGTATCTTCCAATACCGGTACCGTAGCATGCCTCATGCCGGTAGTTATCGGTATCGCTAATGCGGCAAACATTCCTGCTTCCAAGGAACTGATGCCTCTGGCAGTGGCAGCTAACGTAGGCGGCACCATCACCATGATCGGTACTCCGCCAAACGTTATCGTTACCGGCGCTCTGTCCGCTGCCGGTCTTCCGTCCTTCGGATTCTTCGAATTCGCATTAATCGGTGTTCCGCTGTCCGTTATCGTTCTGGTTTACATGCTCACCATCGGCCGTAAAACCATTCCGGCTAAGAGTGCAGGCGATATGGATGAAGAAGCTGTGAAAGCAGCTAAGGAAGAAGCAGGTGCTTCTGACGACAATGCGCCGAAGAGCAAGACAAAGATGTGGATTTCCGGTCTCATCCTGATCGGCGTTGTTGTTGCTATGGCTCTGAACCTCAAGACCGTTCCTCTTCAGACCGCTGCCGTTACCGGCGCCATTCTCTGCGTCATCACCGGCTGCCTGAAAGAAAAGGAAGCCTATGCAGGTATCGACTGGGTAACCATTTTCCTGTTCGCCGGCATGCTTTCCGTAGCTACCGCTATGGATAAGACAGGCGCAGGCAAACTGATTGCCGATACCGTAGTTAACATGATGGGCGATCATCCAAACCCCATCGTTCTCTGCGCTGTACTGTACCTGATTTCCAACGTACTGACCCAGTTCATGAGTAACACTGCATCTGCAGCACTGCTTGCACCAATTGGTATTTCCATTGCTCAGTCCATTGGCGCTGACCCGAAACCGGTCCTCATGGCTATCGGTATCGCCGCATCCATGGCTTATGCAACACCAATGGCTACTCCGCCAAACACCCTGGTACTGGGCCCCGGCGGATTCTCTTTCAATGACTATGTAAAAGTAGGCGTTCCGCTCTGCATTATTACATTCATTGTCAGCGTAATCATTATTCCGATTTTCTGGCCATTCTTCCCGGGCTGATACGCCTTGGAGAAAGACCCTGTGGTTATCTCAGAAGACAGGAAATCGCCAAAAGGGCGGTTTCCTTCTCCTGATACAAACTGTGTGAGGCAGTTCCCTCACCGGCATCTTCCAGAGATGTTGAAATAGAAAGGTGGATTTATACATGGATACTCCGAGCCCACTTTCCATTTGTATCGTTAACATGGTCATCGTATTTGCTGTTCTGATTGTTCTTCAGTTCATCATTCAGCTGATTCACATTGTGGATCCGACCAAGAATAAGAAGAAATAAGTAATACGAAGGCCTAAAAGGAGGATACAAATATGGATGGCTTTATGAGAGCACTGGTTTCTGTATGGACAGATTCCGGATTTGCTGCATTAACATGGCAGAACATGGTCATGATTCTCGTCGGCCTCGTTCTGCTCTATCTGGCAATCGCAAAAGACTATGAACCTCTTCTGCTGATGCCCATC
>DCJJ01000056.1 GCA_002320515.1 Dialister sp. UBA1703 | reverse complement strand
TCACTACATTTTATGCGTCGCTATCGCTCCTATAAAATGTGTTCGCTGTGCATCGCTGGCGCTCAGGGGGCCTCAGCGCCTATGGTGCTGAGGATTGTGGATTGCCCTTCGGGCAATGAGTATATATGCCGCCTGTCGGCTAACCCCTTCCGGCTCGCTGCGCTCGCCACCCACCCCTTAAACAGGGGTGGGCAAGGGCTGTACGCGCTGAAATTCCCGCCGGACAGGGGCATTCTGAGCCGCAGGCGAAGAATCTCGGTGAGTGCCGCCAGTAACTCATCTGCCTGTAAATACCAGTGGGCGAGAAATACTTCTGGTGTATGCCGTAAGTGACTCCAACTAGCTCACTAGTACACCAGCTCACTAAACAATACCGGTCGGCGGAAAGGTGCCGCAGCAAGCGGTAAGCCGACAGCCGATAGCGGACAGCCGCCTCCTGTCCCACTGCCTCACCAGACCACAAAAAAAGGAGCGAAGAAATTTCCCGTTTCTTCGCTGCTCTTTGTTTAATTGTCCCGGAGCGCCCGTTTCAGGATCTTGCCGGTGGCGTTCTTCGGCAGAGCGTCCATGGGGATGAACCGGCGGGGGATTTTGTAGCTGGCGATGTTCTTGGACATATGCTTCCTGATTTTATTTTCATCGAAATCATATCCTTCCTTCATCACCACATAGGCCCATACCGCCTGTCCGCGGAGGGGATCCGGATGGCCTACCACGGCGCATTCCGCCACACCTTCCACTTCGTAGATGCAGTCCTCCACTTCGCCGGGGTAGATATTTTCCCCGTTCACGATGATGAGGTCTTTAATGCGGTCCACGATATAAATATACTTGTCGTCGTCCATGTAGGCCAGGTCGCCGGTGCGGAGCCAGCCGTCTTCAGACAGCACCTTCTTCGTTTCTTCCGGCTTGTTCCAGTAGCCCTTCATGACGTTGGAACCGCGCACCATGAGTTCGCCCACCGTGCCTGCGGTGTAGGGCGCGCCGTTTTCCGTGCGGATATAGGCTTCCACCCCCGGCAGCACCGGGCCGCTGGTCAGGTACTTCGGCTTGGCGCTGGGGAGCACGCATACCACCGGCGATGCTTCCGTCAGGCCGTAGCCTTCCTGTACGGGATGGCGGAAACGGAAATAGAAGGCCTGGGATACGGGCTGGGGAATGGAGGCGCCGCCGGAAATGAAGGTATGCACCGTCTTCATCACCGAAGGCTCGCCGCGCCTTGCCAGCAGGTTGTACATAGGCGGCACCATGATGGCAATGGTGACGGAATGTTCTACAATGGTATTGATGATTTCCGTAGGGCTCTTGGAGCGGAGGATGACGATGGTGGAATGGGCATAGAGGCCTGCATTCACCACGGTGGTAAGGCCGTAGCAGTGGAACATGGGCAGCACGCAGAGCACCTTGTCTTCCGCCTTGAATACAATGCGGGAAATGAACTGCTCCACATTGCTCACCAGATTCCGATGGGTGAGCATGGCCCCCTTCGGGCTGCCGGTGGTACCGGATGTATACACCAGGGCGCATACGTCATCCTCTGTCACGTCCTTCGGGAACGCCGGCGCCTCAGCGCTCTTCCCTTCTCCCGCCTTGAAATCCAGGTCGTGGATGTCAAGGGACGGGCAGGACACTTCCAGCGCCGTATCGGTAACAAGGAGCATGGCTCCTGCGTCTTTCATAATGTAATCCACTTCCCGGTCCACCAGGGAATTGTTCACCGGAATAATGATGGCCCCCAGGCTCACCACTGCCAGATACACATACACAAACTCCGGCCGGTTGGCAGAATAAAGGGCCACCCGGTCCCCCCTCCGGACACCCATCTCATAGAGACAGTTCCTGTATCGACGGAGCGCCTCTGCCAGTTCCCCATAAGTGACACGGCTTTCTCCTTCAAATACCACATGGGAAGGGTCCGCCCCTTTAATCATTTCATGTAAAAACATTTCGCACCTCTTTCATTCATAACAGTACCATTCTAGCAAAAAAACAGCTTTCTTTCAAATAGAGCCCCTGCCCTCGGGAAATGGAAGAGTACGGGGCCAAGCGGCCCAGGTTCAGAGGGTTCAAATGGTTCAGAGGGGAAAGGTTAACGGGGCCCTTGGCCCCGAAGGTTGTGGCCGCCTAACGGCGGCGGGTTGTGTTCGCTTCGCTCAAGGGGCGGCAGCCCTACCCCCTCCAACATACAGGAAATACCTTCAAATGACATTTTCATATATTGTAAACTAAATAATATTTCTAACTTGACAAATATCAGTTAACAGTTTTACACTAAAAAACAACAGCCGAAGTGCGATAACTTCGGATTATTTTATGCCTTTGCGGTTGACAATGAAGACATATGTAGTTAACAAAAGGAGTGGTTTCGTTGCTGTACAGTGTCAAAATGCGTTCCAGTCTTGGCGGTTATCATGGAGAAGGAGGCCGTCATATTTCCGGTGCGGAGCGGATTGTGCCGGAGGACCAGGTGGAAGCGGACGTGATTGCCATGCTCCGCCGGGCAAGGACCCATGAACGGGGAGCCGCCGATTTCATCCAGGTGAAGGTGGAAGAAGTGAAGCCCCAGACCATTGCCTACTGCCCCATGATTCCCATTTACCAGATGAATACGTCCACCAGGGAAGAAGGACGGGAAACGGCAAAGAAGGAGCTCGCCCGCATCGGCGTCAGTGAGGCCGCCATCCGGAGCGCCTTCCATGAACTGGAATCCCTCACCGACAGCATGCGGGGCGCCATCGTCATGGACGCCGTTACGGGAGAGCGGCTGGATGACCGCCATGAGCGGGGCGTGCGCTGCAGCAACATGGACTGCGAAGACACCGCCCTTTACGATGAAATCATGGGTAAAAAAGGCCTTGGCGGCGACCATCCCCGGGAAGCGCTGGTGCTGGCATCCAAGGTGGCCTATGCTCCCGGCACGGTGGCGGAGCTCTGCTGGTCCGATGACCCGGACTACGTCACCGGCTACGTGGGCTCCCGGAAATTCGGCTACGGCCGGATTACGGTAATGAAGGACATGGGCGACCCCGTAGGCGGCCGGGTATTCTTCGTCAAGCCCGGCACGGATATTAAGAAATACGATGATTATATGCAGAACCAGACCGTTCTTGTGAGGCTCCCCCATGAAGATCAGTGACATACCGGAAAAGCTGGATGAAATCAGGGCGGAAGGCCGCTTCCGCAAAGTTTCGGATCTCCGCATGATCACCGCCTCCAGAGGAGTGGACAGGGCGGGAAAGGAATACATCGTCTTCAACTCCAACGACTACCTGGGCATGACCCATGAAAAGGAAGTGGAAGAAGCGGCCCGCCAAGCCATTTCCTACGGCACCGGCTCCGGCGGTGCCCGGCTCACCAGCGGCGCGGTGTTTGAACTCTCCGACCTGGAAAAGGAAATCGCCGCCTTCAAGCACAAGGAAGACGCCGTCATTTTCAATACGGGCTACATGACAAACCTGGGCGTCCTCTATGCCCTGGCCGGGCCGGGAGACGTCATCTTCTCCGACGCCCTGAACCACGCCAGCATCGTAGACGGCTGCCGTATTTCCAAAGCCGCCGTGAAAGTCTACCCCCACTCCGACATGAAGGCTTTGGAAAAGCTCCTGGCAGAAACGGAAACAGCAGGGCAGCGCTTCATCGTCACCGACGGCGTATTCAGCATGGACGGCGACGTGGCAGACCTGCCGTCCCTTGTCAGGCTGAAGGACAAATACAAGGCCTGCCTCATTGTAGACGACGCCCACGCCACAGGCGTCATCGGTGAAACAGGCAGGGGCACGGCGGAATACTACCACATGGAAGGCATCGACATCCAGGTAGGCACCCTGTCCAAATCCCTGGGCGCCGAAGGCGGTTTTGCCGCCGCTGACAGAAATATGACCGACTACCTCCGCAACCGCTCCCGCCCCTTCATCTTCTCCACCTCCATTTCCGCCTCCACCGGCGCCGCCGCCCTGGCATCCCTGCGCCTGCTGGAAAGAAATCCGGAGACATACATGGGCGCCCTCCGCCGGAATACCCAATATATGAAGGAAAGGCTGACAGAAGCGGGCATTTCCTTCCTCCCCGGCGATACCTCCATCATCCCCATCGTCATGGGCAGGGAAGAAGCGGCCATGGAATACGCCGCCCGCTGCCGCAAAAGAGGCATCCTCCTCTCCGCCATCCGCCCGCCTTCCGTGCCTGCCGGTACCAGCCGCATCCGCCTCACCGTCACCGCCGCCCATACCAGGGAAGAACTGGACCGGGCTGTGAAGGTGATGAAGGAATGTTTCATGGGGGACTGCTGACGCAGTCCCGGGTGCAGAGGGTGGTGAAGGGAAAGGTTGACGGCCCTTTGGGCCGAAGGTTGTGGTGGCGGCTTCGCCGCAAGTTTTATAAAAAAAGGGGGGGCGCGGCTGGCGCCGCGGGTTGTGTAGAAGGGTTGCATCGCTTCGCTCAGGGGGCGAC
>DCJJ01000179.1:1419-2926 GCA_002320515.1 Dialister sp. UBA1703 | reverse complement strand
CCACGCCGGGCTGGTCGAAGGCGTTGATGTCTGCCAGGGCACCTTCGTAGGCGATGGTGAGGAAGAAGAAATACATGAGGGCTCCCAGGTGGAAGGGGGTGATTTTCCTGATTCTGATGGCACAGCTCATGCGGCCTTCAGCGGCCAGGGCCTGTTCGTTGGCCTTCCGGGCGGATTCCAGCATGAAGTCCATGGGCACGTCCCCCGTTTCTCCCGATTCCTCGCAGGGCACGGAAAGGCGGCTCCTGCTTTCTTTCACGGAAATGAACTGTACCAGTTTGTTTTTGGCTCCCTGCTGGTGTTCCTGGGTGAGGGAGTGCATATCCGTGGTGCCTACGGCGGCGACGGGAATGCGGCCGTAGTGGATCACATGGCCTGCCATGTCGTATTTCTTTCCCAGGGATTCGCCCAGAAGCTGGGCGTACCACCAGCCGAAGGAGCGGAGGGTGTCGCCGTAGGGCATGATGATTTCAGCGACTATGCCGTATTTCCTGCTGGCTGCATATTTCAGGGACGCCAGGAAGAGGGCGGGATTTTCTTCTGCCTTTTCGCTCCGGCAGGCTTCTTCCACCATCCGGGCGCCGGAGAGGAGGTCTTTGATGTCCACGCCGATGAGGCGGGCGAATACAAGGCCCACCTGGGAAAGTTCGCTGAACCGGCCGCCGATGCCGTCGGGGACGGTGAAGCAGGGGAGGTGGTTTTCGTTGGCATACCGGCGAAGGCTGCCCTTTTCCCTATCCGTAATGGCCAGAAGGGAAATATCCGCAAAGGGGATAAGGAGGGGTCTCAGGGCTTTCAGGGCGCTGGAGGGTTCGATGGTGGTGCCGGATTTGGAAATCACCAGAAGGAGCACCCGGCACTTCCGGCCTGCATGGCGGCTTTCCCGCTCCACCTCTTCTGCCAGCTGGAGAAGGCCGTGGGGATCCATGTTCTGTCCGGCAAAAAAGACTTTGGGGAATCCGTTTCGCTCTTCCCTGTCCATCATGTTCCAATAGGGGCCGCAGAATACGTCAAAGAGCATCTGGTTTCCCAGGTAGGAGCCGCCGATGCCGATGGAAATCAGGATGTCCGCGGATTTTGCCAGCTCATCGGCATGGAGAAGGCTTTCCTTTTCCTCTTCCGTAATGAGCACATCCTCATCCAGAATGTAGGGAAGGCGGGGGAAGAGGACGTCGCTGCCGTCAGGCCCCTTCCCGCTTTCCCGCAGCTTCGTCAGTGACCGGCCTGCCTTTTCCATGAGGCTTGCCATGGCCGAAAGGTCTTCTGCCTTCACGCTCCAGGCATGGCCCAAAAGGTTCCTGATGTCAATATCCAGCTCATTCTGAATGGTCATATAACTCTCCTACACTTTCCCATTTGATTAAAAACACTGCTAAAAGGTAATTATATAAGATATAAGAGAAGAATACAAGTTATAAAAGTGGGATAGTGGGACTGTGGGGTGGGCTGTCCGCTGGGCGGTATTCCCGAACGTGGGGAGAGGTCAGACTGTCAGACGGCAGACATC
>DCJJ01000179.1:0-1411 GCA_002320515.1 Dialister sp. UBA1703 | reverse complement strand
AGGCGCCTTCGGCGCCCGGGTTCTGCCTGGGAAAGGCTTCGCTTTCCGGGCTGGTTCAAAGGGTAGTTATAAAGTCCACTCCATGGAGGCCGAGTGGGCGCCTTCGGCGCTATAATATAAGGAAGCACTGATTAATTCGCANNTCCTTAAATAGCTCGCTATTCGCGTCGACTGATTCCTTGCATTGAATAAAAACACAAGAATGAAATCCGATAACGGTTTAATCAGCGCTTCCATAAGCCGCCACCGCCACACTCTGAACCTTTTCTCCTCACAACCCTTCTACACAACCTGCCGCCGCAGGCGGCCACAACCTACGGCGAAGCCGTGCCCCTTTGTACGCTCATTCATTTCTCCAGTGATACTCTGCCAGTTCTTCTTCCGATACATTTCCTGTCTTTACGCGGGAGAGATATTTCCTGGCGATTTTACCCAGGGAGACCAGGGTGGATATGGGGGTGGGCGGGTGGTTTGTCATGCGCCAGCGGGGGAAGAAGCGGGTGATGTGGAGGGGGATGGCTGGGGAGAGGGAGCCGATCCACCGGGCCATTTCTTCAAATTCCCGGGGATTGTCGTTTTCATCAGGAATGACCAGGTTGGTGAGTTCCACATGGGAAAGGGCCGCCGCTTTTCTGATGGTTTCCCGCACCGGATTTCCGGCGGCGCCGCAGATGTTTTTGTAGAAATCGGGATTCCAGCCTTTGAGGTCGATGTTCCAGGCGTCAATCAGGGGAAGGAGGACGTCCAGGGCTTCGCTGCAGATGAATCCGTTGGACACCATCACGTTCATAAGGCCCGCTTCCCGGATAAGGGGCGTCGTGTCCCGGATGAATTCAAAGGAAAGGGTGGGTTCGTTGTAAGTCCAGGCCACGCCTATATTTCCTTCGGCAGTGAGGGCGCGGGCCAGACGGAGCACATCCTGGGGTGAAACCTTCCGGCTTTCCGGCTCTTTCTGGGAAATTTCATAGTTCTGGCAGAAGAGGCAGTTCATATTGCAGCCCCAGCTGCCCAGGGAGAGGATAACGCTTCCGGGATGAAAATAGGAAAGGGGCTTCTTCTCTATGGGGTCCAGGGCGGCGGAAGTGACAAGGCCGTAGGTGAGAGCCTTCAGCGTGCCGTGGTCGTTCCAACGGGTGCGGCACCAGCCCCTTTGGGAAGGAAGAATGGTGCAGCGCCTTGGACAGAGACGGCAGGTGCAGATGCCCTTTTCGTCTTTGCCATATAATTCACATTCCATAGTGACCTCCTTTGGAGATTTAGGGCGCGTTCGGGATCGGGAGCTGGGTGGTGCTTTCCCGTATTCCCGAAGGTTGACACGCCTTATGGACAAGCCTTGACGGGCTTGAGGGTTCAAGCGCCTTCGGCGCTCGGGTTCTATCGTTCGTGTGGTTCAGCCCACAGAGCGGGCTGG
>DCJJ01000098.1:2449-2722 GCA_002320515.1 Dialister sp. UBA1703 | reverse complement strand
AAGTCTTTTTTGAAAAAAATAGGTTTATTGTTAACAGGAGAAAAAATAGGCAAGAAAAAAGCACACATCAAAATGACATGTGCTTTCGGATTTTTTCTTAACTAAGTGGCATTGCCCGCCAGGGCGGTTGTGAAGGTTTTATCATAATGGCGCCTTCAATGAATTAGAAGGCGCCACACCACGGCCTTTGTCCCCTGAGCGACAGCAACGCAACCCTTGGCACCGAGGGACGAAGGCCTGATGGATGCCATACGCCCCTCTGCGCCGCAGGCG
>DCJJ01000098.1:0-2352 GCA_002320515.1 Dialister sp. UBA1703 | reverse complement strand
CTGACGCTCAGGATGACAGTGGGAAGCGGTCCCCCGATCCTCGATCCCGATCTTCGATCCCAGCCGCTCCGCGGCTGCACGCCTGCCACCACCCTTTGAACCCGCTTCACCTTCTTCACCTTTTGAACCCGAGCCGACAAAGTCGACCCTTTTATTTCTTTCATAGACAAATTCCCTGCACTTTGTTATGATTGAGAAGAATATATATGTATTTTGAAAAGGAGTTGGTCAGGCTATGCCCTATGACGAGCGGACAATCAGCGAATTAAGTGAATCAGCGGAAATTACCCCTATGGGAATACAGCTGGAAGTGAATGCGGAGATTTTCACCACCATTCATAACCTGCTTTGGACTATGAAAGATGAAGTGGAAATTGACAGGGCCGACGAGTCCCGTCTTTACAGTCTCTGGCGCACCACCATCCGCGAGATGTCACTCATTGAGCTCAGCAAAGGACATGGTCTTCCTATGTCCACCCAGGTGAGCATGCTCCAGGAAGCCTATAATATAGAGACCCGGTACATGGCAGACCAGATCTTCCGTCCGGTGAGCGCCAAATTTTCCCGCCAGCTGGTGGAGAAGGAAAGCGCCTTTGAAAGGGATGAAATGGACACCCTTTTTGAAAAGACTGTATGGCCTTCTGTCCGTGAAAATAAGACGGGAAACCAGAAGCATCCCATGGCCTTTATCATTGCAGGACAGCCGGGCTCCGGAAAAACACGGATGTCCTCCATGATTATCGAGGAATACGGCGGAAACATCATCCAGTCCATGGGCGACAATTTCCGCAGCTTCCATCCCCGTTTCCGGGAACTGATGAAAAAATACGGCCAGTACTGCGCCTGTTTTTCCATCGAACAGGGCAAGTACCTGTCGGACCTCACCATGAAGAAGGCGGCGGAAGGAAGATACCATATCCTGCAGGAAGGATCCTTGGAAAATGTATCCCATACCCTGGATTACATTTCCTACCTCAAGGACATGGGCTATGAAATCTGCGTGCTCCTCCGGGCCTGCCCGAAGAAAGAAAGCTGGAAAGCCATTCACCAGCTCTTCCTCCAGCAGCGTCTGAAAGCGCCGGGCCTATCCAGACTGATTACGAAAGATCACCACGACAAAGCATGCATGGCATTTCTTTCAGCCACCAACGACCTTATCAGCCAGAACCTGATGGACCGGCTCATTATCAAGAGCCCCAAAGGCCTTCTCTATGACAGCGACGATATGCCTACGGAAAGAGTGAGCGAACTTCTGGCCAAACGAATGGTAAAATAACGCAGCGGCGCTTTCCCAAGCGCCGTTTTTTTATAAGGAAACATGATGAACCCGAAAACACTATTTCTGGATACGGCAAGATCCCTGGGCCTTACAGCCTGCGGCGCCTGCAGTATCCATTTTTCTGAAGAACTTTCCAAGGGCCTTTCCCAAACAGGCCCCGTCCCCTTTGCGCCGGCGGAATTGGAAAAGCGGCTTTCGCCGGAAACCCTCCTTCCCGGTGCCAAATCCTTTTTCGTTATCCTTTTCCCCTATAAAGCAGAAGAAAAGGAAAGAGGAAACATCGCCCTTTACGCCCGCCCTGAAGATTATCACCGCATCAATCACCGGTATATGGAAAAAATCATAAACCACATGAAATCCATCTATCCGGAAGATGCATTCAAAGCCCTTACCGATACCTCCCCCATGGTGGACCGGTGGCTTGCCTATGCGGCGGGATTAGGATTCTTCGGCAGGAACCACTGCCTCATTCATCCCCGTTTTGGCTCCTATGTTACCATCGGCGCCATCCTCACCACCCTTCCCCTCACTCCCGACAAGCCCCTCACCCTTTCCTGCGGCACCTGCCGTCTCTGTGAGAAGGCCTGCCCCGGGAAAATCATAGGGAAAGAGCCTTTCAATCCATGGCGCTGCAAATCCTACCTCACCCAGAAAAAAGAAGACCTCCGGGAAGAGGAAAAGGAAATCATCAAAAGAACGCCGCTTATCTTCGGCTGCGACGCCTGCCAGAACTGCTGTCCCTATAATCGTAAAGCGCCCCCCTCTCCCCTGCCGGAAATCCACGAAAAAAGGATTCCCCTTCTCACCGGAGAAATGATGGAATCCCTGTCTAACCGCAGCTTCAATAAAATGTATAAAAATTACGCCTTTGCCTGGAGAGGGAAAAAAGTCCTTCTTCGGAACTGGAAGATTATGAATGAGAAATAGAGGGCCACGGAGTGGCCCAGGTTCAGAGGGTTCAGAAGGGAAGGTTGACGGGGCCTTTGGCCCCGAAGGTTGTGTAGCAGGGTTATGTCCCCAGGGGGGAAACGACTCACTACATTTTGTGCATCGCTTCGCTCAGGGGGCAACAG
>DCJJ01000091.1:4349-7043 GCA_002320515.1 Dialister sp. UBA1703 | reverse complement strand
CTTATAAAAGAAAACTCTATGAATTAATCAGTGCTTCCCTAGCCCTCCCGGGCTATCTATTGCTATAATAAAATAAATATTTCTTTGCGATTCTCTATGGGAGGATAGTATGGAGGAAATCAGGACAGGTTCGGCGGAAATGGTACTGGCGCGGATTCTGGAGTCCGCCCGGGCGGCGGGGGCCAGTGATATTCACATGGAGCCCCAGGCTTCCATGGTGCGGGTGCGTTTCCGGGAGGACGGGGTGCTGCGGGAGCGGTTCCGTCTGCCGCTGAAGATGCTGTCCGGCCTTTCGGTGCGTTCCAAGGTCATCGGCCACATGGACGTAGGCGAGAGCCGGCTGCCCCAGGACGGGAGCTGCAGTATGTCGTTTCAGGGTGTGCCCTATGATCTCCGTATTTCTATCCTCCCTTCTTTGTATGGGGAAACCATCGTCATCCGCCTTCTGTCGGGGCAGGTGGATTTCATAGAGAAAAACGAGCTGGGTATGCTGCCCTGCCAGGAAAAGGTTTTCCGAAAGTGCCTTGCCCGGGGAAGCGGCATGATTCTCACCGCCGGGCCTACGGGGAGCGGGAAGACGTCCACCCTCTATGCGGCCCTGAAGATGCTGAACAAAGAGGGTGTCAGCATTATTTCCGTGGAGGATCCGGTGGAGTACCGGCTGCAGGGCGTGACCCAGGTGCAGGTGAATGAGAAGGCGGGGCTCACCTTTGAAAGGGGACTTCGTTCCATCGTGCGCCAGGATCCGGACATTGTGATGATCGGGGAAATCCGGGACCGCGAGACGGCAGAAATCGCGGTGCACGCAGCACTGACCGGTCATCTGGTACTGTCCACCCTCCATACGAACCACGCCTCCGACGCGCCCCTTCGTCTCATGGATATGGGCATCGCCCCCTACCTCCTGTCCGCCTCCCTGTCCCTGGTCATGGCCCAGCGGCTGGCCCGCCGTCTCTGCCACCGCTGCAGGGAGTCCTATTTCCTGCCCAAGGAAGAGCAGCAGTCCCTGGGCCTTCCGGAAGCCTGTGAAGGAAATCGGGTGTACCGGGCCAGGGGCTGTGATGGCTGTCATGAGGGATATAGAGGGCGCACCGGCGTTTTTGAAATGATTTCCATAGGACGCAGGGAGCGGGACATCATCCATCACCGCTTTTCCGCCGACGATTTCCGAAAATGCATGAAGGATCAGGGCCAGCCTTCCATGGGAGAGGCCGCCCTCACCCTCATGGCGGAGGGCGTTATTTCACCGGACGAAGCGTCATTGATTCTGGCAGGGGAGGATTGAAATGGATATAGAAAAACTGATTGGCGACAATCCCGCCATCACCGATATTCACGTGACGGAGGGAGAACCTGTCACCATCCGGCTCTACGGCAGCCTGAAGCAGCTGAAGGAAAGGGCCCATGATTCCTTCTTCAGCACTCTTTTTGAGGGCTTTCTGGGTGAGGAAAAGGAAAAAGAATGGGAAACCCGGGGCTCCTGCGACGGCGGCGCCACCATCGGCTCCTGCCGCATCCGCATCCATGTGTACCGCGCCTTCGGCAGAAAAGCAGCGGCCCTCCGCATCCTCCCCACCCTGTCATCCCTCCCGCCGGATCCGGACAAAGAATGGATGGAGCAGGTCTGCTCCCTGGAAAGCGGCCTGGTGCTGGTCACCGGCCCGTCGGGCAGCGGCAAAAGCACCACCCTGGCCCGCATGCTTTCCCTCATCAATGCCCGCCGCCCCTGCCACATGGTGACCCTGGAAGATCCGGTGGAATACGTGATTCCCTCCGCTAAAGCCCTGGTGCACCAGCGGGAAGTGGAAATGGATGTCATGGACTTTGCCTCCGGCGTGCGGGACGCCCTCCGGGAAGACCCCGACGTCATCGCCCTGGGTGAAATGCGGGACAGCGAAACCATGTCCGCCGCCCTCACCGCCGCCGAAACCGGCCATCTGGTGCTGGCCACCCTCCACACCACCCGGGCTGCCGACTCCATCGGACGCATCATCCACGCCTTCCCCGCCGACCGGCAGGAAGAAATCCGAAACCTCCTGGCCTCCAATCTCCGCTCCGTCGTCTCCCAGCGCCTCTGCCGCACAGGAAAGGAAACAAGGCTCATAAGGGAAATCTTCACCAACATCCCCGCCACCGCCCACCTCATCCGGGAAGGAAAGGAAACGCAGATCCCCTCCTATATGGAAATGGGCCTTCACCACATGCGAACCATGAAACAGGCCATCTACGGACTTCGCGGTATCAGCGAAAAAGAGAAGGAGAAATGGATGAGGATGATATAAGGGGGCCGCAAAAGGGGCACGGCTTCGCCGCAGGTTGTGTAGAAGGGTTGTGAAGGGAAAGGTTCAGAGGGTTCAGAAAGTTGTGGTATCGCCGCTTCGCGGCGATGAGTATATATGCCGCCTGTCGGCTAACCCCTTCCGGCTCGCTGCGCTCGCCACCCACCCCTTGGACAGGGGTGGGCAAGGACGTTACGTGCTGACCTTCCCGCCGGACACGGTCATTCTGAGCCGCAGGCGAAGAATCTTGGTACCAGGCACATGGGAGACAACCGGTAATAAATACCAGTCGGCGGGAAATACTTCTGGTGTATGCCCGTAAATAACCCCCTCAACTAGCTCACTAGTACACCAGCTCACTAGTACACCAGCTCACTAGCTCACTAGCTCACTAAGGAAGCGCTGATTCAATCAC
>DCJJ01000091.1:0-4244 GCA_002320515.1 Dialister sp. UBA1703 | reverse complement strand
CTTATAAAAGCAGACTCTATGAATGAATCAGTGCTTCCCTAGCTTCTATCGTCTACCATCTCACCAGGAACAAGGAGCGGACTATGAAGGAATTTATCTACAAAGCCTACAGCGATGACGGCTCCATCATAGAGGACAGCCTGCAGGCGGAGTCGCGCCGGGAGGCGGCGCAGGAAATATTTGCCCGGGAACTCCATCTCATTCATCTGGAGGAGAAGAAGGCACCCTCTTCTATTTCCTTTTTCAGAAAGCCCTTTTCTTCCCGCAGGAAGCTCGCCCTTTTTGCGGAGGAGTGGGCGTCTCTGCTGGATGCGGGGCTCACCATCACCGACTCCCTGGCCCTTCTGGAAAAGCAGATGGATCAGAGGGAGGGCCATGTGATTTCATCCATCCGGAAAACCATTTCCTCCGGCCATGGGGTGGGGGAAAGTTTTACCGGCGCTTCCTGTTTTCCGCCTTTCTTCCTCTCCCTTCTTTCTGTAGGTGAGCTGTCGGGCACCCTGCCCCGGGAGCTGCACCGGCTGTCTACGTACTACCTGAAGGAGGATCGTTTCATCAGCCAGCTGAAGGGGGCCCTGGCCTATCCGCTCTTTGTCACTCTTTTTGCTCTCTGCCTTTTCGTGGTGATTCTCACCTTCATTCTTCCCTCCTTTGCCCTTCTTTTTGAATCCCTGTCCATCCCCTTTCCGCCGGCCGCGTCCCTGGCCCTGTCCTTCGGACTGTGGCTGAGGGAGTACGGCGCCCTTCTGGGCGGGTTCCTCTTCCTTCTTTTCGCCTCTTCTCTCCTTTTCTTCTGCACCAAAGAGGGAAAGAAAACAGCCCACAGCCTGCTGTACCGTTCCCGTTTCTACCGGCGCATTCTGCTGGTCCGTTTCTCCGCCGCCCTCTCCGCCCTTTTGGAAAGCGGCCATCCCCTGACAGAGTCCCTCCGGGATGCCCGGGATGTGGTGGGAAATGAAAAGGCAAAAAGAGCCCTCTCTTTCGCAGCCAGCCATCTGGAGAGAGGCGAGGATTTTGCCCAGGTGCTGGAGGAAAGCGGCTTCTCCCTGCCCCTGGTGAGCCATCTCTGCCGGGTGGGCATGGAAAGCGGGGAACTCCCCCGCTTCCTCCGGCAGGCAGAGGAAATCCTCACCCATGAAACGGAACGCAAAATCCGCCGCTTCCGGGCCATCCTGGAGCCCTCCCTCCTCCTCTTCACCGGCGCCGTCACCGCCCTCATGGTATTCTCCGTCATGCTCCCCGTCTTCCAGGCCGCCGGTTCCCATGTAGGCGGATAGGGACACGCCTGCGGCGTGAGGGTTGACGGCCCTTTGGGCCGAGGGTTGTGGCCGCCTGCAGGCGGCAGGTTGTGTTCGCTTTCGCTCAGGGGGCAGAAAAAAGGTTCTTAAGATGGACCGGCCCGCTGGGCCGGAGGGTTCTTAGGTTTGACGGCCTTGCAGGCCGAGGGTTGTGGTGGCGGCTTCGCCGCGGATTATAAAAAAGGGGCGCGGCTGGCGCCGCAGGTTGTGGCCGCCTATCGACGGCGGGTTGTGCAGAAGGGTTGTGTGAGGGGGAAGGTTCTCAAGTTTGACCGGCCTACGGCGGTCGGGTTCTTAGGTTTGACAGCGGCCTGCGGCCGCTGAGGGTTGTGGATTGCCCTTCGGGCAATGAGTTTATAATGCCGCCTGTGGGCTAACCCCTTCCGGCTCGCTGCGCTCGCCACCCACCCCTTGGACAGGGGTGGGCAAGGACGTTACGTGCTGACCTTCCCGCCGACACGGTCATTCTGAGCCGTAGGCGAAGAATCTTGGTACCCGACACATGGGAGACAACCGGTGGTAAATACCAGTCAGTGAGAAATCCTTCTGATGTATGCCGTAAGTAACTCCAACTAGCTCACTAGTACACCAGCTCACTAGCTCACTAAACAATACCGGTCGGCGGGAAATCCTTCTGGTGTATGCCGTAAGTAACTCCCTCAACTAGCTCACTAGATCACTAGATCACTAGATCACTAGATCACTAGATCACTAGATCACTATTTCCGAGGTATCTATGCGCAAACAATCTGTTATTTTTGATATGGATGGCACTCTTTTTGATACGGAGGCCATTTTCCAGCAGGAATGGAACCGTCTGGCAAAAGAGAGGGGTCTCTCTCTTCCTGACCATTTCAAATATAAAATCTGCGGCACCAGCGGGGAGGCCATGAACCGCATTATTGAGAAGTTTTACCACGTGCCGGAGGGCAGCGAAATCCAGCGTCTCTGCAAGGAAGGGGTGGCCCGCCGTCTGGCAAAGTCGGTGCCGGAGAAACCGGGGTGCAGGGAGATGATTTCCTTTTTCCATGAAAAAGGGTGGCCCCTGGCCATCGGAAGCAGCAGTCCCGCCGCGCAGATCCAGGCGAATCTTTCCGTCACCGGACTCCTTCCCTTTTTTGACGCCATTGCCAGCGGTGATGAAGTGCAGCGCGGAAAGCCGGCACCGGATATTTTCCTTCTGGCTGCCCGGAAACTGGGCGCCTCTCCCAAGGACTGCTATGTGTTCGAAGACAGCCCCAATGGCATCCTCGCCGCTTACGCCGCCGGTATGAAACCGGTGATGGTGCCGGACCTGATGCCGGCCACCGAAGACATCCGGCAGAAGTGCTTTGCCCTTTTCCATACTCTCACCGAAGCCCGCCTATTTTTTATGAAGAGGCTGTGAAGAAATCATTGACCTTTTCACAGTCCCGGCGATTGAGCCGGCACTTCTTACCAATTTTATCTTTCTTGCGCCATTTCCCCTATTCCGTGCTATACTTGTCATTGGCGCCCAAAAGCGCAAATACAGTATAAGAAGGAATATCCATGCACGGTTTACATATATGGTTTAAGAAATACGAATTTTACATTCTGCCCCTCCTGATCATAGGGGTCGTGCTGCTCCTGGTCCGTCTCTTTTCCGCTGCCCCCGATACAGGAACGAGGGAGCGGGAAAAGGTGCTCCCTTTAAAAGAAGGGGATACCATAGGCATTCTGGCACCCGCCGCCCATGGAGGCATGACTGATTACAACCGGTCCATCGAGCTTCTGGAATCTCTGGGATACAAAGTGAAACTGGCTCCCTCCGTCACCGATGATTACGGCTACCTGGCAGGAAGCGACGAAGAACGGGCGAAGGATTTGAACGATTTCTTCAAGGACGATTCGGTGAAAGCCATCGTCTGCCTCCGGGGCGGCTACGGCTCCGCCCGGCTTCTGGACAAGCTGGACTACGACATGATCGCCCGCCATCCGAAAATGCTCATCGGCTTTTCCGACATTACCGCCCTCCACGCCGCCATCGGCGAGAAGAGCGGTCTGGTCACCATCCACGGTCCCATGATGTCCTCCTTCAAAGGGGACAATTATACCGCCTTTACCCTCTATAATTTTGAAAACGGGCTTTCCGGCAGTCTGCCCAAAGGGGAAATCCGCCTGCCCGCCGGAAGAAAGCTGAAGGCCCTTGTCCCCGGCGACGCCACAGGCCCGGTGGAAGGAGGAAATCTGTCGGTACTTGCCACCCTCTGCGGCACGCCTTATGAGCTGAAGGGTGACGGCGCCATCCTTCTTCTGGAAGACACGGGAGAAGACCCCTACCGGGTGGACCGGATGATGGAACAGCTTTACCAGAACGGCCTTCTCTCCCGGGTAAGCGCCATCGCCTACGGCGACTTCTACGGCGCCTCCCCGGTGGGTGAAGAATTTTCCATTGCCGATGTCCTTTCCCACTACGCCAAACTCTCCGGCAAACCGGTGATTGCCGGCGTCCCCGTGGGCCACGGCCCGGATAACCTCTTCCTCCCCCTGGGCGTCAAAGCTTCCATCCACGCCGGAGAAGACGGCAGCGCCTCCTTCAGCTATGATGAGTCTTATTTGAAATGACACGCCGCTGGACACACCTGCGGTGTGAAGGTTCATTGGACACACCTTCGGTGTGAGGGTTCACAGGGTTCAGAAGGTTCAAAGGGTTCAGAGGGTTCAGAGGGTGATGGTATCGCCCTTTGGGCGATGAGTATAAAGTCAGCGTTACGGGCTTGGCTTTCTGTATCATACGTCATGAAAAGCATTACGTCGATCAGCCACCTCCGGTGGCTCTTCCCCCCTTTGCTGCCTTACGGCACCACCTTCCCCCCGCGGAGCGGTGGGACAATAAAGCTCTGAAAAGCAGTCCTTTCATAAGCAGCTCACAGCATAACGGAGCTTTATAGTGCCCCCGCTTGCGGGGGTGGCAAAGGAACTGGA
>DCJJ01000028.1 GCA_002320515.1 Dialister sp. UBA1703 | reverse complement strand
CCGGCAAAGCCTAGCAAGCAGCCGGTACTTAGTCTTGCATGTGAAGCCGTGAGGCCAGCATGAAGCGTAGACAAAGGAGTGCGAGAGCCGTAATGCGAAAGCGTGAAGCGATTCAGCCTCGTTAGAACGTTGTGTGGAAGCCGATACCCTAACTTAGGTCGCAGGCAGAAATGTACAGGTCGATAAGCGAGAACTGTGCAGGTTCCACCAGGGTCATAGAGCATGGCGAGCGCACGAAGTACTATACATGTACCTGGGAGAGCTGACAAGGGTCCTAAATGGATGACACCCATCCCAATGGTATGGACGCCAAAATACTTTACTGTATGGAGACGTCACAGATGCCCAGTCAGCAGTCGGATTACCTCATAGTAGTGATGAAACCTGTGAAAGCAGGTGGAGTGAAGGGGGTAAAGAATAGTCAACAATCGCAGGGAAACAGGTTCTGCACAGAGAGGTAGACGAAACTAAGACTTAGAGATTAGTTAAATGTAAACGGAACTGCAACTGATAAGGTGTAACGAGTACACCCCAAGGACTATTCTAGGAGCCGTATGCGGGAAAACCGCACGTACGGTTCTGTGAGGGGCGGACAGAGTAATCTGATTCCGTCTACTCGACTGACAGCGGCTATGCCGCTGAGGGTTGTGGAGGGCGCCTCTAAATTATATAAGGCGCCAGTTTGTATAAAACCTTAACAACCGCCCTGCGGGCGTCGGAAATGCAATCCCCCTTTGGTGGCTGGCGCCACCACCTTTCCCCCGCAAGCGGGGGCACTATAAAGCTCCGTTATGCTGTGAGCTGCTTATGCAAGGACTGCTTTTCAGAGCTTTGTTGTCCCACCGCTCTGCGGGGGGAAGGTGGTGCCGTAAGGCACCAAAGGGGGGAAAAGCCACCGGAGGTGGCTGATTACCGTAATGCTTTTCATGACATATGACACAGAAAAGTAAATCCCGTAACGCTGACTTTATACTCATCGCCCTGCGGGCGATACCACAACCTTCGGCCTTGAAAGGCCGTCAAACCTAAGAACCCTTGGGCCGAAGGCCCATCCATCTTAAGAACCTTTCCCTTCACAACCCTTTTACATAACCCGCCGCCGAAAGGCGGCCATAACCCTCGGGCTGGAGGCCCGTTAACCCTCACGCCCGCAGGGCGTGTCCAAAGGCGTCCAATCATTTCTTTGTCCTACTTGAACAAGGGTATATAATAAGATAAGTAAATAGTAAGAAATTAAAACGGATGAATTAGCGTTTCATATATTGAAAATTGCTATTTACCAATAAAAATACAAGGGGAGTGTACTATGTCATTAAAATCTAAAGAAATTACAGCCCTTTTAGCCGTACTGGCTTTGACAGGGGCTGGCAGTGTCAGTGCTGAAACGCCGGTGTATACGCTGAAGGGGATTACGGTTACAGCCAACAGGCAGGCAGAAAGGCTGCAGGATGTGCCGGCCAATGTACAGGTGGTTACGGAGAAGGATATCCAGAAGAGGAATGTGCAGAATACAGCCCAGGCTGTGGCTATGGTGACCGGTGTATCGGCATCCCAGTCTGTGGAAGGTACGGTCAATCTGAGAGGATATGATTCCAAGAATATTCTGGTGCTGGTGGATGGTCAGCCCATGAACACGGCCTGGAACGGGGATGTGGACTGGAATATGATTCCGGTAGAAAATATCCGGAAGATTGAAGTGGTCTCCGGTGGGCAGTCCGCTCTTTATGGTGGCCGGGCTGTAGGCGGTGTCATCAATATTATGACCAAAACCCAGAAGCAGGACGGCCTCCACGGCTCTGCTACGGTAAGCTACGGAAGCAACGCCACGGTAAACCAGAATTATAATGTTGGCTTCAAAAAGGATAAGTTTGATTTTGGCGCCTTTTATGGCAGCATGAATACCCATGGCTGGAAGGATTACGATGTTTCTGTCAGCGGATCCGGGAAAGCGGAAGGGTATGATTCCGATGCGGAAGGAAACGCCATCATTGGTAACAGAGGCAGCAAGAAAGTTTTGAATGAGTCCTTTGGGTTCAACATGGGCTACAGTTTCAACGACAGCCAGAAATTGACCTATAAATATACCCATTCCATTTATGAGTGGAAATATGAAGACCCCATTTCTTACATAGAGAGGGCTGATCGCTGGAATGGAACAATCGGAGAAAATAAGAAGAGCTACAGTCCGTCCAGTTTCCTGGGAACGCGGGGATGGCGTGCCTATAATCTTCATTCTTTAACCTATAATGATAAAGATAATGGCATCCATGCTCACTTTGGCTTGACCGATTATTACAAAGATGGTTATACCTCTCCGGACACAAGCGTAAATCCGGAAAAGAATTTTGACGGCAGTGGCAGTAAGACATCCTATCCCTCTAAATCCTGGGATTTTGATTTCAATAAGAGATGGAAACTGGGCGCCCATAATCTTCTGGCTGGTTTCTCCCTCGGGCAGGATAAGTTCAGCGAAACCATTTCTGCGTCAGTGACAGACTGGAAATCCTGGAACAGCAGGAGTAAAGAGACTGACAAAGATCAGCGGCTTGGTGGCAAGGATAAGACCTATGCCATTTATGTACAGGATAAGTGGAACTTCTCCCCGAAATGGACGGCTTACATCGGCGGACGGTATGACCATTATAAAAAATATGATGGGTACTCTCAGTACAGGGGAAAGGATGAAAAGGATTTCGATTCTTCTTCCTATGACAAGTTCTCCCCAAAGATTTCTCTTGATTATGCTTTTAATGACAGCACCAATGCTTATGTTTCCTATGGGAAATCCTTTAATCCGCCTATTCTGTACCAGGTGNNATACTCTGACAACAAGAGAGGAATCTACCGTCCGAACCCTGACCTGGATCCGGAAACTACAGATACCTGGGAATTGGGACTGAAAAAGAAATTTGGCAGCAAGACCGATGTTCATGCCGATGTGTTCTATGCAAAAACAGATGATTATATCAAGTTGAATAAAGAGAATGCATCTGCTTATTTCTATGAAAATGCCGGCGACGCCAAGACCCATGGATTTGAAATTTCCCTGAATCAGCACCACAGTGACGCCTGGACTTCCTATATCAACTACACCTGGCAGACAGGAAAGGTGGAGGGTGAAAAGAATTATGATATTCCCCGCCATCTGCTCCACCTTGGTACTACGTACAGCAAGAATCCCTGGACGGTGAACCTGGACGGCATGTTCATTTCCGACAGGACGGAAGCAGGAGAGGAAAGCGGCTGCTTCAAGGCTCGGGATGCCTATTTCCTCATGAACCTTTCCACCAATTACCAGTTCAATAAGAACTTCGGACTCCAGTTTGCTGTAAATAACCTCTTCGACAGGGAATACTATGATGAGGATATTTCCAACAGCCATCATTACATCGGTGACGGCAGGACCTACACCCTTACCGCCAGATATTCCTTCTAAAGGAAGCATCAAAAAAACACCGCCCTTTGGGGACGGTGTTTTTTTGTGGGACCTATAAAATGCAAAGGCCTTTCCTGGGAAAGGGAGGGGACCTTAGAAAAATCGAATCATAAAAGAACTGACGCTCCTATCCTTCGTGCCCTATTCTTCCTCCCAGGGCAGGTGAATATGAGGGGGCTTCAGGAAACGGGGGAGAATGCCCTGGTCCTCTCTGGGATGAGCTGGAACGAAGACGGGAAGGCGGTTGGGGAGGATTTCCAGGTCCAGAGGGAAGGTGGGGCCCAGATCGCCGTCCACGTTGGTGACAAGGGGCTCGTTTTCCTGGATCGAAAGGTGGGCTTTCTTGAAGCTCACTACGGTGAGGAAGTCCGGCCCCATCTGCATGCCTGCCAAGAGCTTTGGCGCCGATTTCAGGGCCAGGAGCCATTCAAAATCGTGGAAGAGGCAGAGCTTGATGACCCCTTTATTTCTTTCCGACGGCGGAATGAGGTTATGGAAACTTCCGGCGGAGTCGGTGAGCATGGCCGCAATGAGAGGAGAGGACACTTCGATGACGGTGCCGTTTTCCTCTTCAATTTTGAAATGGTAGGATTTCTGCTTCGATACCACCTGCATGCCCTTCATATAGTAAGCCAGGGATCCGAAGAGGGTCTTTTCCTTGATGGTAACCTTGCCTACCGCTTCGGAAATGCTGCCGGCACCCACCACATTGATAAAGTAGCGGTCGTTCACCCGGCCTACGTCAATATTCGTTTTCACCGCCGTTTCCAGCATGTGGATGGCTCCCTGGGGAGAGCGGGGAATGTGGAGAGCCCTGGCCAGGTCGTTTACGGTGCCGAAGGGGACAAAGCCGAAGGTGGAGCTGCTGTTGACAGGCACCATGCCATTGATGACTTCGTTAATGGTACCGTCGCCGCCCATGCATACCACATCCCGCCCTGCTTCTGCGGCATCTCTGGCAAAATCCGTGGCATCCCCTGCTTTTTCCGTCAGTCTGATGATGATATCCTCAAACCGTTTGGAAAGAACAGAATGGAGAAGGGGAATATATCGCGGTGCCCGTTCATGGCCCGATGTAGGGTTGACGATGATGGTACACTGTCCTTCTTTTTTCATGACTCTCACACTCCGTGCAATGGAGACCGGGGTCTCCTGAATTCTATCTATCCTATTATACCAAATAGAAAGGAAATTTTGACAGATTAATAAAAGTTTCCTGCTGAGGTGAAATGCAATGGTGCCATGCCGGATAGGAAACCATATGCGAACAGTTTCCTGCTGAGGTTGAAACGCAATGGTGCCATACCGGATAAGAAACCATATGCGGAATAGTTTCCTGTCGAGTTGAAACACAATGGTGCTATGTAGAGTAGGAAACTATATGCGAAAAGTTTCCTGCCGCCATGAAATGCAAGGGCCCCATGTCGAGTAAGAAACTTATTTCCTCAATCCATTTTTTCAAGAAATCTATTGACAAGGACTGACCCGGGTATTATACTCTATGCATAACCGAAAACCCAAAGATACAAGGAACGGGAAAAAGGAAATTTCCTTGATTTACAGAGAGCCGGCGGTTGGTGTAAGCCGGTAAGAAGAAAACTTCCAACACTCACCCGTGAGTATTTCAGCCGAACTAAGTAAGCGGAAACGTCCATTCACGTTACGAATAGGAACACCAAAGTATAATGTAGGGTGGTACCGCGAAACTTTCGCCCCTATCTTCAAAAGAATGAAGATCAGGAGCTTTTTTATTTGGTATCATCGGTGTTCCACTGAGCGATAAACCAGGGTGGTACCGCGTATATGCGCCCCTGCCGGATGAATCAGTCCGGCAGGGTTTTTTGATTGGGTAACAATTTTCATTATATATCAGGGAGGAAACGAAAATGAAGAAATGGATGAAAGCAATGGCAGCAGCCATGGCAGCAGCAACAGTATGTGGAGCATTTGCAGGATGCGGCGGTGACAAGAAAGCCGCTTCTTCCAGCGCAAAGGCAGCCAGCGGTGATACAGTGAAATTTGGTTTTGTTACCGCCTATACCGGCCCCGGCGCCGCTTATGGCCAGGCTGAAAAGGAAGGCGCAGAACTGGCTGTAGAAGAAATCAATAAAGATCCGAAAACAAAGATGAAAATTGATCTGGTGACCTACGACAGCAAGCTGAACAAGGCAGAAGCCATCAATGCCTTCAAGCGCCTCATTGAACAGGATAAGGTACTGGCTATTCAGGGACCTATGACTTCCGGTGAAATTTTTGCTGCAGGCCCCATTGCCCAGCAGGCTAAAGTTGCTGTTTTCGGCACCAGCACCACAGCTCCGAAGGTAACAGACATTGGCGACTACATTTTCAGAAACGCCATCCCCGGTAAGCTGGCTATCCCCACCACCGTCAAGAAGGCCCATGATAAACTGGGATTCAAGAAGGTAGCTGTCATGTACTCCAACAACAATGACCAGATGGTTGGTGAAAATGAAATTTATCAGCAGACCTTCAAGGATATGGGCATTGATGTAGTGGATACCGAAACCTTTGCAGATAAAGATACCGACTTCTCCGCTCAGCTCACCAAGATTCAGGCAGCTAACCCGGACGTGATCTGCATTGCAGGCTTCTACCAGGAAGGCGCCCTCATTGTAAAGAAAGCCAGAGAAATGGGCATGAACCAGCCCATCATCGGCAACAACGGCTTCAACAGCCCCCAGTACATTAAACAGGCCGGCGATGCAGCCAACGGCACTCTGGTAGCAACACCCTGGAACCCGGATAGAAAGAGCGACAAGGCCCAGAACTTCCGTAAAGCCTTCGTAGCCAAGTACGGACACGAACCGGACCAGTTTGCAGCCCAGACCTACGATGCTTTCTACATTATGCATGAAGCCGCTGAAAAGTCCGGCTCCACCACAGACCGCAAGAAATTCCGCGATGCACTGGCCCAGATTAAGAACTTCGAAGGCGCTACCGGCAAGTTTGAATTTGATGAAAACAGGGATCCAAAGATGGATCTGGATGTACTCCAGGTACAGGATGGAAAATGGGTTCCTTTCGCTTAATAGGCTGACATGTCAGTAAAGCAGCAGGGAAGCATGGAAATCAGAAAGAATGTAAGGAAGTATGGAAGAATAGCAGAACAAAGGATGGCAGTATAGGAAATAAAAAGGCGAAGCGTCATGCTTCGCCTTTTTACGTGGGATATGGCGGGGAATTTTATCGGCGCTTACTTTAGAGCCTCTTATGAAGTGACTGCTTCGCGGTGCTTTCCGGTATTCCCGA
>DCJJ01000139.1 GCA_002320515.1 Dialister sp. UBA1703 | reverse complement strand
AGCCGTGCTGTAGGGAAGCGACAGCGACCCGAAAATCCAGTGAGTCGTTTCCCCTGTGGGGCAATCCACAACCCTCGGGCCCAGAGGGCCCGTCAAACCTAAGAACCCTTGCGCCCGCAGGGCGCATCCATCTTAAGAACCTTTTCCCTGCCCCTTTAAACACAACCCTTCTACACAACCTGCGGCGAAGCCGCGCCCCTTTCTACTTGCGGCGAAGCCGCCACCACAACCCTCGGCCCGAAGGGCCGTCAACCTTCCCCTTTGAACCTTCTGAACCCTCTGAACCCTCATGTGCGCATTCTGCATAGAATGCGCAAGTCAGCCGAAGTTGGCCCTTAGCCTGCACATAAAAGGGCCTTCCTATTGTCGGCTGACCGTTCGCAGGCGTGTCAATTATAAAAAGGAACTAAAAAATATGGGATATAAAGAAACGTATAAAGACTGGCTCTCCTGGGCCGATGACAGTACGAAGAAGGAGCTTTCCTCCCTTCATGATGAAAAAGAAATAGAAGACCGGTTCTACAGGGATCTGGAATTTGGGACGGCTGGTCTTCGGGGAATCATGGGCGCCGGCACGAACCGCATGAACCGCTATACGGTGGCCCGGGCCACGAAGGGGCTTTCGGAATATCTGAAGGCTCTGTATCCCGGGGAGCTTTCCCGGGGCCTGGTGATTGCCTATGATTCCAGAAACCATTCCAGGGAGTTTGCGGTGGAAGCGGCGGCTGTCCTTACGGCTTCCGGCATTCCGGTGAAGATTTTCAAAGAGCTGGAGCCTATTCCGGTGCTTTCCTTCTCAGTCCGTCATTTCCACGCCCTGGGCGGCATTGTCATCACGGCCAGTCACAATCCGCCGGAGTACAACGGCTACAAGGTGTACGGGGAAGACGGCGGCCAGCTGGTGCCGAAGAAGGCGGATGTGCTCACCGGCTATGTGGAGGCGGTGAAGGATCTGGCTTCCATTGACGATAAAGCCGATGAGAAGCTCATGACCTGGCTGGATCAGGATGTGGTGGATCTTTTCATTGACACCATTTTCCAAAAGTCCCGGTATCAGGGAAATCCGCCGCCTCTGAAGGTGGTGTACACACCCCTCCACGGCAGCGGCAATGTGCCGGTGCGGAAAATTCTGGAAAAGGCCGGCTTCCGCGATGTGCATGTGGTGAAGGAGCAGGAAAGGGCTGACGGCGATTTTCCCACCGTAGTTTCGCCTAACCCGGAAAATGAGGATGCCCTGTCCCTTGGCATGAAGCTGGGAAAGGAAATCGGGGCGGACCTGGTCATGGGTACGGACCCGGACAGTGACCGCATCGGAGCGGCTGTAAGAAATGGCGGGGATTTCACCCTGATTTCCGGAAACCAGATGGGGGCGCTTCTTCTCTATTTCCTCCTTTCCACAGGGAAAGACAGGCTTACCCCCGCTTCTTCCATGGTGAAAACTGTGGTTACCGGCGAGCTGGGGGCGGACGTGGCGAAAAGCTTCCACGTGCAGGTGGCAGAAACCCTGACGGGCTTCAAGTACATCGGCGAGAAGATGACGGAGTGGGAAAAGGACCCCTCCCATGATTTCGTCTTCGGCTACGAGGAAAGCTACGGCTACCTCTCCGGCACCCACGCCAGGGACAAGGATGCCGTGGTGACAGCCATGCTCATTGCGGAAATGGCGGCCCATTTCAAAAAGGAAGGAAAGACCCTGACCGACGTGCTGGAGGATCTCTACCGTCGCTTTGGCTATTATTACGACAAGAGCGTTTCCTACACCCTGAAGGGGATGGAAGGGGCAGCGCGCATTGCCGCCATTATGGACGAAGCCCGGTCCATGGATATGAAATCCCTCATTCCGGAGGTGGTGGAAACCCTGGATTTCAAAAAAGGCATCGGAGACCTTCCCCGGGAGAATGTGCTGAAGTACCGCCTTTCCGGCGGCGGCTGGATGGCCATCCGTCCCAGCGGCACAGAGCCGAAGATTAAATTCTATTTCTCCCTCCGCGGGAGGGATGAAATGGAAGCCCTCCGCCTCTTTGACCGGTACAGGAGCCTTCTGGAAAAGCATTTCGCTCTTTCTGTATAAATATACTGCATATTCCCATGACAGGGAGGAAATGAAATCGGCTTTCTCTGTTTCAAAGTGCAGAGGAAACCGATTTTTCCATACATTCTTTCTCGCTGGAGAGAGAATGTATTTTTTATGCATTTTATGCAGAAAATATTTGACTTGACTGTATATTTATGCTAAAATCTTCACAAATAGAAGGGCGTGAGTGAAATGGAAAATAAAAAAGAAATCATTTATGAAATAAAGCACCTCCGGAAATCATTCGGAAAGGTGGAAGTGCTGAAGGATATCAGCATGAAAATTGAGAACGGTGAAGTGTGCACCATTATCGGGCCTTCTGGTTCCGGGAAGAGTACCTTTCTCCGCTGTCTGAACCTTCTGGAGAAACCCACCGGCGGGGAGCTGTGGTTTGAAGGGAAAAGGGTCAACGAAAAGACGGATGTGAAAATGCTCCGCCGGGACGTGGGCATGGTGTTCCAGTCCTTTAACCTGTTCCCCATGTTTACTGCTGTGGAAAACGTCATGTACGCTCCTATCCACATTAAGAAGATTCCCAGAAGCCAGGCCAGAGAAGAGGCCATGGAACTTCTTGACCGGGTAGGGCTGGCAGAAAGGGCCGACTACTATCCCGGCGAACTTTCCGGCGGTCAGCAGCAGCGCGTGGCCATTGCCAGAGCTTTGGCCATGAAGCCGAAAATGCTCCTCTTCGATGAACCGACGTCGGCTCTTGATCCCGAGCTGGTAGGCGATGTATTAACGGTGATGAAAGAAGTGGCCCTGGCCGGAATGACCATGGCGGTGGTTACCCATGAAATGCAGTTTGCCAGAAGCGTTTCCAGTCATGTGGTGTTCATGGATAAAGGATATATTGTGGAAGAAGGAAATCCGGAAGATATCTTTATCCATCCGAAGGAAGAAAGAACACAGACATTCCTGAAGCGCCTGCTTCATGCTGATATTTAAGGAGATGACACTGCTATGGAAATGGTCATAGACACTGCGGTCAAGTATAATGACATATTTATGTCAGGCGTAAAAATCACAATTATTATATCCCTCCTGTCCTGCTTCTTCGGACTTCTCCTGGGCATCGTCCTTGCTTTCATGAAGATTTCCGGCATCAAGATCCTGCAGGCCATTGCTGCGGTATACGTGGAAATCATCCGCGGCACCCCTGTGCTGGTACAGATTTCCCTGGTCTTCTTCGGACTGCCCTTCCTGGGCATCCATTTCCCCAGCTTCCAGATTCTGGGCGTGGACTTTGAAAGACTCTCCGCCGGCGTGCTGGCCCTCATCATCAACTCCGGCGCCTACGAATGTGAAATCGTCCGCTCCGGCATCCAGTCCATTCCGAAGGGCCAGCTGGAAGGGGCCATGTCCCTGGGCTTCTCCAAGTGGGAATCCATGATCCGCATCATCATTCCCCAGGCCATCAGGAACATTCTTCCCGTCATCGGCAACGAATTCGTAACCCTCATCAAGGAATCCTCCCAGGTCTCCGTCATCGGCATGGCAGACCTCATGTACACTGCCACTACCATTCAGGGCATCAGCTTCCAGCCATTCCCGCCGCTGGTCATTGTAGCCCTCTACTACTTCATTATGACCTTCTTCGTCTCCATGTGCCTCAGAGTTCTCGAAAGACACTTGAAAGTCAAAAGCGTAAGATAAGGAAATCTGAAAGCACCGGCAAAACCGGTGCTTTTTCATTTTTCTCTCATAGAATGTTGTATAATAAAAAGAGACATTTCGACCGACGGGCATTGTCACATATGACACTGAAGGGTCAATGCGTAACGCTGACTAAGCCCTATCGGGCTTGAAGGTTCAGGCGCCTCTCGGCGCCCG
>DCJJ01000067.1 GCA_002320515.1 Dialister sp. UBA1703 | reverse complement strand
CTGCGAATTAATCAGTGCTTCCCTTGCCTGCCCAATAAGAGGCTTTCCTATTGGCGGCTGACCGGCTGCGGTCGAAATGACGGTGCGGTGGAGTGGCAGCTGTGTCATTTCTACATTTTTTCACAGCCCCCTGACAGTTCGTCATGTGCTTTTCTGCTTTCAGCGCCATGCTGTTATCTGCGCACCGGTACTCTTTTCTTCACATAAAAAACGCCGCAGCAAGCGGCGTTTTTTTGTTCTTTTATTTCAGGCCTTCAGCAATCTTTTCGACGATGATATGGCCCAGTTCATCCTTTGTCATTTTTGGGTACTGTTCCATGGTGCCGTCTTTGTACAGGAGGGAGGCAATGTTGGTGGGTACGTTGAATCCGGCGCCCGGCATGGCCACGTCATTGGCCACCAGCATGTCCAGGTTCTTTCTTTTCAGCTTTTCCTTGCCGTGTTCGATGACGTCATTGGTTTCAGCGGCAAAGCCCACCAGGAACTGGCCCTTCTTTTTCCGGCCCAGTCCGTAGAGAATGTCCGGGTTCTGGGTAAGGTCGATGTGGAGGACATCGTGGGATTCCTTCTTGATTTTCTGGGTGGCCTGCACCTTGGGGCGGTAATCGGATACGGCTGCTGCCATGATAGCTGCATCGCAGTCATCAAAATGGGCATTCATGGCACGGTCAAGCTCTCTGGCGTCCCTGACGTATTCGATTTTTACGCCGGTGGGCACAGGAAGGGCGGTGGTACAGCTCACCAGTGTCACATCAGCATCTTCCATGGCAGCGGCTCTGGCAATGGCATAGCCCATGCGGCCGCTGGAGCGGTTGCTGATGTATCTGACGGGATCGATGGCTTCCTGGGTGCCGCCGGCGCTGACAATGATCTTCTTTCCCTTCAGGAGACCTTTGCCGAAGAGTCCTTTTTCAATGGCATCCATAATGGTTTCCAGTTTCGGGAAACGGCCTTTCCCGCTGGTATTGCAGGCCAGATGGCCGGATTCCGGTTCCACGAAAAGGTAGCCATGGGCACGGAGTTTGGCTATATTTTCCTGGACTATGGGATTTTCATACATATTGGTGTTCATGGAAGGCACAAAGATGACTTTGGCCTTGGTCGCCATGACGGTGGTAGAGAGCATGTCATCGGCAATGCCGTTTGCAATCTTGCCGATGATATCGGCCGTAGCAGGAGCGATGACGAAGATGTCCGCCAGACGAGCCAGAGCGATGTGCTCCACATCCCATTTATTGATATTGGCAAACATATCCACCGTTACATCGTTGCCGGACAGTTCGCCGAAGGTAATGGGAGTGACCAGCTTGGCTGCATTTTTTGTCATAATGCAGTGCACATCGGCACCGCTCTGGCGAAGCCGGCTTACGAGACCAGCTGCTTTGTATGCGGCAATTCCTCCGCACACGCCTACTACAATATGTTTATTCTCAAACATTTACAAATCCTTCCCGGAAATCCTGTTTCCTCAAAGTTCTGCGGAATACAAAAATGGAAATACCGATAAGGCCGGATGGAGGCTTTATCGGTGTTTTTGTTATTTATCAAAGCTGTAGGTAATCTTGTCTCTGTAAATTTCTTCCAGTGCCACGGTGACCGGTTTCTTGTTCTGCGCATCGGGAATCAGCGGAGGCTGTCCGTCAGTGAGTTCACGGGCTCTGTCTGCTGCCAGGGTAACCAGTGTATACTTGGAATCTACTTTCTTGACAAGGCTGTCAATGGATGGAAAACACATCATTTTAAAGGTACCTCCTTACTGATATATTGTTTGAAAATAGTTTCGATCTGCCCTTCGTTGCGGGACAGTTTGCATTTTTCAGCTTCCAGGATGGAGCAGGTCTTATGCACCGCATCTTCCAGTACGTCATTCACCACAATGTAGTCGTACTGATGGGCCATGGCCAGTTCGCTTGTAATCTGGGAGAGCCGCTTCCGGATCACTTCTTCCGAGTCTGTGCCCCGGTCATGGAGCCGGCCGGAAAGAATCTTGAGAGACGGCGGAACGATGTAGATGAATACGCCCTTGGGATATCTTTTCTTTACCTGCATGGCCCCCTGGATATCGATTTCCAGAAGCACGGACTTCCCCTCATTGATCAGGTCCAGTGCGTACTTCTTCGGTGTACCGTAGTAATGGTCATACACCCTGGCATATTCAAGGAAAGCATCTTCTTGAATGAGCTTTTCAAACTGCTCATTGGTACGGAAATAGTAGCTTTCCCCTTCCACCTCTCCCTTCCGGGGTTCACGGGTGGTCATAGAAACAGAATAATGGAGATTCGGATAAATGGAACGGATGGCGCTGCAGATCGTTCCCTTTCCTGCACCGCTGGGGCCTGACACCACCAGCAGGATTCCCTCATCTTTCTTCTTAGTGTCCATGATTAATCGTCCAATCCTTCATTAATGACCGTGTCCTTGTTCGTCAGTCTGTGAGAAATGGTTTCCGGCTGTACGGCGGAAAGGATAATCTGTCCGCTGTCCATAATGAGAACAGCCCTTGTCTTTCTGCCATAGGTGGCATCAATCAGTTCTCCTCTGTCCCTGCAGTCCTGGATCATACGCTTTACCGGTGCAGATTCCGGACTGATGATTGCCATGACTCTGGCTGCTGCCGCCATATTGCCAAAACCGATGTTAATTAATGAAAACCCCACTTTTGATAACTCCTTATTCAATATTTTGGACTTGCTCGCGAATTTTTTCGAGTTCTGTCTTGATTATTATAACACAGTCAACCACCAGAGTGTCACTGGCTTTTGAAGCCGTGGTGTTCACTTCCCTGTTGATTTCCTGGAGGAGGAAATCAAGCTTCCTCCCGGATGGCTCGCTGCTATCCAGAATCTGCCTGAACTGGACCAGGTGGCTGCCGAAACGAACGACTTCTTCCGTATAGTCCGCTTTTTCGGAGAAAATGGCCACTTCCTCCAGTACCCTGCCTTCATCCATGGAAAGATTCCTGTCCTGAAGCACTTTATCGATTCTTTCCTTCAGCCTGGCTTCATAGGCACGGGCTGCCTCATCCTGTTTGGAGAGAAGGAAGTCTCTCTTTTCCTGCAGGAAATCGATTCTTTTTGTGAGATCTGCCTTCAGGTTGGCCCCTTCCCTTTCCCGCATGAACAGCAGTTCCCTCAAAGCATTGTCCACCGCTTCTTCCAGAAGAGGTGCCAGCCTGTCATCGGGAAGAGGTTCCTTTTTCACATGGATAAAAGGTTCTGGCAGGGTCAAAAGATCGGAAACGGAAGGTTTTCTTCTCCGGAGTCCCTCTGTTTTCCGCGCTTCCTTCAACGCGGAAGCATAGGCTTCAAGGAGGGACTGATCCAGTTCAACCTTCACCTGATTTCCTTTGGCAGAAGGCTGGAAGGAAAGGAAGGCAGTCACCTTCCCCCGATGCAGGGCCTGTTTAATCCGTCTGGAAGCTGTATCTTCCAGAAAGGCGGAAAAATGGTCACTCCGCATATTGATTTCAAGGAAGCGGCTGTTCACCGATTTAAGCTCTGCCGTCATGGTACCCAGTTCGTTTTCCGCACTGCCTCTGCCGAAGCCGGTCATACTGTTCATATCCAACGCCCCCATTCTTATTGCTGTTACAGCGGATAATTTCCTTCAAATACCTTTTCCGCCGGCCCAGTCATGAATACATGGCTTTCCGGATTCCCATCCCATTCAATATGGAGCCTACCGCCATCCAGGGTTACATCGGCGCTTTTGGAAACTTTGCCATTCAGGATAGCTGCCACAACGGTGGCACAGGTGCCTGTACCGCAGGCCATGGTGACGCCGGCGCCTCTTTCCCATACACGCATGCGGAAATGGCTGTCGGAAAGCTGTTCCACAAATTCCACATTCGTTTTCTTCGGGAAATGGCTGTCCTTTTCCAGATTCGGCCCTTCACCGGTCACGTCCACCGATTCCACATCATCTACAAAAATAATGCAGTGGGGATTGCCCATGGAAACGCAGGTAACCTGATAGGATTTGCCATTGGCTTCGCTTTCCAGGGTCTTATCAATCACAGGGCCGTCGCCGAAGCCGATAGATGGGATTTCAGAAGCGGACAGATGAGGTTTCCCCATATCCACCCGCACCAGGCCGTTGTCCAGCACTTCCGGATAAAGAATGCCTGCCCCCGTTTCTACGGAAATTTTATGATTCTTTACCAGGCCCAGTTCCATTGCCCACTTGGCAAAGGCACGGATGCCGTTTCCGCACATTTCCGCTTCAGAACCGTCGGAATTGAAAATGCGCATCTTCAGATCCGCCTTATGGGAAGGAAGAATAAAGATGATGCCGTCGGCACCGATACCGAAATGGCGGTCACAGATTTCCTTTGTATGCTTCGTCACTTCTTCCAGATTTTCCTCCAAACCATTGACAAAGACAAAATCATTGCCGCAGGCCTGCCATTTTACAAAATGCATAGTTCCTCCTTGCTGTATACATATCATGATGAATTGAAAATTTCTTATTTCTGAACTTATATTTTACCATTCCTATCCTCTGTCTATCAACCTTGGATATAAGTGGGGAGTCGGGGAATGGGGGGCTGGAGACTGGGGGGTGGTCATTTACGGCATGTACCGGCGTACTCCCCCTCCCGCCGATTGGTATCCTTAAGGAAACTGATTCATTTGCAGAATCGAATTTCATATG
>DCJJ01000013.1 GCA_002320515.1 Dialister sp. UBA1703 | reverse complement strand
CCCTGAATAGGGTGGCAAGCGAACACGATTCGTAGGGGAGCGGCAGCGACCTGAGAATCGTGTGAGACGCTTTCCCGTGGAGGAGCCCCGCGAAGCGGGATAGGGGGAGGCCACCGGAGGTGGCCAATTCAGCAGAAAGTACAGTGTGATTTATGTAGCAGGAGGGTAATCCCGTAACGTCTTGCGTCCCCTTGAGGGGAAGAGGGCCACGGAGTGGCGCAGGGTGTGCAAGCGAACTGGATTCATAGGGGAGAGAAGCGACCCGCGAATCCAGTGAGACGCCATCCAGCGAAGTCGGTGTGTACGAGGCTGAACTGAGAAATGATACTCTATGCGGTCGTGACTGCCAAAAGGCAGCTTTCTGCAGGGAGATTTGAGGGCTCCCTTTCACTGGCTCCATAAAGCTATGAATTCATGCCGGCTTGTACCTCCGCTCGAAATGACGGGGGAGCCATAGTGGCACATATGCAAGTCCGGTAACACTGACTTTATATTTATAGCCGCCAAAGGCGGCTATCCACAACCCTCAGCAGCGGAGCTGCTGTTAAACCTAAGAACCCTTGGGCCCGGAGGGCCCATCAATCTTAAGAACCTTTCAGGCTCCACAGTCGTATTTCTCTTGAAATCATATATAATTTTTGCTATGATACATGGTGATTTGATTTCGTCAATCTTTCCGTATTCCTGTTTCGGGAATAGGGAATATCCTTGGAATAAAATGATTATCAGCTGAAAGATTTCTTTGATTTTTAAGTAACAGGAGTGATTCCTTTTGGAAAAATTAGTGATTCATGGCGGCCGTCCTCTTCATGGACATGTCCGCGTTTCCAGTGCGAAAAATGCGGTTCTTCCTATCATCGTAGCCACCCTTCTTCCGAACACCCCCGCGTCCATTGTGGATGCGCCGAATCTGGATGATGTGACTACCATCTGCAGTGTTCTGGAGTCTCTGGGTGTGAAGGTGAAGCGGGAAGACAATGTCCTTACCTTTGATGCATCCATGCTGGACAAGACGGAGGCTTCCTATGAACTCATGAGCAAAATGAGGGCTTCTTTCCTCATCATGGGTCCGCTCCTTGCCAAAATGGGCCATGCGAAGATTGCGCTCCCGGGAGGCTGCATGATCGGCAGCCGTCCCATCGATCTTCATCTCAAGGCTTTTGAAGCCATGGGGGCTGAAATCAATGTGGGCAATGGGTTTGTGGAAGGCTATGCGCCCCATGGACTGAAGGGAACCACCATTTATCTCGATTTCCCAAGCGTAGGGGCTACGGAAAATATCCTCATGGCTGCCGCTACGGCGGAAGGCCGCACCATCATTGAAAATGCGGCGGAGGAACCGGAAATCGTGGATCTTGTCACTTTCCTGAACTCCATGGGCGCCAATATCAAAGGCGCCGGCACGAATATCATCCGTGTGGAAGGGGTGAAGGAGCTGGACGGCGTTTCCCATACCGTCATCCCGGACCGTATCGAAGCAGGCACCTTCATGATCGGCGCAGCCATGGTAGGCGGCGACGTGGTCATTGACAATGTGCTTACGGAACACCTGAAGCCTCTTCTGGCCAAGCTGAATGAAGCAGGGGTGAAGGTGATTAAGGATATCGACAGTGTCCGTGTTATCAGCGACGGCCATATCCGTTCCACCGACATCAAAACTCTTCCTTATCCCGGATTCCCGACGGACCTGCAGGCCCAGTTCATGGCCCTTATGACCATCGGCAACGGCGTCAGCAAGATTACGGAAACGGTATTTGAAAACCGTTTCATGCATGTAGGGGAACTGCAGCGCATGGGCGCTTCCATCCAGGTGGAGGGCAGATGCGCCATCGTCCAGGGGGTACCCTTCCTGAACGGTGCCTTCGTAAGAGCCACGGACCTTCGCGCCGGGGCCGCCCTCACCATTGCAGGCCTGGCAGCCCACGGGGAAACGGAAGTAGGGGAACTTCACCATATTGACCGTGGATATGATCATCTTGTAGAAAAACTGCAGGGGTTAGGAGCGGACATTGTCAGAGTCGACAGGGATTAAACAGTCATCCTCCCAATTTTCCGTCCCTTCAGGGCAGAATTCTCTCATCGACTGGATCGGCTCCCTGGGGTCGGAAGATATCGGCGTGGATATCGGAACGTCGAATATCGTTCTTTTCATCAAACACAAGGGCCTCGTATTTCCTGAGGCCTCTGTCATTGCCAAAAACAGGGTAACCGGGGAGTACTTTGCCTACGGCACAAAGGCAGAGGAAATGGAAGGCAAAACGCCGCCGGAAATCGTCATCAGCCGCCCTATGAAGGAGAGTGCTATTGTAGACTACAGCGGCACTGCCTATCTTCTAAACTCCATCGTGAACCGCTCCTACCTGAAGGGCATGTTCTTCCATCCAAGGCTCATTATGTGCGTGCCCAAGGGCATCAACAGCGTGCAGAGAAGAGCCCTTCTGGAAGCGGCGGTGGCTGTAGGCGCCAGAAAGACGGTGCTCATCGACCAGCCCCTGGCGGCCATGATGGGCATGGGACTGGAAGACCACCAGAAAGAAGGCACCATGATCGTGGACATGGGCGGCGGCTCCACCAAGATTTCCGTCCTGTCCAAACAGGGCATCGTGGTGAGCCATTTTTCCAGGGAATCGGGAAACAGCATGGACATGGCCATCCTTACCGCCATACGGGATAAATACCATATCCGTATCGGCCGCAAAGAGGCGGAAAGCCTCAAAATCGCCCTGGGCGCCTCCTGGGACCTGGACAGCCAGCCCAGAATCGCAGAAACCTCGGGGCTCTCCATCGTCTCCGGCCTGCCGGTGAAGATGGCAGTCACCAGTGAAGATATAGCAGGAGCGCTGAATCCTATCCTCTATAAAATCTTCACCCACATCCGTGACGTACTCCAACGTACCCCGCCGGCCCTCCTGGCATCCATCCGGGAAAACGGCATCATGATGGTAGGCGGAGGCTCCCAGCTTCGGGGACTGGCCGACCTCATCACCAGAGTCATAGGCGTCCCAGCAAGGGTGGCAGACCGCCCCTCCTACGTCAACGCCGTAGGAGCAGGTTCCGCATTAAACTATATCAACTCCTTCAGAGACTCCCTCCAGGATCTCCATTGAAATCAATACACCATGAAAAGTACGGCTTGGGGAAACCGGCTGTACTTTTTTTGTGGGTTAATAGTGTACTAGTGTAATAGTGTACTAGTGTAATAGTGTACTAGTGTACTAGTGGGCTGGTGTGCTGGTGAACTAGTGTACTAGTGGGCTGGTGGGCTGGTGGGCAGGTAGGACTGCTATCGGCTACCAGCTATCGGTCTTGGTGGGCGCCCCTTAAATAATGTAGGGCGCCAGTTTGTATAAACCCGGTTTAATGGGCTGGTGTATTGGTGAACTAGGGAAGCACTGATTCATTCA
>DCJJ01000120.1:1553-3886 GCA_002320515.1 Dialister sp. UBA1703 | reverse complement strand
TTACGGCATACGCCAGAAGTGTTTTCCGCTGACCGAGATTATTTAGTGAGCTAGTGAGCTGGTGTACTAGTGAGCTGGTTGGAGTCACTTACGGCATACACCAGAAGTATTTCCCGCCCACTGGTATTTACAGGCAGATGAGTCACTGGCGGCACTCACCAAGATTCTTCGCCTGCGGCTCAGAATGACCGTGCCCGGCGGGAAGTTCAGCGCGTACAGCCCTTGCCCACCCCTGTCTAAGGGGTGGGCAAGGGCGCAGCGAGCCGGAAGGGGTTAGCCCACAGGCGGCATTAAAAACTTATTGCCCGAAGGGCAATCCACAACCCTCAGCGCCTATGGCGCTGAGGCCCCCTGAGCGCCAGCGAACACAACCTTTTGCCCGAAGGGCAAAGTCCCTTCGCCCGCGGAGCGGGCGTTAACCTTCCCCTTTGAACCCTTTGAACCCTCACGCCCGGGGCGTGTCCATGGGCAATCCACAACCCTCAGGGGCAAAGGCCGCTGTCAAACCTAAGAACCCGACCGCCGCAGGCCGGCCAAACTTAAGAACCTCTTCCACAAACTTTTCCCTCACAACCCTTCTACACAACCTACGGCGAAGCCGTGCTCCTTTTGCGCTCAAAGGGCGCCCATACAATGAACCATATTCATTCTATTATGCTATAAACGCAACTATGCTTTACCTGTAATGATTCTTTTCTATTGGACTCTATTTCAGATTTATATGATAATGAAAGAAACATGTTCGTGAAGTAAATTTCATAGATTTTATCAAGACAGTCCCTTTTTCTGAAGTTTTCATTTTCCAGGCCCGACGGGCATGGGGAGGTGGATTTCATGATTCATGTGGCAGTGGTGAGCGATGAGCCGGATACCATGGGCATGGTCCGGCGGGTGTGCGGGCCCTTTGCGCGGGACCGCGGCCTGGATCTGTCTTTCCGGTCCTATGAGAACAGCTATGTGTTCCTGCAGGAGGCGGAAAACAGGAAGCGGCTTTTTGAAATCATATTTCTTGATACATCGGTGCGGGGCATGAATGCCCTGGATACGGCAGCGGCCCTGCGGAAGATGGCGGAGGCGCCGGTGCTTGTTTTCCTGTCCGCCACAGAAGGTTACTGCATGGACGCTTTCCGCGCGGGGGCGGTTCATTATCTGAAGACCCCTCTGGCGGAAAAGGACGTGGTGGAGGCGCTGGAGCGGGGATTTGCCTTTCTGGAGCGGGACTGGCACAGGAAGGTGGTTTTTAAAACGGCCGATGACCTGGCGGTGGTGGATCTTTCCACCCTGGAAGCGGTGGTGAGCGACGACCATCAGCAGCTCTTCTGCCTTGCAGACGGCAGGCAGCTGGAAGT
Source organism: Dialister sp. UBA1703 (assembly GCA_002320515.1). Classification (GTDB taxonomy): domain Bacteria; phylum Bacillota; class Negativicutes; order Veillonellales; family Dialisteraceae; genus Dialister. The sequence continues at coordinate 2,537 of DCJJ01000120.1, read as the reverse complement.
CCGGGCCCGGATTTCCGAGGTGAGGGAGCGGCTTTCCGACGTTTCTCCCTTTGTATTCCTTTCGCCCTGCCGGGGCATCCTGGTGAACAGCGAGGCTGTGCTGCAGCTCACTCCCGCGCAGGTGGTGCTGAGGAGTGGCAGGACGCTCCCTGTGGCCAAAAGGAAATATACGGAGTTTAAGGAAGCACTGACCCATGTAAAGAGTCTGCTTTTATAAGAAATCTTATGTACTGCTTCGTCATGGGGCTCCTTACATAGCCAGCTATCTGCGTCGCCCTATTCCTGGCATTACATAAGATTTCAAGAAAAAAGCAGACAAAACATGAATCAGCGCTTCCTTGGAAGCACTGACCCATGTAAAGAGTCTGGGAAGGGAGGATTGAGCCGGAGACGTTTCTTTGCATATTTCATATAAGGATTGCAGAAAATCCTGTTTTCCCCGTGATGGGGCAGGGAGTATCATCATGAGAAAACGCGTGAAGAAGAGAAAAGGATTCATGATTCTGGAGCTTGTCATTGCGGTGGCTATTATCGGTGTGCTGGCTGCCATGGCGGTGCCCAACCTTATCGGCCTTACGGACGAGGCCAAGGTGGCGCGGATTCAGTCCGACCTGTCCGCCATCGGCACGGCGGTGGATGTGTACTACGTGAAGAACGGCGCCTATCCTTCGTCCCTTTCCGGTCTGGTGGGAAACAGCGGTGAGGGTTATCTGAAGAAGCTGCCGGATCCGCCGGATAAGTCCGTTACCTATGAACTGAAGGACAAGGGGGAAGTCATCGGCGCGTATAAAGGGAAGATTTATTCCTCCTTCGGCACCACTACCCAGGCTACGTGAGTGGGACAGTGAGGCTGATTTGTGGAAGGGTCTTCTTTTCCGGGAGTCATTTGCAGCAGATAAAGAGCGGTGGATGGCTGCGGCGGTTTTCCTTAGGGAAGCACTGATTCATTCGCAGAATCGAATTTCATATGAATTTTTATCCAAT
>DCJJ01000120.1:0-1485 GCA_002320515.1 Dialister sp. UBA1703 | reverse complement strand
GAAATCCGATAACGATTGAATCAGCGCTTCCTTAGGGAAGCAGGAGGCAGTATGGACAGGACGGAGGGGAAGGATTGCTGGGACAGGCTGTGGCAGGAGAGGCGCTGGCTTCTGGTATGGGCGGCGGCGCTCCTTTCTTACGGCGTTTTTCTCATGAAGGGCTGGCTTGCCCTTTCGCCCTTCTTCTTTCTGGTGTTCCTGGTTCTCCCTGCCCTGGAGGACTGGCGCACCGGTTATATTTCCGACGGCTGGAGCATTCTTCTGGCCCTGTCGGGGCTTATGACCGCCTTTTGGCGGCAGGAACTTTCTGCCAGCCTTTTTTCCGCCGCCATTGTTTTTATGATTTACGGCGCTTTATGCCTGATTGCAAAAGAATCCGCAGGGACAGGGGATATGGTTCTATCCACCGGCGCAGCCTTCTGGCTGGGCCCGGTATCCTGTCTCTTTTTTATATGGTTTTCCGCCCTGGCGGCCCTGCTCTTTCTGGCGCCCTCCCTCCTTCTTGGAAGAAAGGGGACCGGTGAAAAAGTGCGGTTCGGCCCCTTTATCGCAATGGGAGGAGTGCTGGCGTATGGATGGCAGGAAATATGGGGTTTCCCGCAGGCCTGGATTCCTTTTGGCTGAGGCCCTGGCGGTGCTTTTCCTGGTTTCCCTCACCGCCGCCATCGCTTTTCCCGCCCTCTGGGACTATGAGGAGAAAAGGGAACTGGATCTGGCGGTGGAAACCCTGGCCTCCGCCATCCGCGAGGTGCAGGTGCTTTCCAAAAACGACACCGGCCGCTATGGGAATACGGCCAATGTGTACCATTTCTACTGTCTCCCCGATGGGGAAGGCAGGGCATACTACTACACCAGAAGGGGTGTCAGTGAAATCCGCCCCAAAGGCAGACTGCCCTCCTCCGTCCGCCTCGCCGGCAAGCTGGAGCTTACCTTCCGCAAAAATTATGCAGGGGGAGGTAATACCTACTCCACCGTGCTCACCACCAGGGACGGGAAGTATAGAAAGGAAATCACCGTGGCGGTGTATACGGGACGGGTGAGGGTGAATTAGAGGCATAGGAGGCAGGGGCCGTATTCCCGAAAGAAGAGAGACGGCAGATATCAGACTTCAGACTATCAGACGTCTGTTCCCGCCGACCGCTGCAGAATGACCGTGTCCGGCGGGGATTTCAGCGCGTACAGCCCTTGCCCACCCCGGTCTAAGGGGTGGGTGGCGAGCGCAGCGAGCCGGAAGGGGTTAGCCGACAGGCGGCATTAAAAACTTATTGCCCGAAGGGCAATCCACAACCCTCAGCGCTATAGGTGCTGAGGCCCCCTGAGCGCCAGCGAACACAACCTTTTGCCCGAAGGGCAAAGCTCCTTCGCCCGCGGAGCGGGCGTTAACCTTCCCCTTTGAACCCTCACGCCCCGGGCGTGTCCATGGGCAATCCACAACCCTCAGCGGCCAAAGGCCGCTGTCAAACCTAAGGAAGCACTGATTAATTC
>DCJJ01000162.1 GCA_002320515.1 Dialister sp. UBA1703 | reverse complement strand
TGAATTAATCAGTGCTTCCCTAAACCTTTTATACAAAAAATACACACAAAAAGGGACTGTGAAAAATGCTTGAACATTTTTTCACAGCCCCTTTTTATTCACAATGAGTGGTCAAATGGTTCAAATGGTATGAGCAGATCCGAGGACGGCTTCAATCTTATGCTTGACCATTTCCTTTACCGCATTTCTAGCCGGTTTCAGGTAGTTTCTTGGGTCGAAGTTGGAAGGATCCTTGTAAAGGGCTTCTCTGATGGCACTTGTCATGGCCAGACGGATATCGGTGTCGATATTGATCTTGCACACGGCCATGGTGGCAGCTTTGCGGAGCATATCTTCCGGTACGCCTTTGGCACCAAGCACCTTGCCGCCGTACTGATTGCATTTTTCTACAAATTCAGGAATGACGGTGGAAGCGCCGTGGAGAACGATGGGGTAGTTCGGCAGGAGTCTGCCTACTTTTTCCAGACGTTCATAATCCAGGTAGGGGTCGCCCTTATATTTGTAAGCGCCATGGCTGGTACCGATGGCAATGGCCAGGGAATCGCAGCCTGTCCTTTCTACGAATTCAGCGGCCTGGTCGGGATCGGTGAAAATGGCATCTTTAGCGTCTACGCTGACCAGATCTTCCACGCCGGCCAGACGGCCCAGTTCCGCTTCTACCACCACACCCTTGTCATGGGCATATTCGACAATCTGCTTTGTAATCTTCACATTTTCTTCAAAAGGATGCTTGGAACCGTCATACATGACGGAAGAGAATCCGCCGTCAATGCAGGCCTTGCAGATTTCATAGGAAGAGCCATGGTCAAGATGAAGGGCCGTCGGGATTTCAGGATAATCCTGAAGGGCAATCTTTACAAGGCCTACGATATATTCCTGGCCTGCATAGTTACGGGCGCCTTCCGAGGCCTGGAGAATGACAGGGGACTCCTCTTCCTTGGCAGCTTCCATAATGCCCTGGATGATTTCCATGTTGTTCACATTGAAAGCGCCGATGGCGTAATGACCTTCGTAAGCTTTCTTAAACATTTCAGTAGTTCCAACAAGCGGCATAGTGATAACCTTCCTTTCAAACAGATGTGTATGAAATCAATGCATGAGTGACTTGGAAATATGCATGAATCTACTCTCATTATACTGAATGAACCGGGGGATTTCCACCGGAAAATAAAGAGAAATCATATTGACTGCTTCCGGTTAACCTGTGAAGAGGGCTGTTGGAATGAGGGAAGATTTATAGGCTGCCAGTAGAAGTAGAAATGGAAATACAGGCAAACACAGTAAAAAGGCGCAAAAAAGGAGCACCTTTCAGTGCTCCTTTTGCAATGGTGACCGGTATGGGATTCGAACCCATACTCTCTGCGCTGAGAACGCAGCGTCTTAACCGTTTGACTAACCGGCCATGTATGACATATTATACATGAAACGGTACATAAATTCAAGAGCTCCTTTGGCAAAAAATGAATTTCTCCGTACAGAAAAAGACGGATTCTTTTCCTGTGTGATATAATTTCATCAAGGGAAGTACTGATTTCATCGTTTGGATTGGTGCTTATCAAAAAAAGGAGGTACTTATGAATAGAGAAGCCAAAAGGAAATATATGCTGGTGGGAATTATCCTTCTCCTCGTTGCAGCCCTGGCGGTAGGCACTTCTTCCCTTTGGAAGGATAGTGCTGTAGAAAGCCGGAAACAGGGGTATGTGGCGGTTATCCGCATTGACGGGCCCATTTATGGAGGCCCCGATACGGATTCTCTCTTAAGCGGAAGCAGCGGCGTTACCAGTGAACAGATTATGAAGGAGTTCCAGGCGACCAGGAAGGATCCGGAGGCCAAGGCTATTCTGGTTCGTATCAACAGCCCCGGCGGATCTACCGGGGCTACCCAGGAAATTGCAGAGGAAATGGATAAGATCCGGAGCAGCGGCAAACCTATCATTATTTCCATGGGAGACATGTGCGCTTCTGCAGGTTACTGGCTGGCCAGCAAGGGAAATTATATTTTTGCTTCTCCTGCCACCATTACCGGCAGCATCGGTGTTTACATGGACTATACCAATGTGGAGGACCTCATGGGCAAGCTGGGCGTGAAAAATGAAAAGATCAAAAGCGGTGCCCATAAGGATATTCTTTCCATGTACCGTCCCATGACAGGGGAGGAAAAGGAAATGGTGCAGACCATGGTAGACGATATTTACAACCAGTTCGTACAGACTGTGGCTGACGGACGCAAAATGGATGAGAGCAAAGTGCGCGCCATTGCAGACGGCAGGATCCTGACCGGCAAACAGGCCCAGGACCTGGGGCTGGTGGATGCCATGGGCAACTATTATGATGCTTTGAGCTATGCAGCCTCCAGCGGAGGCATCCAGAGTGAGAATATCCCTGTAAAGAGTTATGGCAGCGGCGTATCCCTGAGAAATATCCTGTCCGGGGAGGCAAAAACGATGGCTGGCATTTTTGCAGATGCTTTTGCTGATTCCTTCAAGAAGTCGGTGGCCGATGCTTCCGTGCCCGCTGTGAAATAAGGAGGATTGTATGAATCATTTACTTGATCTGGCCATGGCTGTCATCATTTCACCCCGGCAGGCGCTGCGGGAGATCACCAATGAGGAGAAATTGAAGGAAGGATTTATTTTATGGATCTTTGTGGTCTTCCTTCTTTCCCTTTCTCTTTTTCAGGAGGGGCCGGGGCTGGTGGTGCAGTTTCTTATGCTGGTCCTCTGCATGGGAGCAGCCCTTCTGGTGCACAGTGCTGTCATTGACTATATTTCCGGTTTCTGGGGCGGTATGGGCACTGCCCGGGGCATTACAGCCGGTTTCATGGCTTCTTCTCTGCCCATGGCCTTTTCCGTATTTTTCACTTTCCTTTCAGTTATCGGGGCAGATGTCCTTTCCGGTATCGGCAGTTTTGTGATTTTCATCTGGTCCTTCTACCTGGATGTGACGGCCATTGGAGAAAACTATCGTTTCCGGCCGGGGAAATCTTTCCTGATTGCCCTGACTCCCTATGTGCTGCTGGTGGTTTTCCTCATCGCCCTCATGGCCATCGGCGTGGCGGCGGCAGTGGAAGGGATTGCCAATATGCAGGATGTGCAGAGTATTGAATCTGTGATTCAACAGATGTAAAATATGATAAAATACATTGGCAGAGGCGCCGGAATCCATCCCGGCGCCTCTGTCCTGTTCAATTTCAAAAACAGTTCTGATGTGTTATAATATAAAACGTATGTATAACTCTTATGGGGCTTTGACTTATGAATAACAGTTTACTCTATCAATACAGATAAGAATACAAGGAGGAATACCATTTATGTGCGGTATCGTAGGTTATGTAGGCAGTGGAAATGCCACGGAGTTTCTGATTGACGGACTTCGCCGCCTGGAATACAGAGGATATGACTCTGCAGGCATTGCCGTCTATGAAAATGGAAAAATCAATATCGAAAAGAAACAGGGCCGCCTGGTGAATCTGGAAAATGTACTGAAAGAACATCCGCTTCACGGACATATCGGCATCGGCCATACCCGCTGGGCCACCCATGGCAAACCTTCTGACAGGAATGCCCATCCCCACGGCGACTGCCACAATCATTTCGTGGTAGTGCATAACGGCATTATTGAAAACTACCTGACCCTGAAGAAGGAACTGACGGAAAAAGGCCATGTTTTCAAATCTGAAACAGATACGGAAATCGTGGCTCATCTGCTGGAAGAACTGGATGATGGTGATTTCCTCTCCACTGTCCGCAAAATGCTCGCCATTGTGGAAGGCTCTTACAGCCTTGTCATTATGGATGATGCAGATCCGGATACCATTATCTGCACCAAAAAGAATAATCCTCTTATTATCGGCCTGGGCAAGGGGGAGAACTTCATTGCCTCCGACATTCCTGCTGTCATCAATCGTACCCGGGATATCTACATCCTGGACGATGAGGAACTGGCTGTGGTGAAGAAAGACAGCGTATCTGTCTACGATAAGGAAGGCAGAGCTATTGAAAAGAAAGTCCAGAAGGTGACCTGGTCTGCGGAAGCGGCAGAAAAGGGCGGCTATTCCCATTTCATGCTGAAGGAAATCTTCGAGCAGCCCAAGGCTGTCCGTGATACCGTGCAGATTCATCTGAACAAAGACGGCTCCGTCGCTTTCCCGGACCTGGGCTGGACAAAGGAATGCTTCGACAATATCGACAACATCCTTATCACCGCCTGCGGCACCGCCTATCATGCAGGACTGGTGGCAAAACACTATATCGAACGGTTCGTAAAGATTCCGGTGGCTGTAGAAATCGCTTCCGAATACCGTTACAGCAAGCCTCTCACCACCAGCCATACCCTCTGCATCGTGGTAAGCCAGTCCGGCGAAACCATCGATACTCTGGAAGCGCTGAAGGAAGCAAAGAAGCATGGAGCAAAGAGCCTGGCTGTTACCAACTCCATCGGCTCCTCCATTGCCCGGGAAGCGGATCATGTAGTCTATACCCTGGCAGGGCCGGAAATTGCCGTAGCTTCCACCAAAGCCTATACCACCCAGCTGGTGGCCCTCCTGCTCCTTTCCCTTTACATGGCACAGCTCAGAGGCACCATTTCCATGGATCTCATCCATAAAATCACCGATGGTCTCAGAGACCTGCCAAAACAGATTGAAAAGGTACTGGAAGAAAAGGATCATATGGCCGAAGTGGCAGAACGCCTCATCAAGGCCAGCGATATTTTCTATCTGGGCCGTTCCATCGACTATGCCATTGCCATGGAAGGGGCACTGAAGCTGAAGGAGGTATCCTATATCCATGCAGAAGCCTATGCAGCAGGGGAACTGAAGCACGGCACCCTGGCGCTCATCACACCGGCTACTCCGGTTATTGCTGTGGCTACCCAGGATTCCGTCAGCTCCAAGATGTACAGCAACATCCAGGAAGTCAAAGCCCGGGGTGCTGAAGTCCTCGGCATCGGCTACGACGATGACAAGGAACTGGGCAAGTATACCACCGAAACGGTCCGCATCCCCAGAGTGGACTTCTTCATTGCTCCCATCCTTTCCGTCATTCCCATGCAGCTTCTGGCCTACTACACCAGCGTGAAGAGAGGAAACGACGTGGATAAGCCGCGGAACTTGGCTAAATCGGTTACTGTAGAATAAAACATCCGGGGACTGTGAAAAATGATTTACATTTTTTCACAGCCCCTTTTGTATACATAAATTTTCACGGAAATTGGCCAAATGACAGTCAGCTTCCTGCCTATACGTCATTTCGAGCGATGCTTCATGTAGTTATGGATGATCATGCCTTTTGTTCTATTGAGGCTCTGTGCCCCGAAATCCCCCGCCGCAATGAGGTTTATACTATCGAGGAATGAGATTTCTCCACTCTGTGGAGGTCCTGCATAGGACCTCCAAGTCAGCCGAAGTTGGCCACTAGGGAAGCGCTGATTAAATCACTGTCTGCTTTTATTCTTGGATTTTTATGCAATGCAAGGAATGGGACGACGCGAATAGCCAGCTATTTAAGGAGTCCCATGACGAAGCAGTGCATAAAAATTCTTATA
>DCJJ01000016.1:778-9107 GCA_002320515.1 Dialister sp. UBA1703 | reverse complement strand
ACGCCATCCAGCGAAGTCGGTGTGGACGGTGGTAATCCTGATTATGATACTTGATGTGGACGTGACCGCCGCAGGCGGATTATAAAACTCATCGCCCGATAGGGCGATACCACCACCCTCGGCCCGAAGGGACGTCGCCCCCTGAGCGAAGCGGTGCACAACCCTTCTACACAACCCGCGGCAAAGCCGCGCCCCTTTTTTTATAAAACTTGCGGCGTTAGCCGCCACCACAACTCTCGGGGCGCAGCCCCGTCAGCCCTCAGCGCCGCAGGCGCGTTCAAAGAAAGGAGCCCATCATGCCCATCCATCTTCCTGCCAGAGTGCTCCGGGATATTTCAAAATTGGCCGCAAAAAACCACATTCAAAGGATTATCCTGTTCGGATCCCGGGCACGAGGCACCCATACAGAACGGAGCGACATAGACATTGCCGTCAGCGGGGGAAATTTCGACAGCTTCTACCGGGATATTAAAAATGATGTGCATTCCCTCCTTATGTTTGATGTGGTGAATCTTGATGATGGTATTTCCGAAGAATTGCAGAAAGAATTGGACCGAGACGGAGTGGTGATTTATGAAAAAACTCGATAACTTCCTAAGCTGCCTTAAGGTACTGGAAAAAGCGGACTTCTCCCTGGCAGAGAATGATGAAATCTACCGCACCGGCATTATCGGCCAGTTCAACCTTACCTTCGAACTGGCGTGGAAAGCCCTGCAGCAGGTTCTGCGTCTTCATGGCGTGCAGGAAGCAGAAACCGGTTCTCCCAGAGAAATTCTCCAGCTGGGATATAAAGTAGGATTCGTGGACGATCAGCCCGTATGGCTCCTCATGCTGAGGAAAAGAAATCAGTCCGTCCATATGTATGATGAAAATGAAATAGACGAACTGGTTCTTCTCATTAAAGACAGCTTCATTCCCGCCTTCGCCAGACTGGCCAAGACCCTGGAGAAAAAACTGAAAGAAGCGGAGGATTAAAGAGCTGCCTCACTGGCTGCATCTGTTTTCTCTTCGGAGCCGCATGCCGCTATGGGGGCAGATGAAAAACGCGCCCATGATGCTCTGAGCCGAGAGATCTCCTGTCGCCATGCTTTCTTGACCATGGAGGAGTGAGATTTCTCCACTCCGCTTCGCTTCGGTCGAAATGACGGAGGGGTGTCCGCCAACACCGTCATCTCGAGCGGAGGATTTATGAGAAGATTGTCTCGCGGTGTTTTATTCTGTCCCCCGGATGGGGGAAAGTCCGGCGCAGCCGGATAAGGGGGAGCCGCGCAGCGGCTAATCACCAGAATGCTTATCATGCTATATGATACAGAAAGCCAATCCCGTAACGCTCTTGCGTCCCCTTTAGGGGAAGAGGGCCACGAAGTGGCGAAGGGATGTACGAGGGTAAGAATGATTATGATACTCGATGTGGACGTGACCGCCGCAGGCGGATTATAAAACTCATCGCCCGATAGGGCGATACCACAACCCTTTGAACCTTTTGAACCCTCTGAACCCTCTGAACCCGGGGCCGCGGAGCGGCCCCATAATAAGGAGTCTCCTATGACCAAAAGAAATATCCCTGTAAAAATGAATGAAACCTACACCCTTGGTATCCGTGACCTTGGCATCCACGGCGAAGGCATCGGCTCCGTCGATGACTTCACCATCTTTGTACCCGGCGCCCTTCCCGGGGAGACGGTGACCGCCCGCATTGTGGCGGCCAAGAAGTCCTACGCCCAGGGGAAGCTGATTTCCATTGACAGTCCTTCTCCCTGCCGCACGAAGCCGGAATGTCCTGTCTACGACGCCTGCGGCGGCTGCCAGATTTCCCATCTTACCTACGAAGGCCAGCTGGCTCTCAAGGAAAAGCGGGTGCGGGACGTGGTGAGCCGTCTGGGTGGCTTCTCCGAAGACCTGGTGCTTCCCGTCCTTCCCGCCGCCCATCCCTGGAACTACCGGAACAAAATGGCCGTGCCCGTTTCCCAGGTCACCGGCGGCCCGGTGATTGGCTACTACCGCCAGGGGAGCCATCAGGTGGTACCTATTGACGGCTGCCTGATTCAGGAAGAAGAAAATAACCGGGTTCTCCGCTTCGCCCAGGGATTCATGGCAAGGCACCATGTCCAGGGCTACAACGAAAAATCCCGCAAAGGCTCCATCCGCCACATCATGGCCCGCACCGGAGACAAAGGAGAAGTCATGGCCGTCATCGTCACCGCCACACAGGCCCTTCCCTTTGCACAGCTCTGGGTGAAGGAAATGCGTGAGCTCCTGCCGGAAGTAGTTTCCATCTACCACAACGTACAGGCTGGCCGGGGCAATGTGATTCTTGGAAATACCATTCACCACCTCTGGGGGAGAAAGACACTCACCGCCACCCTGGCAGGCCTCTCCTTTGAAATTTCCCCCTTCTCCTTCTTCCAGGTCCACAAAGACCAGGCGGAGAAACTGTATGAAACTGCCCTGGACTACGCCTCCCTCACCGGCGGCGAAACCGTTATCGACGCCTACTGCGGCACCGGTACCATTTCCCTCTGCCTTGCCAAAAAAGCGAAAAAAGTGATAGGCATTGAAATTGTGGAAGCGGCCATTGAAGATGCCAAAAGAAATGCGGACTTCAACCATGTGGAAAACGCGGAATTCTACGCCGCCGACGCAGGAAAGCTCATGCCCGCCCTCTATAAAGAAGGCCTTCGCCCTGATGTCATCGTCATGGACCCCGTCCGTGCCGGCTGCAGCGAAGACGTCCTCAAAGCCGCCGCTGCCATGGAACCGAAGCGTATCGTCTACGTCTCCTGCAACCCCGCCACCTTCGCCAGAGACGCTAAAGTTCTCTCCGCCCTGGGCTACACCCTCAAAAAAGTCCGGCCCGTGGACATGTTTCCCCAGACCATGCACGTAGAAACCGTAGCCCTTCTGGAGAGAGGAGAGTAGGATTTTTGTTCATGCTGGAATCAAATGAGCCATATGATTCATGAGGCCAATGGGCAGAAAAACCATACAACCGGGCTGGCGCCCGTGGAAATGCACCCCTTCTGCCGCCTGCGGCGGCGTCTTCCCCAGAGGGGCAGATTTTAGCGCCGCTATGCAATGAGCAGCTTAAGTTAGCACAAGGGTAAACATAGAGCAAATCTCCCCCACCGGGGGAGATGCCGTAGGCAGAAGGGGTGCATTTCCAACGCGCTGAAGGCGCGGTTGTATGGGTTTCCCCCGCCCGACAGGGCGGGCTTTAAGGTTTTATTAAAAATGGCGGCGGAGCCGCCACCACAACCCTCGGGCCTGAAGGGCCCGTCAAACCTGAAAACCCTCCGGCTGGAAGCCGGTCAAACCTAAGAACCTTTTACCACGACCCTTCGGCACAACCTGCCGCGTCAGCGGCGCCCCTTTCGCGCCCAAAGGGCGCGGCCCCTTTTTCACAAAATTCCCCTTGCACTTTTTCTCTCCATAGTTTATGATACATACAGGTTCATAAAGGGTTAAGATTCGAAGAGGAGTCCGTAAAGGACTCCTTTTCGAATTCCTGAAATGCACCGGAAAGCATAAACAATATTAGAATTGCATAAAAATACAGTTTCACAGTTGCAGAAAAGAATGCGTTTATAGTATGCTGAAAAAAGCATATTTCTGGCCCGGGGGATATGGGAGGAGAGAGGGGAAGCAGAGGAAACATGGACACTCTTGCAGAAGTATTTTCACTCCTTCAGAAAGGGCAGGTTATCCATATATTTTTTCTAAAGGAGCGAAGAACTATGAAAAAAATTCTCGCACTGGCTGCTGTTGCAGCACTCACCGCTGGCGTATCTGCATACGCAGCAAATCCATTCTCCGATGTTTCCACCGATGACTGGGCATACCAGGCAGTATCCGACCTCTCCGACCAGGGCGTGGTAGAAGGATACCCCGACGGCACCTTCAAAGGCGAAAGAAACATTACCCGTTATGAACTGGCTCAGATCATTGCCCGCCTCATGGCAAAAGAAGACCAGCTGAACGCTGAACAGCGTGCAACCCTGGACAAACTGGCTGGCGAATACGCTGACGAACTGGCTAACCTGGGCGTTCGCGTTTCCAACCTGGAAAAGAAAGTCGGCAACATCTCCTGGTCCGGCAACGGCTACATGAAATTCTATCAGACCTATAAAACTGGCAAAGACGCCAATGGAGGCACTCATTATACCGGTAAAGCTGATGACAAATACGTTGGCCGTATCCGTATCAATGTAAAGGGCCAGGTCAATGATTCCACCTATGTGAATGGCCTGCTCCGTTCTGACATGGACTTCAAGGACAGCGAAACCAGCGACACCTATATGCAGAGACTCTATGTTCGTCATGCATTTGGCGACAAAGTCGAAGCTACTCTCGGTAAATATGACCAGTTCTTCGGTCAGACCGGCGTATTCTTCGATTCTGAAATCAAAGGCGCTGAACTGGCTTTCCACGCAAACGATGCAGCCAACCTGGCAGTAGGCTATGGCCGCTTCGAAGACTGGAACGGAGACTATGCAGACAACATCACTGATAAACATGAATATGCCTACGCACAGTTCTCCGGCGAAGCAGGACGCTTTGCTTATGACGTAGACTATGTGAACGGCACCAGCTCCAACAAAGTCAACATCTGGGGCGCAGGCCTCACCGCAGGCCTTGGCGGCGGCTTCGACGTATTCGGTGACTACTACAAGAACACCGATGCCAAAGGCGATCCGGCTCTCTGGACTGCAGGCCTTGGCTACGGCAAACAGGACAATGCTAAAGTCGGCTCCTTCCGTGTAGCTGCTTCCTATGTAGACGCTGAAAGAAATGCATTCCTCGGTGCTTACACCTACGATGCTTCCCCACTGGACGCTCTTCTGAACAAAGACGTCAAAGAAGTTAAATTCTGGCGTGCAGAAGGCGATGTAACCCTCGCTAAGAACGTAAGACTCCACGGCGAATACAGCTTCGACGTAAAGACCAAAGGCACCGATACCGACTACGATGATGTAGCATCCGTATCCCTGAACTATGTATTCTAATTTTCATTAGAACGAAAAAAGAAGCTCCTCGAAATGAGGGGCTTCTTTTTTACTGCATCCAGACGCCGCCAAAGATTCCGACGCCAGCCGCGTCCCCCCTTTTTTTATCTGCGACGTCAGCCGCCACCACCATCCTCAGCCCGCCAGGGCTGTCGCCCCCTGAGCGCTAGCGATGCACAAATCATAGTGAGTCGTTTCCCCTGTGGGGACACAACCTGCCGCCATCAGGCGGCCATAACCATCGGGCCAAAGGCCCGTCAGCCCTCACGCCGCAGGCGTGTCCAATGCCGCCCGCTGCCACCGTCATCTCGAGCGGAGCCGCATGTCGGTATGGGGCAGATGGAAAACGCTTTGATGATACTCTGAGCCGAGAGATCTCCCACCCCAATGCTTTCTGGACTATTGAGGAGTGAGATTTCTCCACTCCGCAACGCTTTCGTCGAAATGACGAGAGGGGCGCTCGCCACCATCGTCATCTCGAGCGGAGCCGCATGTCGGTATGGAGCAGATGGAAAACGCTCCCATGATACTCTGAGTCGAGAGATCTCCCACCGTAATGTCGTCCGTACTATCAGAGGGGGAGATTTCTTCACTCCGCAACGCTTTCGCCGAAATGACGGAGGGCGCGGGCTGGCTTTTTTAAAATCTGCGCCCGAAGGGCGCCACCACCACCCTCAGCGGCAGAGCTGCTGTCGCCCCCTGAACGAAGCGATGCAACCCTTCTACACAACCCGCGGCGCGAGCCGCGCCCCTTTTTTATAATCTGCGCCCGAAGGGCGATACCACAACCCTCGGCCTGAAAGGCCGTCAAACCTAAGAACCCTCCGGCCGCCAGGCCGGTCCATCTTAAGAACCTTTCCCTTCACAACCCTTCTACACAACCTGCCGCCGCAGGCGGCCACAACCTTCGGGGCCAGAGGCCCCGTCAACCTTCCCCTCTGAACCCTCTGAACCCCATTTCCTGCATAGAAAAACTTCAGCCATGCTTATCGAGACTCTTGAATATTCTCCCATCCCATGATATACTATGACTACAGCACACATGCAGAAGAAAGTGACTATCGAACAGTATGAAAGGTTGTATTTCTTCCGGCAGCTGAAAGAAACATCCCGTCGGACTACCGGATATCGTACAAACTCCGGCGGAGCATCTCATATAAAGGGGATATTCCCCGCAAGTGATTGAAAGGAAGGTATTATTATGGCAAAAGCAGACATTCAGGAACAGTACGGTCTCTTCATTAATGGCGAATTCGTTCCCGCCTCTGACGGCGCTACCTTTGACGCCCACAATCCGGCAAATGGCGAGCACTTGGCTTATTTCGCAGAAGCAACCAAAGAAGACGTGGACAGCGCAGTAAAGGCAGCAAGAGCCGCTCTTCCGGCCTGGTCCAAAACATCTCCTATTGAAAGACAGAACATCCTGCTGAAAATTGCAGATATTATTGATGCCAATGCAGACCACCTGGCACTGGTGGAAACACTGGACAACGGCAAGCCTATCCGTGAAACCAAGGCTGTCGATATCCCCTTGGGCAGCGACCATTTCCGCTACTTTGCAGGCTGCCTCCGTGCATGGGAAGGCTCTGCCAACATGCTGGACGACAACACCCTCTCCCTCATTCTCCATGAACCGGTAGGCGTGGTAGGACAGGTCATCCCCTGGAACTTCCCCTTTACCATGGCATGCTGGAAACTGGCTCCCGCCCTGGCAGCAGGAAATACCATCGTCATCAAACCGTCTTCCCACACATCCCTCTCCCTCATGGAACTCACCCGTCTCATCCAGGACGTACTTCCGAAGGGCGTGCTGAACGTCATCACCGGCAAAGGCTCCAAATCCGGCCAGTGGCTCCTTGACCACCCGGACCTGGACAAACTGGCATTCACCGGCTCCACCGAAGTGGGCCACGGCGTATACCAGGCTGCCTGTGACAAACTCATCCCCGTCACCCTCGAACTGGGCGGCAAATCCGCCAACATCGTATTTGACGATGCAGACCTGGCCCAGGCCGTAGACGGCGCATGCAAAGGCATCCTCTTCAACCAGGGACAGGTATGCTGCGCAGGCTCCCGCCTCTTCGTACAGGAAGGCATTTTTGACGAATTTGTAAAACACCTGAAAGCTACCTTTGAAAACGTAAAAATCGGCGACCCCACGGATCCCGAAACCCAGCTGGGCGCCCAGATTTACAAATCCCAGCAGGATAAAGTACTGAAATACGTACAGATCGGCCTTGACGAAGGAGCCAAACTCATCACCGGCGGCGAAAGATACACCGAAAACGGCTGCGACAAAGGCTTCTTCATGAAACCCACCATCCTTGTCACCGACAAGAACAGCGACCGCGTATGCCAGGAAGAAATCTTCGGACCGGTGGTAGTAATCCAGAAATTCAAAACCGCCGACGAAGTCATCGCCCTGGCCAACGACAGCGTTTACGGCCTTGGCGGCGCCGTATTCACCAAGAACATCGACACCGCCCTCAAAGTAGCCCGCGGCGTCCGCACCGGCCGTATGTGGGTCAACACCTACAACGACCTCCCCGCAGGCGCCCCCTTCGGCGGCTACAAACAGTCCGGCATCGGCAGAGAAACCCACAAAGTCATGCTGGAACACTACAGCCAGATGAAGAACATCTACATCAACCTCAAAGAAGGCGTCAGCGGCATGTACGACATTAAATAATGACCGCTGAAAAAACTCCTTTCCCTCGGGAAGGGAGTTTTTTTTTGGAAAGAAATGGGAAGCCCGGAGAAACTGTAGGTCGGGATCAGGACCGGGACCTGGGCGGTGCTTTCCCGTATTCCCGCAGGAGCTGTCGCCCCCTGAGCGGAGCGATGCACAGCGAACATGATTTGAAGGAGCGCCAGCGACGCACAAATCATAGTGAGTCGTTTCCCCTGTGGGGACACAACCCTTCGACACAACCTGCGGCGCCAGCCGCGCCCCTTTTTTTTACATGACGATAGGGGTGCCCGCTGCCACCGTCATCTCGAGCGGAGCTGCATGTCGGTATGGGGCAGATGGAAAACGCTTTGATGATACGCTGAGTCGAGAGATCTCCTGCAGTAATGCCGCCCGTACTATCAGAGGGGGGAGATTTCTCCACTCCGCTTCGGTCGAAATGACGAGAGGGGCGCTCGCCAACATCGACATCTTGAGCGGAGGATTTATGGGGAGATTGCCTCGCGGTGCTTTAGAGTCCCACCGCTCAGCGGGGGGGAAGGTGGTGCCGTAAGGCACCAAAGGGGGGAAGCCACCGAAGGTGGCTCATCATCTGGGTATCATGCTATATGATTCATAAAGTCAATCCCGTAACGCT
>DCJJ01000016.1:0-759 GCA_002320515.1 Dialister sp. UBA1703 | reverse complement strand
ACCCTTCTACACAACCTGCGCCGTGAGGCGCGCTTCACATTCCCTCTGAACCTGCCGCAGAGCGGCCTGCCGATTATCACCTGACTTTACCCTTGACCGAACGAACAAAATTTCATATAATATAAATATATAGTATACTATGCAATAAGGAAGAGCACAGGAGACATGGGCAGTCCCGGTTTCCTCTGTCCTTCCCATAGACGATAAGGAGAGGCCCATGGCAAGCTTTGAAGACATTCTGGTAAAAAAACATATGAAAAGGACAAAGGCGAGGATTATGATTCTGAAAGTCCTCGAAAAGAGCCTGCCCCTCACTGCAGGAGAAGTGTATGAATCGGTGCGGGGAAAAGACACCCGCCTCAGCCTGTCCACGGTGTACAGGAACTGCGAAGCCCTGGCGGAAAAGGGACTTCTCTCCCGCACCACCACCATGTCCGACGGCCTCACCCGCTATGAGTACGCCCACGCCACGCCGGTGCACTATGCCATCTGCCTGTCCTGTCACCGTATCTTCCCGGTGGACGTGGAACTGGAAAAAGGCTACCGCCGGCACATGGACGAAGAATACGGCTTTGAAGTGGCGGATCCCAAGGTGGAAATCTACGGCTACTGCAAAGAATGCCGTGCCTCCGGACGGGCAAAGGCATATAAAGAAAAAATGGGAATCTGAAAGGAGCACTTCGGTGCTCCTTTTTATTTGCGCTGCCAGACGCAGAGGAGCCTTCCTGCCGGGGCGTCATTCTGAACGAAGTGAAGAAT
>DCJJ01000017.1 GCA_002320515.1 Dialister sp. UBA1703 | reverse complement strand
TTTAATCAGCGCTTCCCTAGAGGCCAACTTCGGCTGACTTGGAGACTCTATGCAGAGTCTCCACAGAGTGGAGAAATCTCCTTCCTCCAATGGTACATGAGGCATTGGGGCAGGAGATCTCTCGACTCAGAGCATCATCGGAGCGGTTCCTGTCTGTCTCCCATAGCGGCACGCAGCCCCGCTCGAGATGACGATGGCGGCTGACGCCGCAGATCATAAAAAAGGGGCCGCGGCTGGCGCCGCGGGTTGTGTAGAAAGGCTGCATCGCTTTGCTCAGGGGGGAGGGGAAAAGGGTTCTTAAGATTGACCGGCCCGCTGGGCCGGAGGTTCTTAAGTTTGACAGCCTTTCAGGCCGAGGGTTGTGGATTGCCCTATCGGGCAATGCTTATAAAGTCAGCGTTACGGGATTGGCTTTTGAGAGTGTAAAACCCTTTGTGTAAATTAGATTCCCTTAATAAACCTGGTATTTATGACCCTGCATGAGAGCCGTTACGGGGTCGACAGGGAGCCTCTGGCAATGTGGTTCCTTTGCCTTATGGCAGCAATGCCTAAAGGCAGCTGCAGGCCTGCAAGGCTACCACATTGCCCCTCCCTGTAAACCCTTCCACTCCCATGTTGGGGATGAGTGCCGGTTTATGATAGAATCTGTATTCAGAACATAACACGGAGGAATTTACCATGCCCAGAAGAAATTATGTACCCACTGTATTTGACAAGGCTGCAGATCTCATCGTCAAGCAGCTTATGGAAGAAGGAAAGCCCACTGTCCCCCAGAATGTCCTCGGGGAAATGTGCCGGGCTATTATGAACAAAATGATGGAAGCCGAAAGGGACCAGCATCTCGGCTACAGCCGGTACAATCGTGAGGGTGAGGACACCAACGACAGCCGCAACGGATACAGCAAGAAGACGGTGAAATCCCAGTACGGACCGCTTGAACTGAACGTCCCCAGGGACAGGGATGGGACCTTTGCCCCGCAGGTAGTTAAGAAAAACCAGTTGGATGTTTCCGGTTTGGATGAGAAGATCATCTCCCTATATGGCAGTGGGATGACGGAGAGGGACATCGCCAACCACATTCGCGAGCTGCACGGTATTGAAATGTCCGCCCAGACAATCTCCGAAATCACCGATGCCATCATCCCTGTGCTCAAGTAATGGCAGAACCGCCCGCTTCGCCGGATATACGCTTACATCTACATGGATGCCGCTTATTTCAATGTCCGTGAAAATGGCCGCGTCATCCAGAAAGCCAACTATTCCGCCATCGGAGTTAACCTCTTCGGACAGCGTGAGGTACTGGGAATGTGGATCGGTGATGCCGAAAGCGCCAGCTACTGGGCACGCATCCTGGACTCCATGAAGTCAAGAGGAGTGGAGGATGTGTTCCTCTTCGCAGTGGACGGGCTTAAAGGGCTCCCACAGGCCATCCAGGCCGTCTACCCGAACTCCCTCATCCAGCGGTGCATTGTACACCAGCTCCGGAACTGTTTCAAACTGGTGCCATTCAAGGACCGCCGGGCCGTGGCAAGGGATATGAAGCCTATTTATAACGCCCCTACCCGAGAGGCAGCAGAGCTGGCTTTAGATACATTTGAAGGGCAGTGGGGAAAGCGCTACCCGGGAGTCATCCGGCTCTGGAGAGATAACTGGGCGGAGCTGTCGACTTACTACGACCTGCCCCAGGAGCTCAGGAAGCTGATTTACACCACCAACGCCATTGAGGCCTACAACCGGGGCCTCCGGAAGTATACCAAGGCTAAGTGCATCTTCTCGACCGAAGCAGCCCTTGAGAAAGCGCTGTATCTGGCTATGAAGAACATTACGAAGAAGTGGACCGGGAAGGTGCAGAATTGGAACACGATACTCAATCAGTTGATGGTTTACTACCCGGACCGCATACTGCCGGGGGACCTGGAGTCCATTTGATTAGAAAGACTTTAATTTAGCAGAAAAAATTTACACAAAGGACTTGACAGACCTACCACCCGAAAGGCGGCCTGCTCCACTTTTGCATTCCATTCCTATTCTTACCCTCGTCCACCCCTTCGCCACTTCGTGGCCCTCTTCACCGGTCAGTCAAGCAAAAGGTAGGCCCTTTTATGGGCAGGCTAAGGGCCAACTTTGACTGACTCGGAGACCCTATGCAGGGTCTCCGCCTAAAGGGGACGCAAGGGTTTGTGCCAATAAAGCCATTCGTATCATTTTCTATTCTTCCCCTCCTGCCGAATTGGCCGCCTGCGGCGGCCCCCCCTATCCCGCTCCGCCGGACTTGCCCAAAGGGAAGCGTCTCACTTGGTTCTCAGGTCGCTTCCGCTCCCCTACAGCACGGCTATCACCGATTCACTGGATTCTCAGGTCACTCACGTTCCCCTACGAATCCAGTTCACTGGTGTGACCCAAGTTCGCTTGCCACCCCTATTCAGGGGACAGAATAGGTCCTCTCTATGCTTCTCCGATGCGCCATATGTGGCACATTGCCCAGCGTCCATAGTGCCACTGTGCACATCCTGCATAGGATGTGCACGTCGGGCAAAGTAAGGCGCCTAGCCTGCCCATTAAGGCGCTTTCCTTTTATCTGCCCGACCGAACTGCGGGGGTGGCAAAGGAACTGGATTCATAGGGGAGCCCCGCGACCCGCGAATCCAGTGACATGCTTCCCACCGGGCAAGGTGGTGGCGCCAGCCACCAAAGGGGGAATCGCCGAAATGCGGCAAGAAGAGTATGGCTCAACATCTCCCGCCTCAACCCCTTGTTTCCCCTTGAGGTGGCACGCTTCCCTATGGGGGAAGTGCCGCGCAGCGGCAAAAGGGTGTACGAGGCAGAACGCCGCAATGGCACAGGAAGCATATGACTCACTTCTTCTCCCCTCAAGCTTTCTTTGCTTCTCCTTAAGGTAGAAAATAAAACTCTCCCTATATTTTCCATTTCATGGCCGCAGAGCGGTAATAGGAATCACGTAAACTCCGTCCGGTCTCTGGTAAAAGGCAGAGGACAGTCCGCAGATGACCCCCAGTACTTTGGGCGGTTTCCCGTCCCTTTCAGCTGCTATGGCTTCTTTCTGCTTCAGAAGCCCCTCTGCTGCTTTATCAATCTGATTGGCGCCCAGTTTGATTTCAAAAGCGCCCCATTCGCCGTCGTTAAAGCCAAGAACCGCATCGATTTCTTTCTCATTATAATCTTGGTAATGATATAATTCTGCCCCAAAGCTTTCTCCATAAATACGTAAGTCCCGTTCGCACAGGGCCTCAAAAAGGAATCCCAGTGTCTCCAGATCGTGAAGAAGCATGGCAGGAGTCAGCTTGAGCAGCGCCGCAGCCAGCGACGGGTCAGCAAAGTGCCATTTTTCCGCCTGTTTGACACGAACGGAAGATCTCACATGCCAGCTGAAGGGCTTCTGGTTATCCAGGAGGAAAAGCCTCTGCAGTACGTCCAGATAAGATGATACCGTCTTGATGTCCATATCTGCATGATCTACCTCCTGTATATCGTTCTTCAAGCGTCGGGTACTGATGGTAGTCGATTCATTTCTGGCCAGAGAACGCAGGAGCAGCTCCATTTTATGAGAATCGCGGCGGACGCCATCCAGACGGGAAATATCATCCTCCAGAATGGCATCCAGATAAGCCTTAGGCAAAAGAGCCGCTTCTTCTATATCCCCCTTCTGATTAGCCGGCCAGCCGCCGCGGATGATGTAATCAATCAAATCAGTGAGCTTCACCTCACCGGTCATCTCCGCTTTCGCTTCTCCACTGCATAACGTTTGAAGAGACACCGCCCCTGAAGAATGGCCTGATTCATACAAAGACATGGGACGCATGCGAAGACGGGCAATACGACCGGCACCGCTGTGAAGGATTCCCTTATTCACCGGCGTTGCAGAACCGGTAAGAATAAACTGCCCCTTCTGATTCCTCTCATCCACTTTGTACCGGACAGCATCCCACAAAGCAGGAACCTCCTGTCACTCATCAATGAGCCGCGGGTTTCTCCCTCCAGCACCAGCGCCGGATCCAAACGGGCCAGCTCACGATTCTGGAAATTTCCTGCCGGATCAGCCAGAAAAACGCTGCTCCTGCTGTGATAACAGGAAGTCCATGTCTTCCCACACCACTTCGGCCCTTCTATGCAAACCGCCCCAAAGGCCGATAACTGCCGTTCCACCTGAACATCTATCACACGGGGATGATATTCTTTTCGATCCATAAAATCATCTCTTTATCCCTATTTTATCCCGTTCCCACATATTCGGCAATTTCATTCCCATATATTCGGCATTTTCATTCCCATATATTTTTGAAATCGATGTTCGTGGATATTCTATGACTAATTTTTGTGATTTCCAACAGTTTCTAGTCATAGGAGAGAAAAAGGTTCTTAAGTTGGACAGCCGCTCCGCGGCTGAGGGTGGTGGTGGGCGCCTTGGGACACGCCCTTTCAGGCGTGAAGGTTGACGGGGCCCTTGGCCCCGAGGGGTCTTAAGGTTCTTAGATTTGACGGCGCCTGCGGCGCCGAGGGTTGTGGATTGGCATTGGACACGCCCTGCGGGCGATGAGCGTATAATTTCGCTTCGCGAAATGGAAAACCGTACAACCGGGCTTGCGCCCGATGGAAATGCACCCTCCTTTTATTCATACTGGCGCCGGCAGGCGCCCACCTTCATTTACCATTTACCATTTACAATTTTCCCTATGTGTTCCCCACCTCCCAAGACTCCACAGAAAGCAGCACAAAAAAAGAAGCCCTCTTTCGAGAGCTTCTTCTTTGTTTATGAAACTATATTCTCTTTTCTTTTCAGAAATTAGAATTTGTAGTTCAGGGACAGAGTCCATGCATCATCCGGATCTTCGCTGTCGGTGAGGTCAGCGTCGAATGCGTATTCACCATGGAGCTGTACGTTCTTAGCGAGGGTTACGTCAGCGCCCAGGTTCCAGAATTTCAGTTCCTTGTCGCCCTTGAGGTTGCTGAGGATATCAGTGCCGAGGCCGGTGCCGCCGAAGTAGGTGCCTTTGCCGATATCGTTGTACATCAGGTTAACGTTGAAGGAGCCTGGCTTCTTCCAGTTAGCTACACCGTAGCCAATGCCTGCATTCCAAGCATCATCTTTGTTAAGGGTTGTGGTGGTGTTCTTTACATATTCACCAGCAACATAGAAGTCACCAACCGGAATGGTGAGGTCTACGCCATAGAGTTCATCATTGAGAACTTCGTTGTTCTGGAATTTAATGTAGTCTGCAGCCAGTTTTGCAAAGCCGAAGTTATAGCCGGCCTTTGCATAGAATGCATCCTTATCATTGATGGTCTGGTCATCGTTGGAATCAGTGCCGTAGTTTGTATCAAACTGGCCAAAACCTACTTTTGCATCGAACTTGCTATTTGCATATGCCAGTTCAGCGCCGTCAAAGTTATGGGAATCGCCAAAGCGCCAGCTGTATTCGTTGCCGAAGTTATTTACATAACGGCCGAGGGTTACAGCAACATTTTTACCAAACTGGTGTCTAGCATTGAGGATATCCATGTAAACACCGTTGTTCTTATCTCCAGCCTCTGTATCCTTGTCATAAGTGGAATTATTGGAGTCAGCATCCTTGAAGTCCATGTTGTAGGTCAGGCGGCCATTGATGGTGGTGGAGTCATTAACCTGGCCTTTAACGTTGATTCTCATACGGCCATCCCAAGTATCGGATGCAGTGCTGTTGTCTTTATAACGCATACGAGCATCGCCGGACCAGTAAATGTTGCCAACTTTCTTTTCCAGGTTGGAAACGCGAACGCCCAGGTTAGCCAGTTCGTCAGCGTATTCGCCAGCCAGTTTGTCCAGGGTTGCACGCTGTTCAGCGTTCAGCTGATCTTCTTTAGCCATGAGGCGGGCAATGATCTGAGCCAGTTCATAACGGGTAATGTTTCTTTCGCCTTTGAAGGTGCCGTCCGGGTAGCCTTCTACCACGCCCTGGTCGGAGAGGTCGGATACTGCCTGGTATGCCCAGTCATCGGTGGAAACATCGGAGAATGGATTTGCTGCGTAAGCGGATACGCCAGCGGTGAGTGCTGCTACAGCAGCGATTGCGAGAATCTTTTTCATAGTTCTTCGCTCCTTTTGAAAAAAATAAAAGAAAATGAACCCTCTATTTTTTCTACCGGGAGTTCCGCTGAAAGCCTTTGCGCGAGTGACCGTGTTTCCTCTGCCTGCTTCTTCACGTACTATCCCTGACTACTGTCCCGAGGGTGGGACTTTGGTCTAGGTACAGGGTATCATAAATGGTGACTAAAATCAAGTTTTCTGACTTCCGGTCTATTATCAAGTGCCCCTGTGCCCCACCTTTTTGCGGTTATTGTGAGCCCCTTTCCAGCAGCTTCCAGCCACATCGCTTCCCCTTGAAATCGCCGACAGGAAGGGGATTTTCCCCCTTTCCCTTCCTGCCCTCTGCCGGCAGAAGAGCGACTGCTATTCAATTTTATCTTTTAGTGCATATAGATATTTTTTATTATGGACGCGGCTTGGGACACACCTTCGGTGTGAGGGTTGACGGGACTTCGTCCCGAAGGTTGTGGCCGCCTGACGGCGGCAGGTTGTGTACAAGGGTTGTGTCCCCACAGGGGGAAACGACTCACTACATTTTGTGCGTCGCTCCGCTCCTTCAAAATGTGTTCGCTGTGCATCGCTTCGCTCAGGGGGCGACGGGTTTTATAATTCCGCCCCCATCCCCGTCATTTCGACCGAAGCGAAGCGGAGTGGAGAAATCTCACTCCACCATGGTACAGGAAGCATTGGGGCGGGAGATCTCTCGACTCAGAGTATCATGGGAACGTTTTCCATCTGTCTTCTATAGCAGCATGTACCTCCGCTCGAGATGACGAAAGTGCCGTGGCACCCTACCGTCATGTTAAAGAAAGAAGCGCGGCTGGCGCCGCGGTTATGCAGAACCCTTTTGTTCAGGGGGGCGGGGAGAAAGGGCCTTATGTTCAAAAAGCCATAAAAAAAGAACTCCCGAAGGAGTTCTTTTTTTTATTCCCATTAGAATGCGTAGTTCAGTTCGATGCCCCAGGTGTCGTCAGGATCTTCGGTGCTGCCGGAAGCTTTGGCTGCGAAGTTGTAGTAAGCGTCCAGTTCTACGTTCTTCTGGAGTGCTACGCCTGCGCGGGCTACCCAGAAGTGTACATCGGACCAGTTATCCCAGCCGTAGTCCAGCTGGTCGGTGAGGTCCAGAGCGGAGTTGCCCAGGAGCATTGCACCGGCATCAGCCTTTACGTAGTGAACGCCCAGCTGCCAGGTGCCTGGCTTATCGGTATCCACAGCGCCGTAGGTGAGGCCTGCGGTCCAGAGAGCCGGATCATCGGCTTTGTTGCCGTCATAGGTGCCGCTGAGCTGAGTCTTGATGTAGTCTCCATCCAGGGTGAAATTGCTGTGACCAAGGCCGATGGTGGTGCCTACACCCCAAACATCAGCGTGTTTGTCTCCGGTGTATGCCCAGCCATCAAATTTCTTCGGTGCGCCCAGATAGAAGGCAGACACATCAGCGCCTTCAGCTACATGGCCGGTGAGTTTGGCAAACCAGGATTCTGTGCCGTTCTTGGAAGCATAGGGAACATGTTCACTGTCTTCATGGTTTTCGTAAGCGGACTTCAGGTAGCCATAGCCTGCATCAATGCCGATCTTGCCGTTATCCCAGCCAGCGGTGATGCCATCGTATTCACCGTCTTCATCCCAGAAGGTGCCGGTCTGGTCAAGAGCTACGCCCTGACGGCCAATGCGTACATAGGTCTGGTCGGTTGGTGTCCATTCGGAGTAAATGCGATCCATCCCTACATGACCATCTTCTGCAGTGCCATCTTCATCGGCACTCTTCTTGAAGTCCATGTTGTAAACGAAACGACCATTAACGGTTACGTTGTCATTGACCTGGGCTTTGGTGTTGATACGCATACGGCCATTCCAGGTATCTGTATGGTCTTTAGCGCCGTCCAGTTTGTGCTGGTACTGCATGCGGGCATCGCCGGACCAGTAAATGTTG
>DCJJ01000125.1 GCA_002320515.1 Dialister sp. UBA1703 | reverse complement strand
TTTCTAGGGAAGCGCTGATTAAATCGTTATCGGATTTCATTCCTGCATTTCTATTCAATGCAAGGAATAAGTCGACGCGAATAGCGAGCTATTTAAGGAGGCTTATGACGCAGCATTGGATAAAAATACATATGAAATTCGATTCTGCGAATTAATCAGTGCTTCCTTAGGTTTGACAGCGCCTTTGGCGCTGAGGATTGTGGTGGCGCCCTACGGGCGCAATATAAAGTCAGGGTTACGGGGCTTGCTTTTGTGTCAGCAGTGGTACATAACGTAGTACCGGGCCTATCCTCAGGACTCCGCCCAGGGGCTGTGAAAAAATGTGGAAATGACACAGCTGCCACTCCACCTCACTGTCATTTGGTCAATTTCTTTGAAACTTTATGTATACAAAAGGAGCTGTGAAAAAATGTAAATCATTTTTTCACAGCCCCTTTTGTATATCAGTAATTCACAAATACTTCCACGTTCTGTCTTCCAAAGTTATAACATTCCTCGAAGGTTTCCATGCAGAGGTCGATACGGTCACCGATGATAGCTCCGCCTGTATCTGCGGCCACCGCTTCACCGTAGTTAGGGATAAATACGGTGGAACCCAGGGGGATGACCCTTGGATCTACAGCCACGGTACCATAGCCTGCTCTGGTGCCGGTGGCGGTAATGCCGTATCCGTCGCCATCGCTGGGGTGATAGGCACTGGCACTCATATTTCTCACATAGCCCTTAGTACCTTCCGCATCACCGGTTTTGGCAATACCCGGTGTACCGTGAACAAGGATTTTTACATCCCCCGGTTCAGCTTTGATGACTTTGCCGTCGGAAACGTATTCTTCCATTTCCACTTCCCTGCGGCCGGGAGTGCCTTCCTGCACAACTTCTATCTGTCCCGGAGCCAGGCTGGCGTCATACCACTTATTGTAGTGAACGGGAATGGCTTCTGTGCGGTTTACTACCCTGGCTGTGTAGGGAACTACATGAATCTGCATGCCCTGGGTAACTTTCATCATGCCGTCTTCGATGGGCATCATTTTCTTCCAGTCAAATCCTGCTTCGTTTACCACGCCCTGTACGGTCTGCTGTGTGGTATATACAGTCCTGGCTTTGCCATTGGCCACAATGGTCACGGGCTTTGCTCTTTCCACCACTAACACAGCGCCGTTCTTCACGTCACTGCTGGATGTCCAGTATTTGTCATAGGCATTCAGGCTGACTTCAGAATCGGTGAGCACCTGCTTGTAGGTGTTCGCTCTGGTGGTAATCACTTTTTTGTCTTTGCCGTCATATACTGTTACCATTTTATCTTCGTCGGAATATCCAAACCCGAAGGCCATGGAAAGGTCTGTCTGGGCAGCCATGGCCAGCAGAAGAAGGGAACAGGTGACTGCTTTTGCTGCTTTTTCAAAGGTTGCATGTTTCATATGTTTCTCTCCTATGGCAGTTATTCTACCATAGGGAGACTTTTTGTCAAATAACAGAAGGTTCACATTATTTAAATACCGGAATTATATCGATATTATCTATGTTTTATTATATCCCTTTCAGTATTTTCTCTTATTATAAAATCCTATTGCCAGTCATTAAAACGCGTTTATTTCCAGTATTTATCGGCCTTTCGCCATTTGCTTAATTGTCAATTTTGTCCCTTTACAATGGACATTTGTAAAAAATAAGAATTTAATGAATGCAAAATCCCCTGTTTTTTTCGACTTTCCCGTTATTTATCCATTGTTCTCTTCGCCCTATTGTAAACCGGAGAAAAAGGTCGGCCTCTTCAGAAGATAGAACTATTTTGTCCCATGTCGCGCCGCTTATGAAACTGTCGTTCGCTGATATATTTATGCTTTGTGGGAATTCATATAGGAAAAGTCCGCCTCCCAAATAATGCATTCCCAAAAACAGATTCATTTATGCCTCAAAGTGGAAACCACGAAACATTTCCCTCTCTTTCTATTTTTCATTGCATTTCCGGTCTCATGATTCTCCGTACATGGATTTTTCCGTCTTCCTCCATTTGCATTTTCTTCCCCATTTGCATAAATAAAAAACATCATTTAAATTGCTATCATTTCCCTCAGTTACGGGCAAAAAGGACCGGCTCACCTCTCTTTAAGGAGCATGAGCCGGTCCCCTTTTTTTGCAAAAGCCGGATTGTCTTATGATTAATTTTTTCCAAATACAGGCATGTAAGGCTCCATCTTCTGGGCCAGAGTCATTTCCACTTCCCTGTCTCTCTTTTCTGCCAGCTCCTGGAATTCTGCCTGGGCAGCCACTTTATTTTCCGGAGCGATGAACTTCTGCCAAGTGCCATCAGACTGCATGATATGAGCTTTCTGGTTATCCGCCAGTTCCAGATCAATCATTTCTTTCAGCCTTCTGCAGATATCCGGATCCTTCACAGGAATCATCAATTCCACCCGGTCGTTCAGATTGCGGGGCATCCAGTCCGCACTGCCGATATAAAGTTCTTCACGGCCGCCGTTGGCAAACCAGAAGACCCGGCTGTGTTCCAGGAAACGGCCCACCAGGCTCCGCACCGTAATATTGTCGCTCACCCCTGGAATGCCGGGGATAATGACGCAGATACCGCGGACGATGAGTTCGATTTTCACCCCAGCCCTGGAAGCTTCATACAGCTTGGCAATGATTTCTTTATCCAGGAGGGAGTTCATTTTAGCAATCATATGGGCCGGTTCCCCCTGGAGGGCAAAATGGATTTCCCGGTCAATAAGCTCCATGCACCGCTGGCGCAGGTTAATAGGCGCCACAATGAAGGAGTCCCAGATCGGCGGGTCGGAGTATCCGGAGAGAAGGTTGAAGAAAGCGGAGGCATCGCTGCCGAAGCGGTCATTGCAGGTGAAAATGCCAAGGTCCGTGTACAGTTTGGCGGTGGAAGCGTTGTAGTTGCCGGTAGCCACATGGACATAGCGGCGGATGCCGTCCTTTTCCCGCCGGATGACCAGGGTGCACTTGGAATGGGTTTTCAGCCCCACCAGGCCGTAAATAACGTGGGCTCCTGCTTTTTCCAGCCGTCTTGCCATAAGGATATTATTGGCTTCGTCGAACCGGGCCTTTACTTCCATGAGAACGGTCACCTGTTTTCCATTTTGTGCCGCTTTCTCCAGAGCTTGGATAATGGGGCTGGAAGATGAAACGCGGTAGAGAGTCTGCTTGATAGCCAGTACAGCAGGGTCGGAGGCAGCGGAAGCCACGAAATTGACCACTGAATCGTCGAAGGACTCATAGGGCAGGTGAACCAGCAGATCCTTTTCACGGATCATGTCAAAAATATTCTTCTTGCTTTCCTTTTCCAGCTGGATCATGGACCAGGGCCTGTGCGGGTGGGCTTCCGGATAACGGAGGCTGTCATAGCCCTTGATGCCGCAGAAGGAGAAGAAAACTGTCATATCCAGAGGGCCGTCGATTTCATACATATCTTCAGCCCCCAGATTCATTTCAGAGGTCATGAACCGGCGCATGAAGCGACTGGTGCCCCTTTCGAATTCCAATCGCACCGCTTCGCCGCGCTGCCGTTTTTTCAGCTGCTTTTCCACTTCCACCACCAGGTCCTGGGCATCCTCTTCATCCAGATTGAGGTCCGCGTCCCTGGTAATGCGGAAGGGACGGGCTTCCAGCATATCAAAGCCAATGAAAAGGCGGGAAGCAAAATGACAGAGTACCTGTTCCAGGAACACGAAATCATGGCGGGCCGGCGTTTCCGGATTGTCCGGCAGGCGGACAATCCGCGGCAGCACTGATGGCACCGGCACAATAGCCGTTTTTACATCAATATCGTTTTCCTCGTCAAGAGTCATATCCCGCTCATTCCGTTCCAGCAGCATGGCAATATTGAGACTCTTGGACGCAAGGAAGGGAAATGGATGGGAAGAGTCCACTGCCATCGGAGTGACTACAGGGAAAATTTCCCTTTCAAAATAGTCATCCAGCCACTTCATCTGCCGGGGCGACGCTTCATCGGGGCGGATGAAATAAAGTCCTTCCGTTTCCAGTTCCTTTAAAATCATTTTCAGGTACCGATACTGCCTTGCCACCAGCCGCTGGCAGGTATCGGAAATGGCTTCCAGCTGCTCCTCCGGTGTCATATTGGCAATATCTCTCCGTTTCACACCGTTTTCCTTCTGGTGCTTTAAGCCGGCCACACGAATCATGAAAAATTCGTCCAGGTTGGAGCTGGTAATGGCCAGAAATTTCAATTTTTCCAAAAGCGGATTGTTGGGGTCCACCGCTTCCTGGAGAACTCTCCGGTTAAACTGGAGCCAGGACAGTTCTCGATTCAGATAATACCGATGATTCTTTACGTCCACGTCCATAGTTACCTCCGCTCAAGCTTGGCTTCCATGCCAAATATATTTTCAAAAAACTCTTTTTCCTTATCAAAAAGCCATGTTTCCAAGGCTGTATTCTCATCGCTTTCGTATTCTACGAGCAGGCAGTCCTTCACGATCCGGGCAGATACATCCTTCAGTTTCTGCTTTCTGGACATATCCATGGCTCTTACCAGACGGAAAACTGCAATCAGCTTCAGCGCCGTCATCTTCGATTCATCGGACAGAATGCGGAAGGGTTTGTCATCATCGCTGGGCATACCTTTGTGGTCATAATACACAATGCATGCCACAATATCCTTTTCCTTATCAGAAATTCCGAAAATATCGGTGCCCTCTACCATGCTCCAGGCCTGAATGGAAGACCCCAGCAGATTGACATATTTTCCGATCTGGTAAAGGATAATGGCCATGCGGAGAAGGAACTCATCCCTTTCATTGAGGCCGTTATACCGGTCAAAAGCCTGGATAATATGGTGGCAGTACCTCTCCATAACCCGGGCATGATCCGGCTCGTAATAGTAGGATGCGGCAATGGAACGAGTAAGTTCCAGATTCTGGGCCCTCATGTACAAAAGAGCAGGATCCTTCGTTTTCTGGGCGCCGTAGAAAAGGCTGGCCGCCTCCGCAAAGGTCATGCCCATAAGCACCACATGATGCATAGGCACATTGTCCAGAATTTCTTTATATATATGAATGGTAGGCGATACCACCGATGCCAGAGCCTCATCCACATGATACTTCTGTCTGGTCATGGAAGTAGAAAGGCTCCCCGCTTCCTCATAAAAGCGAAGAATATCCTCCCGCTTCACCGGCGTGATTTCCTTTTCCACAGGTAGACCCATGAGCCGGCCAACGATACGAGCCTCCCGGCCTGACAGGATGACCGTATCAATGCTGTACTTCCGGACCGTCACCCACAGCGGTTCCATAATGGCATGAATATATTCGCCCAGGGCCTGGGGAAAATCCACGGAGTCCCGCTGGTTCAGCTTGAAGGTCTCCAGAAGACGGAGAGTGCCGATATGTACATTATGTTGATAGCACAGTGCCCCCTTCTCCCACACCGTAAGACCGATGCAGCCGGAGGTAATATCTACAAAGAGAAAATTACTCCCCATGCGGCCGTCCAGGGATTTATTGTACTCCTTGAACTGATACTGCAGGCCGAAATGCTTGAAATAAATTTCCTGGGGCATATCCACTACCTGCACATTAAAGCCTGTATTCACCCGAATCAGGTCAATAATGGAGCGGCAGTTTTCCGCCTCCCGAAGCACTGCCGTGGCATATACCGCATATACCTTCACCTGGTAATCCATGAGCAGCTGCTTCAGTCCCGACAGCATGCGGCACAGTTTCTTGATAGAAGGAAAAGACAGCCTCTTCTGGTTAAACACCTCTTCCCCAAAAGCAGTATCCTTCCGCACTGATTCAATGACCCGGATATCCTTCACACTGTTGTACTGCACAATACGCATGGATACATTGGATGAACCGATATGAATGATTCCATAAATGAGCGGCCTTTGTTCCGACATAGCGAGCCCCCGTTTCTATAGACAATAAAGAAAATGACCATGCTCTTCCTGATTGATTGTACATCGGAAAAGTAA
The DNA here is from genome assembly GCA_002320515.1 of Dialister sp. UBA1703. Classification (GTDB taxonomy): domain Bacteria; phylum Bacillota; class Negativicutes; order Veillonellales; family Dialisteraceae; genus Dialister. The sequence continues at coordinate 7,213 of DCJJ01000125.1, read as the reverse complement.
AACTTCTGTAAACTAATATCCTCCTGAAGATGATTATTTCTTATTTTATCATTATTGTATCATATCTTATGAAGAGAAGGGAAAGAGAATAAAGAGGACTGTGCGTCCCGGAATCAACGGGTTCAGAAGGGAAGGTATCGCCTAACAGCGATGAGTATAAAGTCAGCTTTACATGCTTACCTCCCGACTGACAAAAGTGCATTTTCCATAGCGCCGCAGGCGGGATTCCTGGTTTTACCAGTACACTAGTACACTAGTACACCAGTACACTAGTACACTAGCTCCCTAGCTCCCTACACCGATTACATCATAAAAGGCGCACTCATTATGCAGGGTGCCACCTTCATTCACCATTTGCCATTTCCCCACAAGCCGGCATTCGGTCAGCGGATAGCTCCTCCTTCTATCATCTATGTTCCATCTGTTGTAAAATAGAGTCATAAAAGGCAGCTTTTTCTTTCTCATAAACTCAATCATGAAAATCTGCCGTCAAAGGAGACACTATGGAACGTATAGCAATCATCGACCTGGGTTCCAATTCCATCCGGTTTGTCATCATGCAGATTGGCGCCCACGGTTCTTACAAACTGGTGTATCAGGAAAAGAAATCTATCCGCCTGGCTGAAGGCATGACCCTGGAGTCCCGCCAGCTCACGGAAGAAGCGCAGCAGCGGGCGCTGAGCTGCCTTGCGGTCTATGCCCATATTATCGCCGTACAGAAGGTAAAGAAGGTGCTGGCCGTAGCTACTGCCGCCGTACGGAACGCCATCAACGGCGCTTCCTTCCTGAAAAGGGTACGGCTCACCACCGGCATCCCCATGACCATTATCAGCGGAAAAGCGGAAGCGGCCCTTGGATTTTCCGGTGTCATCCACACCATCGACCGGAAGGATTTCCTCCTTTTCGACCTGGGCGGCGCCAGTGTGGAGATTTCCCTGGTGCGGGATAAAAAAAGAATACACTCTATCAGCATTCCCATGGGCGCAGTAACCCTGACGGAAATGTTTCAGTCTTCCGGCACCGTCCCCTACAGCAAAATTACTGAAATCAAAGATTTCATCCAGAAGAAGCTGGACGAAATCCCCTGGTTCCCCAAAGAACCTATCGAGGTCATCGGTGTAGGAGGCACAGTGCGAAATCTGGCCAAAGTGCACCAGCGTGCTTCTGCCTATCCCCTGCCCAAGCTTCATAATTACAACCTTCCTGTGGAAAATCTTTTTTCCATGGTAAAATCCATCTGCGGAAAAACCTATGAGGAAAGGCAGAAGATTTCAGGGCTGTCGGAAGAACGGGCGGATATCATTATTGCCGGTTCCCTGGTGGTACAGGAAATCGTGAGAAAAGCCCGCTCCTCCTATCTCACCATTTCCGGCTGCGGTCTCCGGGAAGGCCTTTTCTTCCATTACTATGACCCTCTCTACGATAAGGAATGCCACTGGAAACATGATATGCTCATTTCCTCCGTAAAAAATTACCTCTATACCCTGCCTGTGGAATACGATTTCCATACCTCCTACGTTACAGCCATGGCCCTTTCCATGTTTGACCAGTGGAGAAAGGCGCACCGTCTCAACGACCGAATGCGCCGTATACTGGCAGCCGCCGGCCTTCTCCATGACACAGGCACCATCGTCAATTACTACAGCCATGCCCGTCACAGTGCCTACATCGCCGCCAATGCCCACATTTTCGGCTGGTCCCACCGGGAACAGCTTATGTGCGCCCTGGTCTGCGCCTTTCATCACGGTTATTCCAGCAAATTTTTGAAATCCAGCACTCACGTTCGCATTCTATCGGATCTCCAGATGAAGGAAGTACGTATGATGGCCCTCTTTCTGGCTCTGGCGGAAGGGCTTGACGAAAGTCACGAACAGTGCATCACCCGTCTTGTATGCAGCGTCTCCAAACAGGCTATGGACCTTCGCATATACACCAGCCGGGACAATTTCGATGTCCCCGCCCATGCAGTGCAGAACCTCATCAAAGATTTCTCCAAAACCTTCCGACTCCCCCTTCGCATCCAGTGGTTCCCCGGCAGCAGCAATAAGAATGAACTGGCGGAAGAAGCCATGCAGCTGGGATTTGATCCCAATGTTTGAAGAGCCGCTGTAGGGTTATGAGGTGACTCAGGTTCAAAGGGTTGTGGCAGCGGCTCCGCCGCGAATTAAAAAGGGGCGCGCCTTACGGCGCAGGTTGGATCCGCCTTCGGCGGCGGGTTGGATCCGCCTTCGGCGGCGGGTTGTGTAGAAGGGTTGTGTTCACTGTGCGGAAGGGTAAGGTATCTTCGCGGCGCGGCGATGAGTTTTATGTCAGCGTTGCGGAATTTACATTTGTGTCTCCTTTCCGGTGCTGCATGATGCAGTGCTTCCCTAGAAGCCAACTTCGGCTGACTTGGAGGTCCTATGCAGGACCTCCACAGAGTGGAGAAATCTCATTCCATAATAGTACAAAAATCATTGCGGCGAGAGATTGCGGGCTCAGAGCCTCAATAGAGCAAAAAGCATTGTCATCCATAACCACATGCAGCATCGCTCGAAATGACGTAGAGGCAGGAGGCAGATTGTCATTTGGCCAATTTCCGTGAAAATTTATGTATACAAAAAGGCCGTGAAAAAATGATTTATGTTTTTTCACGGCCCCTTTACTATGCCTTTATGAAATTATTTAGCGCCGCATTTCTTTGCTGCCAGAGCTTCTTCATAGAGCTTATTCACATAGCCCCAGTTGATGATACGGAAGAAGTTTTCCACAAAATCCGGTCTGCGGTTCTGGTACTGCAGATAGTAGGCATGTTCCCATACGTCCAGTGCCAGCAGCGGTTTCTTCCCTTCTGTGAGAGGATTATCCTGGTTGGAGGTAGAGAGAACTTCCAGATGGTCTCCGTCAAGCACCAGCCATGCCCAGCCGCTTCCGAACTGGGAAACCGCAGCAGATGCAAATTTCTTTTTGAAATCTTCAAAGGAACCAAAGTCAGCTTTAATCTTTTCAGCCACCGGGCCGTCGAAGGAAGTGCTTCCCTCCGGTGCCATCATTTCCCAGAAAAGGGCGTGGTTGAAATAGCCGCCGCCATTGTTTCTCACAGCGCCGCGGATGTCTTCGGGAAGAAGATTCAGGTGGCCGATGAGATAGCGGATAGACTTATCTGCCAGTTCCGGATGGGACTCCAGCGCCTTGTTCAGGTTGGCTGTATAGGTGGCATGATGTTTGTCATGGTGGAAATGGAGGGTAGCTTCATCCATTACAGGTTCAAGGGCATTGTAAGCATATGGTAATTCCGGTAATTTAAACATGGTCATTTCTCCTTTATTTGGAAATATAGAAAGTATATAAGATAACTCTTTTAACGATATTTCTCGATTCGTTCTGTTTGTATTATATCGAATATTCTTGAAATAGTCAAGTGATTTTCGATATTGTGCATGGCTGCATGGCGGCCCGGATTCAGAGGGTTCAAACGGTTCAAAGGGTTCAGAGGGAAAGGTTGACGACCCTCCGAGCCGCGGGGTCTTAAGGATCTGCAGTTTGACGGGCCCTATGGGCCCGAGGGTTGTGGATTGCCGCCAAAGGCGGCATGGGCTCGTTTCGCTCACCTCCCCCTTCCACCACTTCGTGGAACCCCCCACCCCCGCATGAGGGGGTGGGGGGGTTGTGGGGAGAAAGCCAGCTCCCCCCGATCCCGATCCCAGTCACTAGTCACCGGTCACAAGCCACGGGTCACCGGAATATCTCCCCAACTGCTTTCCATCCCCTATCTTCTATCGTCTATCATCTATTTTTCGCCATCTACCCATAAAAAAATCCCCCAAAGTTTCCTTTGGAGGATTTTTTCATATGTATCAGTCTGTTACACCAGTTTGCTGAAGTCGCCCCAGGCATCGAAGAAGGAAAGAGTCTTGAGAAGCTGGGAGATACGGTTGTCTTTTACAGCTTCATCTTTCACCATAACCATAACGTTGTCCAGATAGTCGTTGATTGGCGCAGTCAGTTCTTTCAGGTACGGCAGGGCATCGGCGTAGCGGTACTCTTTATACAGCGGCTCTACGGCTGCCATAGCTTTTTCAAGAGCTGCTTCCAGGTTCTTTTCCGCCTCTTCTTCGAAGAGTTCCGGTTTCACTTCGCCGCCGGTCTTGCCTTTGGTAATATTGGCAAGGCGGGTGACAGCCTGGCGAAGATCCGTTTCTTCCTTCAGGTGGCTTTCGGTCATAGCTTCTGCTTTGAGGAAAATCGCATAGATGTCATCTACCGGACCGGCAAGGACGGCGTCGATGATGTCATAGGCAATGCCGTTATCCAGAAGAATGGCACGGATACGCTGGCGGAAGAAATCTTCCACCTGGGAGAGCACCTTGTCCTTGGCTTCTTTGTCACCGGGCAGGAGTTCCAGTGCTTTGGCAATGCCTCTTCTGATATCCCAGTGAATTTTTCCGTCGGTGAGGATATTCACAGCGCCGATGGTCTGGCGGCGAAGGGCGAAGGGGTCCTGGGAGCCGGTGGGAATGAGTCCGCGGAGGAAGGTAGCAGCCAGGTTGTCCAGCTTGTCAGCCAAAGACAGGGCGCGGCCGATGGATTCTTTCGGCAGGATGTCGCCGGCGAAGCGGGGCATGTACTGTTCAAAAATAGCCTGGGCCACTTCCGGTTTTTCACCGTCCAGAAGGGCATACTCCTTACCCATTTCACCCTGGAGTTCTGTGAATTCCGTCACCATGCCGGTGGCCAGGTCCGACTTGGACAGGAAGGCTGCCCGGTCAGCGTCTTTCATTTCTTCATCGGTGAAATGCCAGTCGCTGCCGATAAAGGCGGTGAGTTTCTGCAGGCGGTCTGCCTTATCCCTCATGTCGCCCATGCCTTCCTGATAATTGATGCGAGTGAGGTCATCCCGGTGTCCTTCCAGTGTTTTCTTCCGGTCGTTTTCAAAGAAGAATTTAGCATCGTCCAGACGGGCACGAAGCACCTTTTCATTGCCGTGCTGTACGTTTTCCAATGCTTTGGTGCCGCCGTTTCTGACGGTGAGGAAATAGGGCATAAGACTGCCGTCTTCGTTCCTTACCGGATAGTATCTCTGATGGTCACGCATGGGAGTAACCACAGCCGGTACGGGGAGCTTCAGGAATTCATCGTCGATTCTGCCGTAGAGAGGAGTGGGATACTCCACCAGGTAGTTGATTTCTTCCAGAAGATCCGCATTGTGCCATACATGGCCGCCCAGTTTTTCCGCTGTTTCCAGAAGACCTTTTTTAATCATGTCCCGTCTTTCGTCCTGATCTACGATGACGAAGGCTTTTCTCATGGTTTCCTTGTAGTCTTCCGGTTTTGCAATGGTTACCGGTTCCCTGCAGAGGAAACGATGGCCACGGCTCACGCGGCCGCTCTTTACATGGGCAAATTCCACAGGAATCACCTTATCATCTGCCAGTGCCACGATCCACCGTACAGGACGGATGAAATGGGCTTCTTCATCGGCCCAGCGCATGCTTCTGGTGAAATTGAGGCCGGTAATCAGGGAAAGGAAAAGATCCGGCAGCACGTCTTCCACTGCCTTGCCCCGGTTCACCACATGGGCCCAGGTGTAGTCCCCTTCCTTCACCAGCTCTGAAGGATCGATATGCTGTCCTCTTGCAAATCCCTGGGCAGCGCGGGTGGGATTGCCGTTTTCATCAAAAGCGGCCTTGATGGACGGGCCCCTCTTCTTCACTTCTTCATCCGGCTGGCGGTCTGCTGCATCCTTCACCAGAACAGCCAGTCTTCTTGGTGTAGCGTAAATCTTGATTTCATTGAAGGAAATACGATTTTCTTCAAACTTTGCACGGGACAGTTCTTTCAGCTGTTCAACCACACCGGCCATAATGTTGGCAGGCATTTCTTCCGTTCCGATTTCTAAAAGAAGATTCTTACTCATTTTCCTTCACTTCCTTTCAGCATGGGGAATCCCAATTCTTTTCTCTTCTTCAGCCAGGCTTTGGCACACATTCTGGCCAGGTTTCTCACCCGGGCAATGTATTCCGTCCGTTCAGACAGGGAAATGGCGCCGGCTGCATCCAGAAGATTGAAGGAATGGGAGCATTTCAGTACATAATCATAGGCAGGAAGCACCATGCCTGCTTTCACTACCCGCTTAGCCTCCGCTTCGTACATATCAAAGAGCTTGAAGAGCATATCATGGTCCGACAGTTCGTAGCTGTATACGGACTGTTCATATTCATTCTCATGCCAGATGTCGCCGTAGGTGACGCCATCGGTCCATTCCAGGTCGTACACATTGTCCTTTTCCTGAATGTACATGGCGATACGTTCCAGGCCGTAGGTGATTTCCACAGCCACCGGATGTTCGTCAATGCCGCCTACCTGTTGGAAATAGGTGAACTGGGTGATTTCCATGCCATCCAGCCATACTTCCCAGCCGATGCCCCAGGCGCCCAGGGTCGGGGACTCCCAATTGTCTTCTACGAAACGGATATCATGCTCCTCCGGGTCAATGCCCAGTTCCTTCAAAGATTCCAGATAGGTTTCCTGGATATTATCAGGTGACGGTTTCATAATCACCTGGAACTGATGATGCTGGTAAAGACGGTTCGGGTTTTCACCGTAACGGCCGTCATCAGGACGGCGGGACGGTTCTACATAGGCCACATTCCAGGGTTCCGGTCCGATAACCCGAAGGAACGTAGCTGGGTTCATGGTGCCTGCCCCTTTTTCCGTGTCGTAAGCTTCGCCAAGGACGCAGCCCTCTTTCGACCAGAATTTCTGGAGTGCTAAAACAATCTGCTGAAATGTCATATGTCCTCCTAAAAACAATATAAAAATCCCTGTAACAAGTAAGTTACAGGGACGAGTTACAGGGATACCTGACCCGCGGTTCCACCCTCATTGGCCAATGGCCCGCCTTCATTCATAGCAGCCCTACTCTGTTCAGGCAGCAGCTCCGAAACGCCTTCCGCATCCTGCCGGACTCACACCCTCACCGGCTCGCTGACCATGCGTACTCCTTTTCATCATCACCGTAGTTATGGAAACATTCTAGCAAATATGAGGGGTGTTGTAAAGGGGGGGGTAGATAAGGTTCTTAAGATTCACCGGAGGGTTCTTAGGGAAGCGCTGATTAAATCACTGTCTGCTTTTATTCTTGAATTTTTATGCAATGCAAGGAATGGGACGACGCGAATAGCGAGCTATTTAAGGAGTCCCATGACGAAGCAGTGCATAAAAATTCTTATAA
>DCJJ01000118.1 GCA_002320515.1 Dialister sp. UBA1703 | reverse complement strand
GCCTCTTATAATAAAACCAGGGAGTCGCCCTGGTGGGCGATGGAAAAGCGGCCCCCCTTTGGTGGCTGCGCCACCACCTTTCCCCTTGTTCAGGGGGCACTATGGGTGCTGTGCATTTGTGCTACTTGACTCTGCGGGAAAACATAGAGGGGTTATATTCTCCCCCTGAATAGGGTGGCAAGCGAACTTGGTTCGTAGGGGAGCAAAGCGACCTGAGAACCAAGTGAGACGCTTTCCCGTGGAGGGAGCCCCGCGAAGCGGGATAGGGGGGTGGCCGCGTTAGCGGCCAATTCACCGTAATGCATAGCAAGCATTAAGCAGCAGGAGGGTATTACCGTAACCCAGGCTCCTTTCTCAGAAAGGAGCTGGGCGGAGCCCTGAGGATAGGTCTGGAAGATAAGCCAAGAACTGCCTGCTGCAAGGCAGCATTCTGCAGGGAGATTTCTCGGCTCCCTTTCACTGGCTTCATGAAACTATGGAATCATACCGGCTCGTACCACCGCTCGAAATGACGGGGGAGCCATAGTGACATAAAAGCAAATCCCGTAACGCTGACTTTATAATCATAGCCGCCGTAGGCGGCTATCCACAACCCTCGCCCGNNGCCCGCAAAGCGGGCGTCAAACCTAAGAACCTTTTGAACCTTTTGAACCCTCACGCCGCAGGCGTGTCCAAAGGCCGGTCAAACTTAAGAACCTTCTCCCTCTTCCCCTCTTCCCCCGTCCCCATTGTGATATAATGAATAGAGCTGATTGCCAGACGGTCAGTATTTCTATAAGGCAAATTCAGAAGTTTGGTTGGGCATGAAGGAGTGGAAAAGATGTTAAGCGACATTGAGATTGCACAGAAAGCAGAAATGAAGCCGATTACGGAAATCGGTGCTTCCATCGGGATTCCGGCTGAGGATTTGGAGAACTACGGTCCTTACAAGGCCAAGATTTCTCTGAAGCTGACGAAGGAGCTGGAAGGTAAGCCCATGGGCCGGTTGATTCTGGTGACCGCTATTTCCCCGACTCCTGCAGGGGAAGGGAAGACTACCACCACTGTAGGGCTGGGCCAGGCGCTGGCGCAGCTGGGGAAGAAGGCAATGATCTGCCTCCGCGAGCCGTCTCTGGGACCCTGTATGGGGGTGAAGGGCGGCGCTGCTGGCGGCGGGTATTCCCAGGTGGTGCCTATGGAGGATATCAATCTCCATTTCACCGGTGATCTTCATGCCATTACGGCCGCCAACAATCTTCTAGCGGCTATGGTGGACAACCATATCCAGCAGGGGAATGTGCTGGGCATCGATCCCCGCCGGGTGGTTTGGAAACGGGTGGAGGACATGAATGACCGGGTGCTCCGCCATATCGTGGTGGGTCTCGGCGGCCATGCCAACGGTGTTCCCAGGGAAGACGGCTTTGATATTACCGTAGCTTCTGAAGTGATGGCTATCCTCTGCCTGGCTGATTCCATCCGGGATATGAAGGAAAGGTTTGCACGGATTATTGTAGGCTACACCTATGACAACAAGCCTGTCACTGCCGGCGATATCCATGCCCAGGGCGCCATGGCGGCTTTGATGAAGGATGCGCTGAAACCGAATCTGGTGCAGACCCTGGAGCATGTGCCTGCCTTTATTCACGGCGGCCCATTTGCCAACATTGCCCACGGCTGCAACTCCGTGCTGGCTACCCGCACGGCCCTTCACCTGGCTGACTATGTGGTTACGGAAGCCGGTTTCGGCGCCGACCTGGGGGCAGAAAAGTTCCTGGATATCAAGTGCCGTTTCGCCGGTCTGAAACCGGATGCAGCTGTTCTGGTGGCTACTATCCGTGCCCTGAAAATGAACGGCGGCAAAGCAAAGAATGAACTCACCGAATCGGATCCGGAAGCAGTGAAGAGGGGCCTGCCGAACCTGCTCCGTCATATTTCCAACCTGAAGAAATTCGGCCTCCCCATTGTGGTGGCACTGAATATGTTCCCCAGCGACACGGCAGAGGAAAAGAAGGTCATCGAAGATGCCTGCGCCGAAGCAGGGGTTCCGGTGGCTGAATCCACGGTCTTTGTAGACGGCGGCAAAGGGGGCCTGGACCTGGGAAGAAAGGTACTGGAAGCCATCGACAAAGGCTCTTCCTACAAGCCTCTCTATGATATCCACCTTTCCCTGAAGGAAAAGATTGAAACCATTGCAAAGGAAATCTACGGCGCATCCAATGTGCAGTACGACAGCGCCGCTGAAAAGGAACTGAAGCATATTGAAGAAATGGGCTTCAAAGACGTGCCCGTATGCATTGCCAAGACCCCCGCATCCTTCAGCGATGATCCCACCAAACTGGGTGCTCCCTCCGGCTTCACCCTTCATGTACGGGAAGTCAGGATTTCCGCCGGCGCCGGTTTCGTAGTGGTTCTCACCGGCAAGGTGATGACCATGCCGGGCCTGCCGAAACGTCCGGCAGCTGAACGGATCGACGTAGACGACGATGGTCATATTACAGGACTCTTCTGATATGGCAGACATACTGGACGGAAAAGAAACGGCCGCCTCTCTGGAAAAGGTGCTCCGGGGAAGGCTGGAGGCCCTGAGAGCAAAACACTATGAACCGAAACTGGCCATCGTTCTGGCAGGGAGCAGCAAACCCTCTGCCATGTACGCCTCCTTCATGCAGAAAGTGGCCAAGAGCTACGACATGGAAGCGGAAATCTTCCGGGAATCCGACGATGTGACAGAGGAAGAACTGGGAAATCTCATTTCCGATTTGAGCCATGACCGGGAAATCACGGGCATCCTCATGATGATGCCCCTCCCCAAGGGTATCAATGCGGAAAAGATGATTGCCCTCATCAATCCGGACAAGGATGTGGACGGCCTTACCGACACCAATGCAGGACGGCTCTTCGCCGGGAAAGAAGGACTCTTCGGCTGCACGCCCAGGGCGGTTATGGTCATCCTTGACCACTACGGCATCAATCCCGACGGAAAAAAAGCAGTCATTATCGGAAGGAGCAATGTCATCGGGAAACCCGTTTCCCTCATGCTCCTGAAGAAAAACGCCACCGTCACCATCTGCCACTCCCATACGAAGAACCTGAAAGAAATCGCAAAGAGCGCAGACATCCTGGTGGCTGCCCTGGGTCACGCAGAGGCGGTGACGGCGGACATGGTGAAACCGGGAGCCGTGGTCATCGACGTAGGTATTAACCGGGTAAACGGCAAAACAGTGGGGGACGTGGACTACGGCCCTGTCTCCGAAACAGCCGGCGCCATTACCCCCGTCCCCGGCGGCGTGGGAAGCGTTACCACCACCATGGTAGTAGAAAACATTATTGCAGCCGGCGAAAAACAGGCGGCTGAAAAGGCGTAAACGGTGCAGAGCAAAAGCGGCATTCCATGAGGAGGCCGTTTTTCTTTTGCCCGATATGATAAAATAGAAGAAATATCATTTCCTGCCATTTCATTTTAAAGAAAGGAACTTTCCATTGGAAACCAATGCAGTAACCAAAGTAGTGACTGATGAAATCAGCATTACCGCCAAATTCATGGGCGACTTGAAAATGTTTGCCCTCACCAAGGGCCTGGATCTCATCGAAGCGGTTATCCTCTTCATTGTGGGATACATCGTCTGCCGATACATCCGCAAGGCAGTAGAACACATCCTGGAAAGAAGCAACGTGGATCCTTCCGCCAAAACCTTCATTTCAGAAATCATTTTCTTCTTTTGCTTGGCCATCGTGGCCATCGTAGCCCTGGGCACCGCCGGCGTGGCGGCAGGCACCCTGGCCGCAGCCTTCGGCGGCGTAGGCCTGGCCATCGGCCTGGGCCTCAAGGATAATATCGGCAACGTGGCCTCCGGCATTTTCATCCTCATCTTCCGCCCCTTCAGGGTAGGGGACTACATCCAGGTAGGCACCAATCAGGGCACCGTCACCGACATCCGCATTATGTACACCCTCATTTCCACCCTGGGCAACCAGATGATTGTCATCCCGAACTCCTCCCTCATTAACAGTGTCATTAAGAACTTCTCCGCCTTTGAAACAAGAAATCTGGAATTCACCTTCGACGTAGGATACAGCACCGACCTGCCGGCCTGCATTGCCCTCCTGAAAAAGATATTCACAGAAGACGGCTATGTGCTCAATAAAGAAAACCTCCCCATCTACGTCAGCGCCATGGCAGAATCCTCCATCCGTATCTACGTCAGAGCCCAGGTGGACAGGCAGAAATACTTCGAAGCCCAGAACGAACTCTACATTAAAGTGAAAGAAGCCTTCGACAAGAACGGCATAGATATTCCCTTCCCCCAGATCGTGGTGCACCAGGCGAAGGAGTGAAGGCAGCCGCAGAGCGGCTGGGGTCGGGACCGGGATCGGGGAGCGCCTGACGGCGCAGATCTAGGGAAGCACTGATTAATTC
>DCJJ01000024.1:4051-9257 GCA_002320515.1 Dialister sp. UBA1703 | reverse complement strand
ACGAACCCTCCGGCCCATAGGGCCCATCCATCTTAAGAACCCTTTTTATGCACAACCCTTCTACACAACCCGCGGCGTCAGCCGCGCTCCCTTTTTTTAATTTGCGGCGAAGCCGCCACCATAGCAGAAAGGAGCCAATCATGAAACTTGGCCTTTTGGGAGAAGTGCTGGGACACAGCCTGTCTCCGGTCATTCACGAAAAATTATTTCAAAAACTGGGTATTTCCTCCACCTATGAACTGATCGAAATTCCCGGAGATACCTTTCAAAAAGACCTGCCCGGCCTCCTTGGCCGCTATGACGGGCTGAACGTGACCATTCCCTACAAGGTGGACGTCATCCCCTTCCTGGATGAACTGTCGAAGGAGGCAGCCACCATCGGTGCCGTGAACACCATCGCCCGCAAAAAGGGCAGGCTCATGGGCTTCAATACGGACTACATGGGATTTTCCCGCACCCTTGACCGCATCGACTGCCGCATGGAAGGAAAAGATGCGGTGGTGCTGGGCCATGGCGGCGCGTCCCGGGCCATCATCCAGTGCCTCTTCGACCGGAAGGCCGGCGCCATTCATGTCATCAGCCGCCATCCGGACAAGGTGGATGAAGATTTCCTTTCCTTTGCAGAAAAAAGAAATGTAAAAATCGAGAGCTATGACAGCCTGCAGGAAAAGGGGGATAGATACCTTCTGGTGAACGCCACCCCCGTAGGCATGTATCCCAAAACCGGCGTATCCCCCCTCCCCTCGGACATCGCCGCCGTTTTTCCCAGAGTGGTGGATATTATCTATAATCCGGCGGAAACGAAGCTCCTCCATGACGCCAGAGGCAAGTGCATGAACGGCATGTACATGCTGGTCATGCAGGCCATGGCGGCAGAGGAAATCTGGATGGACAGGGATATTCCGGAAAAAGTAATAGATGAAATCGTGGAGGAAATGGCCCAATGAAAAACATCGTCCTCATCGGCATGCCGGGCTGCGGCAAAACCACCTTCGGAAAGGCGCTGGCAGAAAGACTCTCCCGCCCCTTCGTGGATGCAGACCTCTACCTGGAAGAAAAGGAACAGCGGACAATCAAGAGCTTCTTTGCAGAAAGTGAAAAAGCCTTCCGGGATGCGGAAGAAAGAACCATCTGCGACCTGGCCGGGAAAGAGGGACTCATCATAGCCACCGGTGGCGGTGTGGTCAAGCGGGAAATCAATGTGGAAAGACTTCACAAAACGGGCCTCATCATCTTCATCGACCGGAAAGTGGAAGACATTGCAGGCGACGTGGAAGTAGAAAAAAGGCCCCTCCTGAAGGAAGGGCCGGAAAAGGTATTTGCCCTCTATAGAGAAAGAATCACCCTTTATAGAAAAGCAGCAGACCGGATACTGGAAAACCGGGGCAGAGAGGAAGAAGTCCTCTCCCGCCTCCTGGATATGGTGGATGGGACAGGGGGAAGAAATTAGAAGATAGAATATGGACAATCAGAGGTGAGACATCAGGCTTCCCGCCTTTTCGCCCTATGGTCATTTCGCGCTTAGAAACATGACGCAATGGGGAATCAGGGAAAGGGCAGAAAGGTCAGACCCAGCCTTCCCTGTTCTGTCCATGGTCATGGCCGCCGGCGAATACTCTTTCCTGTTCATAAAAGGCCCCTGGGGCCTTTTTATTTTTTCCTTTTCCCCCTTGCCACCAGAATGGGATTCCCACCCAATCCCCAGTTCTCCAGCGGAACCTCATCAATTACCACCACCGTGGTGGCAGGATTCTTGTGAAGCACATCAGCCAGAAGACCGGTCACACCGCTGATAAGCTGCGCCTTCTGCTCCGGCGTAACATTTCCTTCCTTCGTAATCTTGATATTGACGTAGGGCATAGAGAACCTCCTTATGTAATATATGAAATCAAAAGCTGTCATTATTATACAGGAGAGAAGGGGAAGAGAGATAGAGGGATAAAAAGGCTCTTAAGATGGACGGGTCTTAACCCGAGGGTCCCAGGTTTGACAGCAACTTCACCGCTGAAGGCTGTGGCATTGCCGCCTTTGGCGGCTAAAACCAAACAACCGGGCTTCGCCCGTGGAAATGCACCCCTTTTGGTGCTTTCTCCACGGGAAAGCGTCTCACTTGGTTCTCAGGTCGCTTTGCTCCCCTACGAACCAAGTTCGCTTGCCACCCTATTCAGGGGGGAGAATAGATCGCTCTACGCTTTCCTGCAGACTCATGTAGCACAATGCTGAGTGTCCATAGTTCCCCCGCTTCAGCGGGGGAAAGGTGGTGGCGCCAGCCACCAAAGGGGGAAACGCTTTTCCCTCGCCCGTCAGGGCGGTTGTATGATTTTCCTAACCCACCAGCTACCAGCCACTAATCTATCCCGGTCCCAGTCCCGCCTACCGTCTCCCCCGGTCCATAGCTGCCAGGAGGGTATTTTCTTTTCCTGCTGCATAGAGCATAAGGCCCCGGTAAATGGAAATAAGGAAGGGGGCTCTTTCTTTAGCAGGAGCGCTGTCCGGAATGATGGGAAATGCCCAGTCCGCTGCATAGACGAAGGCGGAGTGATATTCTTGTTTTTGGAAGAAGGAGAGTATATTTCCTTCTGCAAGGCTTATGCCATAGGCCTTGCTGCCTGAGAGGGCGAAGCCTTTTTTGCCTGCTTTCCCTGCCAGGAGGGCGAAGCGGCCTGCTTTTTCCGGGTTGTGGAAAAGGGCAAGGATATGGTTTTCCTTTATCTGTTCTATTTCTTCTTCCGAAGGTTCCTCTTCAAAGGAGAACGATACGTCCACCCCCATCTCGTGAAGAAGCTGTGCTGCTTTTTTCAGGAGAACTGCAGCATGGGATTCTTCCTTGAAGAAAACCCATACCCTGAGTGAAGTATTTCGTGTCATTTTTATTTCTCCATAAAATAAAGGATGTGAAAAAAATGGTTATCATTTCTTCACAGCCTCTTTTCATCATATATTTAATAGATTTACCGGGAACCGTAAACAGAGCCGGACAGTTCACCGAAGGAAAGGGGGCGCCCTTCCATGGCGGCAATCCGTTTTTTCCGTTCCTCTTCATCATATTCCCGAAGGCTCTGGGTGGCGGTGCCCCAGATGAGGCCCAGGGCGGCTATGTTCATGAGAAGGGAGGTGCCGCCGAAGGAGATGAAGGGAAGGGGGATGCCGGTGACAGGGAACCAGCCGATAACCATGGCAATGTTTACCAGTCCCTGGACGGAAATGAGAAGGGTCAGTCCGTAGACCAGTAAAGCCGGATAGGTCTGTTTCAGTTTTCTTCCCACCGACAGGCCGTAAAGCATGAAGGCCATGTAGAGGCAAAGCACCACTGCCGAGCCTACGAATCCATATTCCTGGCTGAATACGGCATAGGCGAAGTCGGTGTACTGTTCCGGCAGGTAAAGGAATTTAGAAAATCCCTGTCCCATGCCCTGTCCCAGCACGCCGCCGGAGCCTACGGCGATAAGGCTCTGCATGGTCTGGTATCCCATGCCTTGGGCGTACTCCTCAGGATGAAGGAGCACCACCAGCCGGGCCATACGATAGGGAGCCATCACAGCCAGGCCGATGAAAGCCACGAAGGCTGCACCTATGGAAATCAAAATTTCAAGAAAAGGCATACCTGCAATAATGTAGAGGAGTCCCGGAAAGATGAGAATCATGCCGGCGGTGCCCATGTCCGGCTGCTTCAGTACGAGAAGGGCCATGATGAGGGGCATATAGAAGGGTGTGAAATAATGGAAAAGGCCGGAAAAGGAGGCGCCCTTCTGCTTCTTCAGAGACGGAATAAAAAGAGCGGCCAGGGGAAGAAACAAGTGCCCCAGAATAGACATGCCTTTATGGGCATCCACCTTTTTCGAAAGATAGGCCGACGCCCAGATCAGCCCGGTGACCTTGGCGATTTCCGAAGGCTGGAGGGACACGGGACCCAGGGAAATCCAGCGGGTGGCGCCGTTCACCGTGCGGCCTGCCACCATGACCAGAAGAAGAAGTCCTATGGTACCAAGGCACCAGAGGATGGCCCCTTTCTTAATGAAATGATAATTAATCCGGGACAGCACAAAAGCAAAGGCCACGCTGACCGCCAGGAACACCAGATGCCTGATAATATGGCTGTACGGACTGGCGCCGGATTCCATATTCATATAATAAGTGGAGCTGTATACATTGAAGGCCCCCAGGATAATCAGTATTCCTGCCACAATGAACATTTTCTGCAATGCCCGAGGCGCATACTTCATATCAATCAGGGGCGTCTCGCTACGAGACGACATACCGGATTCCCCTTTCTGGAGAACTTTTCCTCATACTCCGTTTCCACGTCCCCTTCCACCGGAGCGGCGTGAAGGTCGTAGGTCATCTGGGAAAGTTCCCAGCCCATCGCTTTAAATTCTTCAATGGAAAAATCAAAAAGATCCTTATTGTCAGTTTTGAAACGGATTTCTCCGCCCTCCTTCAGAATAAGGGCATACCGTTTCAGGAAATCCCTGTAAGTGAGCCTCCTCTTGGCATGGCGCTTCTTCGGCCAGGGATCGCTGAAATTGAGGTAAATCACATCCACCTCCCCTTCGCCGAAGATGTTTAGGATTTCACTGACATCTCCCAGAATGAGACGTACATTGGTAAGGGGCGGATCCTTCTCTGCCGTCTTCTTGGCAGCATAGTAAATAACCCCCTCCTGCACCTCCATGCCCACAAAATTCACATCGGGGTGAATGGATGCCATGCCGGAGATAAACTGGCCCTTTCCGGTGCCAAATTCCACATGGAGCTCATTTTCCGGATGTGGGAAGACGCTGCGCCACTCCCCTTTCCTGTCGGTAGGTTCCTCCAGGTAAAGAATGTCTGTATAATCTTTGATTGCTTCATCAATCCACGGTTTCCTGCGAAGCCTCATATATCCTCCTCTTTATCATGGGAAATTGTATGTATTGGGATTCTGTATTCTCTTATAGTATCACAGCCCCGCCTGTTTGTCACAGAGAGGCTCAACAGGAAGGGGTAACGGCCCTCCGGGCTGAAGGTTGTGGTGGCGGCACAGCCGCAGTATAAAAAGGGGCGCGGCTTCACCGCAGGTTGTGTAGAAGGGTTGTGGCTGAAAAGGTTCTTAGGATTGACCGGCCTTTGGCGGTCGGGTTCTTAGGTTTGACGGCGCCTCCGCCGCCGAGGGTTGTGGATTGCCGCTACGCGGCAATGATTATGAAGTCAGCGTTACGGGACTTGC
>DCJJ01000024.1:0-4024 GCA_002320515.1 Dialister sp. UBA1703 | reverse complement strand
CGCAGGCGAAGAATCTCAGTATGCAGCACATTTGAGACATCCGGTGATAAATACCGGTCGGTGGGAAACACTTCTGTTATATACCGTAAGTGACTCTCCTTCCGCGGGGGAAAGGTGGTGGCGCCAGCCACCAAAGGGGGAAATCTCTTTCCCCGCCCGTCAGGGCGGTTGTATGGTTTTACTAGCTCACTAGTACACTATCACACCCGCCCCCCAGCCTCGCAGCTGGTCCTCAATCTTCCTGGCTGGTGCCGGAATTTTCTACTTCCGGCATGGGTTGGGCGGCTATGTCTACTTTATGGAAGCTGTTCCAGTCGAAGTTTCTATTTCCTTCGGCCCGGGCTTTTTCTTCGATTTTCCTGTTCCATTCCTTATCCATCAATTCCTGGTCGCTTCCCAGCTGTTCCACGTCGTTTCTAATCATCACATTACCGTACATGGTCATCAAAGTAGTGACGTCCTTGTCGAAGCTCGGAGAGAGGATGTCGGCGGTGGGATCGTAGCGGGCGGCGGTGAGGCCCATCATACCCATGAAGGTGTCATAGAGCATGTCATTGGAGAAGGGCATGTTTCTTCTTTCCATCATGGCTCTCACTTCCAAGGGATGGGAGGCCCGGTAGGCGCCGGAGGTGTAGATCCAGAAGGGAATATGAACCATGGTGTAGTCAAACTGGTCCGCATTGTGTCCCGGTCTTTCGGTTACCTGCTCGCCGTGGTCGGAGAAGTAGAGGACGCCGTCGGCGTGGAGCCAGTTGGTGGCTTCGTTCATAATGTTTTCCATGACGTAGTCGTTGAAGAGGACGGAATTATCGTACTCATCATTCATGATTTCCGCCGTGCTTCTTGTATTTCCCGGATTTCTGGGCCAGTGGTAGAACTCAGAGGGATAGCGGTCCCAGTAGCTTACATGGCTGCCCATAAGGTGCACCACCACCAGCTGGCGGCGGTTATTGGGGTCCACTTTCCGAAGATAGGGAATGAGGGCGGTGTCGTAATCCTTTGTTACCACGTCGGTGCCTACATAGGAATTAATCCAGTACTGGTCATCGCAGGCAGAGCCGATGGCACCGATGGGCGTATCCCATACGCCGAAGCGGGACTGGTTGGAAATCCAGGTGGTCTTGAATCCCGCTTCCCTTGCCAGGTCGATGATGGAGTACGCATTTTTCAGATCCATGTCATTGTACTGGTTCTTCTCTGTCAGCGCTTCCGTCAGTACCTGCACCGTCTGGGTATAGCAGGAGTAGGCATGATTGAAGAAATGGTAGTGCGGGTCTGCCACTGCCGCCGACTGGAAGGGGGTGGTTTCCCTGGAATAGCCGTACACGTTCATGTGATCCCTGGTCAGCGACTCACCGATAACCAGGACATATACCCCGTCCGGCGCCGCCTTCAGCTGACGGACGATGTCCTTATCCCTGATGTGCATATGCCGGCGAGCATTCACCATTTTCTGGAAATCAGAGAAACTGTGCAGTGTTTCATAGGTTTCATAATACACATGGGCCAGGCGGGTGCCGCCGATGGAAAGGGCGCAGAGACCCACATTCACGAAGAAAAGGAGGAGCATGGCAAACCAGGTTTTCCGGGACACCTGCTCCCGGTTGAAGCTGAAACGGCTTGCCTTGAAAATGAGCCATCCCAGAATGAGAAGGGCCGCCGCACCGGCTCCGATTTCCGCATAGGGAATATTCACCTCGATATACTCCATGGTCTCCGCCACATTCGTCTGGGCCAGGGCCAGCAGCATATTAATGGAAATGAGGGAATGGGTGATGAAATAATAGCCTACGTAGGTAAACTGGATGAGAATATAAAGAATAATCAGGACAACGCAGGCAATGCGGGCAATCATCCTGGCCTTTCCCGGCAGGATCCAGGCCGCTGACAGGCAGGACACAAAGAGATACAGAGGCGTAGACAATTCGCCGGATACGTCGGACATATCCAGCAGCACATCGGTCTGGGACGCCAGGTATGGCACAATCAGCGACAGGCCCCACAGAAAAGCGATGGTCAGCCATAGATGGATAGCCGCCTTCTTTAAATGATGACGCAGGAAATAGGCGGTCACGAAACCTACCTGCAGGAAAAGAAGGAACACCTTCACCTGGGAAAAAGGCTCATAGCCTCCAGGCGCGCCAAAATACCAGGACAGGAAAAAGGCCAGACAGAAAGGAAGAAGGGTGGCTATGGCCCACCAGCGCTTCCAGTGGCCGGGGCTCTCCTTCCTGAGTGGGGAAGAAATATGATCCTTCCTGTAGTTTTCCTTCATGTGATCTTTTGCCCTTCGCGTCTCTCTCTCAGAATGTTGATTCGTACGTTTCATGGATTTACACCTTTTATATTTTATGTGATAATCAGGAAAATTCTTTACAATAAAATACTGCAACTTATTTATTATAACACAAAATGGTCATAAATTGAACGCAGGCCGGGCGTTTGATTTCCCCTTACCACACTTACACAGGCCAGCCCGGCCAATTTCTTTCCTCCTTTTACATTCTGCAAAAGAAATGATATTCTATTAAAAACCTACCTATATCTTTTTCAAAAAAGGAAATAACCATGATTCTCCATAACGATTTAACCAGCGGCCCCCTTTTCCCTAAAATGATGCGGTTTGCCCTCCCCTACCTGGCAGCCTGCTTCCTCCAGACCTTCTACGGCATGGCGGACCTTTTCATTACCGGCCAGTACTATGGCGCCGCCCCGGTCACCGGGGTAGCCATCGGCAGCCAGGTCATGCACATGATCATCGTCATCATCGCAGGCCTCACCATTGGAAGCGCCGTATCCATCGCCCGGAGCCTAGGAGCCAGGGAAGATAAAGAATCCTTCCGCCTCATGGGAAGCGCCGCCTTCCTTTTCATCCCCCTTTCCCTCCTCCTTACCCTCATCCTCTTTCTCCTCATGCCCTTCATCCTCTCGGCCCTGGAGACGCCGGCAGAAGCATTGGAGGATACGAGGGCCTACCTTGCCGTCTGCTTTGCAGGCATTCCCCTCATCGTTATGTATAACACCGTCAGCAGCTTTTTCCGGGGCATGGGAAATACCAGAGCCCCCATGATTTTCATCGCCATTTCCGGCCTGCTCAATATCTTTCTGGACTTCCTCCTCATCGGTCATTACCATATGGGCGCCGCCGGCGCCGCCTGGGGCACCCTCTCCAGCGAAGGGCTGAGCGTCCTGCTGGCCCTTTTCTTCCTCCGCGTCAAATTTGCCCCCCTCCACCTGGCCCTGGAAGACTTCCGGCCGGGAAAGAAATGGATCCGCCAGATCCTGGGTATCGGCATTCCCATTTCCTGCCAGGACGGCCTCATCCAGATCTCCTTCCTCATCATCACCGCCATTGCCAACAGCCGCGGCGTGGAAGCAGCCGCTGCCGTAGGCATCGTGGAAAAAATCATCAGCTTCCTCTTCCTCGTCCCCTCGGCCATGATGTCCACCGTCTCCGCCACCGCCGCCCAGAACGCCGGTGCCGGCCTTCAGGAAAGAGGCAGGCAGGGCCTTTTCTATGGCATTTCCGTATGCATAGGCTTTGGCATTTTCTGCATTCTCCTTATCTTCTGGAAAGCAGGCCCCATCCTCTCCCTCTTCCTCCCCGGCGAGCCCGGAGTCATTGCCATGGGCATAGACTACTTCCACTCCTACGTCTTCGACTGCGCCATAGCCGGCGTCCACTTCTGCTTCTCCGGCTACTTCGCCGCCTACCGGAAAGCCACCTTCTCCTTTCTCCACAACGTCATCTCTATCTTCACCATCCGCATCCCCGGCACCTACGCCGCCTCCGTCCTCTTTTCCGCCACCCTCTTCCCCATGGGCATGGCCGCCCCGGCAGGATCTTTGCTGTCTGTGATTATCTGCGTGTATCTGTATAGGAAATATTTGAGAAGCCCGGAATGAACGGGTTCAGAGGGTTCCCTCCCACCCTATTGTGCCCCCGCTTGCGGGGTGGCAAAGGAACTGGAGTAACTCCAGCGAACTGGATTCGTAGGAGAGCCTAAGCGACCTGAGAATCCAG
>DCJJ01000014.1:5862-6123 GCA_002320515.1 Dialister sp. UBA1703 | reverse complement strand
AGAGGCGTTACGGGATTTGCTTTTTCTGTGTCATAGGGCTTGATTGGCATTCTGGTGATTAGCCGCTTCGCGGCAGACGTTACGAGCTTGCCTTTCCGCCTCCCGCTCGTCATTCTGAGCGCAGCGAAGAATCTCGGTACATGAAGCATTTGAGCTAATGGAAGTAAATACCAGTCGGCGGAAAGGAACTGCGGACAACCGACAGCCGACACCCCTCCCCCTCACTGTCCCCCTGTCCCCACTAGGGAAGCGCTGATTAAA
>DCJJ01000014.1:0-5718 GCA_002320515.1 Dialister sp. UBA1703 | reverse complement strand
GAATTAATCAGTGCTTCCCTAGCTCACTAGCCCACCAGTCCACTGAAATATGCTAAAATATAAAGTACGAGTATCATTTTATGAAAGGAGGCATCATTTTGGCTGATACCTTTGAAGGCAAAGACTTCCGGAAGAAGGACTGGAAGAAAAAATCGGACACCGACACCATGATCGTGTCCCGGGTGCCTCCCCAGAATATTGATGCGGAAAAGTCGGTGCTGGGGGCCATGATGCTGGACAAGGACGCCATCCTGACAGCTGAAGACCTTCTTACTCCCGCCGATTTCTACCGGGAAGCCAATGCCATCATTTTCCAGGCCATACTGAACCTGTCCCACCGGGGCGAACCGGCGGATATTCTTACGGTGACGGAGGAATTAAAGCGCATGGGCCGGTTGGACGACGTAGGCGGCGTGCTTTATGTGAATGAGCTTCCCGCCAATGTGGTGACCACGAAGTCCGTGGACCGCCATGCGGAAATCGTGGCAGGCAAGGCCAAGCTCCGCCGTCTCATCGACGCCGCCGGCACCATTGCCGACGAAGCCTACTCCGAGCGGCAGGATGTGGCGGACATTACGGACGACGCGGAAAAGTCCATTCTGGAAGTGACTCGCGATGAAAGGCGTTCCGATTTCACACCCATCGGCGAGGCCGTGCAGAATGAACTCCAGGAAATTACAAGGAAATTTAGAAATAAAGAGTCCATTACCGGCCTGGCCAGCGGTTTTCCCTCCCTGGATGCCCTCACCAGCGGATTCCAGAAAGGTGATTTCATCATTGTAGCTGCCCGCCCGTCCATGGGTAAAACCGCCTTCGTGCTGAACATTGCCAAGAACATGAGCATTTCCTCCGCCCACAGGAGCGTAGCCTTCTTCTCCCTGGAAATGTCAAGGGAACAGCTGGTACAGCGCCTTCTCTGCTCCACCGCCCTGGTGGACAGCTCCCGCCTCCGCACCGGACGCATTTCCACCCAGAAGGAATGGGACCAGCTGGCCAACGCCGCCAGCGTCCTCATGGATGCGCCCCTCTATATCGACGATACCCCGGGCATTTCCGTTTCGGAAATCCGGTCCAAGTGCCGCCGCCTGAAGGCGGAACACGGCCTGGACATCATCATGATCGACTACCTTCAGCTCATGCAGGCCAAGAACGTATCCCGCAGCGGCGACAACAGGCAGCAGGAAATTTCTGAAATCTCCCGCTCCCTGAAAAGTCTGGCCAGAGAGCTGAATGTGCCGGTTATCGCCCTGTCCCAGCTTTCCCGAAGCGTAGAATCCCGCCAGGACCACCGCCCCTTCCTCTCGGACCTCCGTGAATCGGGCTCCCTGGAACAGGATGCGGACATGGTGAGCTTCCTCTATCGCGAAGCCTACTATAACCGGGAAATCGAAGATGATGACCCGAGGAAAAATGAAACCGAAATCATTCTGGCCAAAAACAGAAACGGCCCGGTGGATACGGTGAAACTCCACTTCGCCGGCCAGTTCACCCTCTTCTACGAAATCACCAACCAGGAACCGCCGCCGGATATGCAGTAGTTTGAGTCATACGTTGTGGCTGGATGTATTCCCCGAACGCAAGAGGGTTGACGCTCCCTTACGGGGGCGAGGGTTCTATCGTTCGTGCGCTGCCGCGCCGAACGATGGGTTCAGCCCACAGAGCGGGCCGGTTCAAAGGGGAGTTAAATGCCGCCTTCGGCGGCGAACCCCATACGCCCATAGTCCCACCGCTTAGCGGGGGGAAGGTGGTGCCGTAAGGCACCAAAGGGGGGGGCCGCCTAGGGCGGCATCATAAACTCATTGCCCGCAGGGCAATCCACCACCCGCTGAACCCTCACGCCGCAGGCGTGTCCAAAGGCGATACCACAACCTTTCTACACAACCCACGGCGTCAGCCGTGCCCTTTCGCGCCCAAAGGACGCGAGGCCGCCAGAGGCGGCCCCATTACATAAAGAATCGGTGATACCATTGGATTTATTTGGACATGAAGACCCCGAAGAATACGCAGAGCGCCGGCGCCGGGAGCTTTCAGGCGCCGGCGTCATGACCTATGCGTCCCACGAGGCCCTGGCGGCGGCCATCAGAAGCTGCAGCCGCTGTCCCCTTCGCCGGGAAGGGGGCCTGGGGCCCGTGCTGTCCACAGGCCCTTCCGATGCGCCGCTCATGATTGTAGGCGAGGGCCCCGGCGGCGTGGAGGATGACTACGGAGGCCCCCTGGTGGGTCCTTCCGGACAGCTTCTGGACAAAGCCCTTCTTTCCGTAGGCATTACCAGGGACCATGTATATGTGACGAACATCGTCAAGTGCAGGCCCCGGGGCAACAGGACGCCCACCATGGAAGAAGGCAGGTTCTGCGGCTCCATCTGGCTTGCGTCGGAAATCGCCCTGGTGAAACCCAAGGTCATTGTAGGCCTTGGGAAGGTAGCCCTCCGTTTCTTCCTGGGCCGGGAAGCAGGCATTATCCGCTCCCGGGGGCATTGGATCGACTACCACGGCATACCGGTAATGCCCACCTTCCATCCCGCCTACCTCCTCCGCCAGAGCGGCCGGGGACTGGTGGATGCGAAATGGCAGGTATACTACGACCTCCTGGCCGCCAAGGAAAAGGCCGCCGCCCTTTCGCCGGACTGGGTATGGAAAAGCGATACCATGCCGAACCTTCTGGAAAGTTTGACGGAAGAAAGGAAACGGCGGCACGAAGGAAATCATATTTCATAAGTTCAATAAAAAGGGGATTCAAGTGATAAAACGTATCATTCTGGCAGCCGCCATCTGCGCTGCCCTTGGTGCCTGCGGCATGGAAACTGTGATGGCTGCAGGAGAACATAGCTCCGAAAAAGAAGAAGTCACTGTCATCAAAGGCAAAGTACTGCGGACGGAAAAAGTGAAGAAAGAAGACGTCCATAAGGAAATCCGGCAGGCAGGGAAAAAGGAAAAGGCAAAGAAGGCCAAAAAGGAAAAGAAAAACGCCCTGCCCGTGCTGACGGCAGAAATACCGGCGCCCAAAGCGGAACCGGCAGCCAAAGCAGCACCTGCCAAAAAGGCAAACGCTCCGAAAGTACAGCCCCAGGAAAAGGCGGCAGTGGAAACGGCGGCTAAAGACACGGAAGCAGTGAAGAAAGCGCCGGAAAAGCCCAGGTTTGAAGACAAACGCATTGAAATCAACCTGGCCAGCCGTCTCCTTACCCTCTACCAGGGAGACGTGGGCATCCGTATGTACCCCATTGCTCCGGGCAAACCCTCCTCTCCCACGCCCGTGGGAAGACGGACCGTGGTGGACATGGAAGTGAACTCCACCTGGGTTGACCCCGACACCGGCACCTCCATCCCCTCAGGCCCCGACTGCCCCATTGGCTACCGCTGGATCGGAATCGGCGTCAACTACGGCATCCACGGTACCAACGTGCCCTCCGCCATCGGCACCTACGCCTCCCACGGCTGCGTAAGACTCAATGAAAAAGACGTGGAAGACCTCTATGCCCATATTGTCAAAGGCATTCCCGTGGACATTCTCTACGAAAGAGTGGTGGTACAGCGGGAAGCGGACCACACCGTGGTCTACTACATCTACCCCGACGGCTACGGCAGAGAACCGCTGGACGTGGCCAAAGTGAAAGCCAAACTCGCCCCCTTCGGCGTGGCCGCCTATGTATCGGACGACGAAGTGGCTCAGGCCATCCAGGTCTCCGACGGCAACCCCAGATACGTGGTGAAAGTCTATGATATGTACCTTAACGGAAAGAAACTGGACGCCAGAGCCTTTGGCAAAGACGGACACATCTATCTCCCCGTCATGCCCCTGGCCAGGGCAGCAGGAGTCAAAGCCGAATGGCACGGAAACTGGAACGAAATCCGCACCCCCTACGGCACCGCCAAAGCCGTCCTCAAAAACCGCTCCCTCTTAATCGACGCAGCCGACGCCCCCGCCCTCCTACACCTGGCAGGAAGCCTGGACAAAGACTACAACTATCAGATGAAATAAAAACATCAAAAAAACACCCCTGAAAAATGAAGACCATTTTTCAGGGGCGTTTTTGCGTGGAATGATAGGGGCCGCTGTATGTCTCTGCAGGTAAGCGTAGAGAGGCCCTATTCTGCTCCCTGAATAGGGGGCAGTCCGGCGCAGCCGGATAGGGGGTGGCCACCGCAGGTGGCCAATTCGGCAGGATGGTACATGGAGAGATGATATGAATGGCGTTATGCTCACAAACCCTTGCGTCCCCTTTAGGCGGAGACCCTGCATAGGGTCTCCGAGTCAGTCAAAGTTGGCCCTGCATAAACTGGCGAAGGAGTATCATAATTATTCTTACCCTCGTACACCCTTTTGCCGCTCCGCGGCACTTCCCCCATAGGGAAGCGTGTCACGGGATTCTCAGTCGCCGTTGGCTCCCTACGAATCCCGTTCCCTTGCCACCTCAAGGGGAAACAAGGGATTGAGGCGGGGAGCCATTGCGTCATGCTCTTCTCGTGCCAATTCGAAAGCCCCCCTTTTGGTGCCTGGCGGCACCACCTTCCCCCCGCAAGCGGGGGGACAATAGGGTGGGGAAGAACCTTCCGAAATGGGTCGCAAAGGGGCCCATTATTTTCCCCAGTCCTCCCATCGGTCAGGAAAAATGAAGGCCAGCACCGTGCCCATGAGGAGGATGGCGTACTTAATGCCCGAAGGCATGAAGAGGTCGGCTACCATGTACATGAGGATCACCACCGCCGAAAGCTCCCGGCCCCGGGGATAGACCCGGTACCGCTGGATCCAGGAAGCCCCCAGGATGACATTGGCGGCAAGGGTCATGAAAAGCTGGAGCAGGCCGATGAGGATGATGTTTTTCGTCATATCCAGCCGGAGCAGGTACACCCCCGTCATAAGGAGGATGGAAAGAATCACCGCTCCTGCCGCTATGGGAATCCTTTTCAGGAAAGCCTTCCGGGAAATGGATTTCCTCACGTCCAGCGGCGATTTACGCCAGGTGAGGAAGGTGATGAGAAGGGCGGAAAGGACGTACTCCGCCACGAAAAAAAGATTGGAATGGTAAGGTGTCAATGGTTTATCCTTTCGTAAAAATCCTATTCGTCAGCCAGGGATTCGTCATTGGTTGCTGTCAGAGGCACTGCAGGCTTCTGCTGCACATACCGGGCGATTTCGATGAGATTGCCGTCAGGATCCCGAAGATAAAGGCTCTTCATAGGCCCCCGGGCGCCATGGCGGTCCACAATTCCCGTAATTACCGGCGCCCCCTTGGCCTGAAGCTCGGAAAGTACATCCTCCATAGCCGTTTCCGTGATGAGGCAGAGATCAATGCTCCCGGACACCGGATAGGC
Organism: Dialister sp. UBA1703; assembly: GCA_002320515.1. Classification (GTDB taxonomy): domain Bacteria; phylum Bacillota; class Negativicutes; order Veillonellales; family Dialisteraceae; genus Dialister. Next base: position 403 of record DCJJ01000014.1, on the reverse strand, counting down.
AGCAGCGGGCTTAAACTCCCCCGGCCGCTGGTGGATATTGATTTTGCAGCTCCCGAAAAGAAGGGCATACCGGCCATTTTCACAGGTGACCTCCATGTCCAGGAAATCCCTGTAAAAATGAAGACACTCCTCCAGATGGCCGGTGGTAAGAACGATATGATCAAAATGAACTAATTTCATGGACGTACTCCTATATAATGGTTTCCTGCAGTAAAGATATACTATATTCTATCTGTTTAGAAAGGATTAGTCAAAAGGGGGAGGAGGAAATGGTAAATGGTGAATTGTAAATGGTCAATGAAGATGGACGCCGGGCAATGTGCTCATGTGGTGTTTGTGAAAGCAGGGGTTGTATGGTTTTCCTGCCGCGAAGCGGTTATATAAAACCTGCGGCGAAGCCGCC
>DCJJ01000142.1:2204-6043 GCA_002320515.1 Dialister sp. UBA1703 | reverse complement strand
TTCCTTGCATTGAATAAAAACACAAGAATGAAATCCGATAACGGTTTAATCAGCGCTTCCCTCGTGGGATAGTGAGGCAGTGGAAAAGTGGGACAGGGGGCGCCGCTGACGCGGCGGGTTGTATAAAAAGGTTGTATTCGCTTCGCTCAGGGGGCGGGAGGGACTGCTATTGGCTGACGGCTATCCCATGGTTTTGGGGTGTGGGGATGTATTCATGACAGCAAGTGGGTTCAGGCGGCTTATGAAAATGGTAAATTATAAATTGTGAATGGTAAATGAAGGTGGCGCCTTTAAAAATAAAGGGCGTCATTTTAATAAAAACCATACCACCTCGCGACCCTCGTGGAAATGCCCCCCTTTTGGTGCCTGCGGCACCACCTTCTCCCCGGAGGGGAGACTTTTAGCGGCGCTATGCGTAGTACAACTTATGAAACTGAAGGGAGAAAGTAGAGCAGACTTCCCCCCTCCGGGGAAGTACCGCGCAGCGGGAATAGGGGTGCATTTCCCATGTGGAGACCCTGCAGAGGATCTCCAAGTCGGGCGAAGTTGGTCCCTGGCCTGCACATAAAAGGACTTTCCAATAAATCGCCCGACCGATACCGCAGGCGCGGTTTTACGGTTTTCCCGCCGACAGGCGGCATTGAAAACTTCATTGCCGCGAAGCGGCAATCCACAACCCTTTTGAACCAGCCCGCCAAAGGCGGGCCGAACCCTCTGAACCTTCCCCCCTCAACCCTTCTACACAACCTGCCGCGGAGCGGCCACAACCTTCAGGGCCAAAGGCCCCATCCACCTTTCCCTCTGAACCCTCTGACATTTCTCCGAAAGAAGAGTATAATGTAACCATCCATCCATAGTCTGACAGCACAAAAAGGAGTTTCTTATGAAAAGTACATTTTTCCCCCATTTCACCATCGGCACCGATGCCTATGATGCCATTTCCGGTATCTGCCGGGAGTACGGGAAGACGGCGGTGATTGTGGGCGGCTCATCTTTTGAAGAAGCCTCTCTTTACCTTCCCCACCCTGGCGTCCAACTGCGCTTCCGTGACGGCGGTGTGCATTATGTACAATCCGGATCACAGTTTCCGGGGTTCCATTTACAGGGACAGGAATGCGTACCACACCTTTATCAACACTGACATTATCGCCCATTCTCCCAGGGAGTATTTCTGGGCAGGCCTGGGGGACGCCCTGGCCAAGCAGTATGAGGTGCCCTTCTCCGCCCGGGGCATGGAGCTTACCTGGGTGCAGCAGACGGGGGTGCGGAATGCACAGAATGTGGCGCCGGGGATTTTGAAATACGGCAAGAAGGCCCTGGAAGCGGTGGACCGGCAGGAGGTGAATGAAGCCCTGGAGCCGGCCATCCTTTCCATCATCGTGGCGCCGGGCATGGCTTCCGTATGCATTGAAGATGACCTGGACTCTTCCCTGGCTCATGCCATTTACAACAGCCATACCAGAACGCCCCATGAAGGGAACCATCTCCACGGCGCCGTGGTGAACTACGGCCTCCAGGTGATGCTCACCATGGACGGCCAGCTGGAGGAGCGGGACAAAATTTACAATTTTGCCAAATCCATTGACCTCCCCCACTGCCTGGAGGACATAGGCATTGATCCCAAGCACCCCGACGAACTGGTGGCAAACTGCCTCCACACCAAGGATATGCGGGTGAAGCCCTATGACATTACCTTCGACATGGTGTACAAGGCCATGATGGACCTGGAGAAATTGAATCACTGATTTTTCCGGGAAATGAAAATTTCTTCATTTTCCCCTTTACAAAGGGGAAAAGTGCATGTATACTATTTCCAACTTCAATTTTGAAAAAAGCTTCACAGCACGCTTGTGCATGAAAGACAAGGAACGGAAGCGAGTGAACCGGTTTCCTCAAAGAGAGCTGCCGCAGGGTGAAAGGCAGCAGGAAGTCCTCACAGAGTCGTCCGCAAGTTCTGTATCTGAACCGAGTAAGATATGGCGTCTGGCACCGTTACAATGCCGCATGAGTATAGTGCGAGGTGGTACCGCGTAGATGTGACGCCCTGGTTGATTTTTATCAATCAGGGCGTTTTTTGCAGTATGGAAGATGGTACAGCTTGATTTCAAAAAAGTAAGAGATAAATGTGTTTTCCAAAGGAGGATTTCATGATGGGTATGTTTAAGAGAAGTCACAAAGCAGTTTTAGCAGGTTTAGCAGCCCTTGCCATTGCAGGCATGATGAGCGGCTGCGGTATGTCCGGCGGCGATAAGAAACCGGCCGCTTCCGGCAATGGGCAGAAAGTGGAATTGAAGCTGGCTTACCAGCTTCCGGCGGAACATCATTTGTCCAAGAGCGTTGAAAAGTTTGCCAAAGAGGTAAATGAACGGTCCAAGGGCCAGATCGACATCAAGGTATACCCTGCCGGTCAGCTCTATAACGACCAGAACATGAACGACGCCCTCATGAGCGGCGGCCTGGACATCGGCATGAACTCCACCGCCCGCTGGTCCATGGTGGTGCCGGCACTGAAAGTACTGGACATGCCCTTCGTCCTCACCTCCTACTCCGCCGTAGACAACGCACTGGACGGAGACCTGGGCAAGGCACTGAACCAGGAAATGGAAAAGAAAGGCGTTCATCCGCTGATCTGGGCAGACTACGGCTACGTACAGTTCTGCAATAACGTGAAGAAAATCGAAAAACCGGAAGATTTCCAGGGCATGAAGATCCGCTCCTACTCCGAAACCTCCGCCGACATCATCCAGGCTCTCGGCGCATCCCCCACGACCATGAGCTCCTCGGAAGTATACATGGCCATCAAGAACGGCACCATTGACGGCCAGTCCTCCGGCCAGACCGCCATCCTGTCCCGCAAGATCTACGAAGTGGCCAAGTACTTAACTGTCACCAACAACTCCTACGTAGAATTCCTGGTATCCATGAACGACAACTCCTGGAAGAAACTGACACCGGAACAGCAGAAGATCATCGCCGACACCGCTAAGGAAATCCAGGATGAAATCCGCAAGGAAACCAAGGCCGAAGACGAACGGTGCCTGAAGGAACTTGCAGCCAAAGGCATGGACGTTTACGTGATTCCAAAGGATGAAATCCACCTGTGGCAGGAAGCCACCGCCCCGGTGGTGGCCAAGTTCGAACAGGAACAGGGCGACTTCGGCAAAAAACTGGTGGACGACTGCCTCAAAGCCAGCGCAGCAGCGAAGGACTGAGGGACACGCCCGTAAGGGCGTGAGGGTTCAGGCGCCTGTGGCGCGTTCAGGATCGGGACCGGGACCTGGGCTGTGCTTTCCAGTATTCCCGAAGGTTGACGCGCCTTATGGACAAGCCCCTATGGGGCTTGAGGGTTCAGGCGCCTCTCGGCGCCCGGGTTCTATCGTTCGTGTGCTGCGCACCGAACGATGGGTTCGGCCCACAGAGCGGGCTGGTTCAGAGGGTAGTTTTATATGCCGCTGCCTGGGGCAGCGAAAACCGTACAACCGCCCTGCGGGCGTCGGAAAACAGGCCAACCGCCCTGGCGAGCGGGGGCACTATAAAGCTCCGTCATGCTGTGAGCTGCTTATGAAGGGATTGCTTTGCGGCTCTTTATTGTCCCACCGCTCAGCGGGGGGAAGGTGGTGCCGTAAGGCACCAAAGGGGGGAAAGCCACTGGAGGTGGCTGATCGACGTAATGCCTATCATGCCATATGACACAGAAAGCCAAATCCCGTAACGCTGACTTTATAAGAATTGCCGCAGAGCGGCAATCCGCCACCCTCAGCGCCGCAGGCGCTGTCGCCCCCCTGAGCGAAGCGAACACAACCCTTCTACACAACCCTCGGGGCGAAGCCCCGTCAACC
>DCJJ01000142.1:0-2162 GCA_002320515.1 Dialister sp. UBA1703 | reverse complement strand
GCTCACTAGCACACTAGTACACTATTTCCCTATTTCCCTATTTCCCAAAGGAGGGCTGTCCTGTGCGTTCCATTTACCATATGTATGACCGTATCCTCGGTTACATTACCAATTTTGCCGCAGCCATTGCAGGGCTTGCCATTTTGCTGACAGCCTTCATGATCTGCTATGAAATCATTGCCCGCAGTATTTTCCACAGTCCCACGGTGTGGGTGATGGAGATTTCCACCTACCTTCTGGTGCTGGCCGGTTTCTTCGGCATGGCCTACACCATGAGGAAGAACGGACACATCTGCGTGGATTTCCTTTTCAGCCGTTTCCCCAGGGCCCTGCAGCGGGGGCTGGATGTACTCACATCCATTCTTGCCCTTTTTGTCATGTATGTGTGCATGACGGAATCCACCAATTATATGCTCATGAGCCGGGCCGTGGGAGTGGTGTCTCCTTCCCTGCTCCGGGTACCCATGTGGATTCCCCAGACCTTTATGGTCATCGGCTTTGTACTGCTGTTTCTGGAAATGGTGAATCATCTTTTAGGTGATTTCTTCCGAGATGGAAAGGAGGGAAAGTAAATGGTTCTTGCAGGATTTGCCCTGTTGATCATTGTCCTCCTGATTATCGGCATGCCCGTGGCCTTCACCCTGTCCCTGGCAGGGATTCTGGGCATCATCCAGTTCGTAGATATGTCCACCCTGTCCCAGGTGCCGGTGATTGCCTTTAAGACACTGAATTCCTATGTACTGACGTCAGTGCCCCTTTACATCCTTATGAGCCAGATCATGCTCACCGGACGGGTGGGCAGCGGGCTCTTCGACCTGGGCAGCAAATGGATGGGCCACCTCCCCGGAGGCCTTGGCATTGCCACCATCTTTGCCTGCGCCATTTTCGCCGCCATTTCGGGCTCCTCTGTGGCCACCGCCGTCACCATCGGTGCCATGGCCATTCCGGAAATGCTGAAGCGAGGCTACGACAGGAAACTGGTCGTAGGGTCTGTGGCCGCCGGCGGCACATTGGGCATCCTCATCCCGCCGTCCATCCCCATGATTCTCTACGGCACCATTACCGACGAGTCCGTGGGCAAGCTCTTCATGTCCGGCGTCATGCCCGGCGCCCTCCTGACCCTGGCCTTCGTGGCCTACATCGTCTTTGCTTCCTGGAACAAACCGCGGGAAGCAAGAGCCACCCATGCAGAAAAGATGAAAGCCCTCCGCGAAAATATCTGGGGCCTTCTCCTTCCGGTCATCATCATCGGCGGTATCTACACCGGCATCTTCACCCCTACCGAAGCGGCAGCTGTAGGCACGGTGTATGCCCTCATCATTACCTTCTTCATTTACCGCAGCATTACCATTGAGGACATGCCCGCCATCCTCCGCGCCACCATCAAGACATCCTGCATGATTTTTGCCATCATGGTAGGCGCCATGCTCTTCGGCTACATCCTCACCGTGCTCCAGGTACCCCAGGCCCTCATGGCCCTTGTCACCGAAGGCCACTTCAATAAATGGATCGTCCTCATCGGCATCAATATCGTCCTCCTCATCCTGGGCTGCGTGCTGGAAACCGTTTCCATCATCCTTATTACCCTGCCTATGCTCTACCCGGTCATCAAAGCCCTGGGCTTTGACCCCATCTGGTTCAACGTAGTGCTCCTCATTAATATGGAACTGGCCCTCATCACGCCTCCCGTAGGCATGAACCTCTTTGTCATCAAAGGCATCAGCGAAGACAGCTCCATCCAGGACATCATCTCCGGCGCCGCTCCCTTTGCGGTGATTATGGTTCTTGAAATCGCGCTGCTCTGCGTCTTCCCCGGCATCGCCACCTGGCTGCCGTCGGTATTGAAATAAGGAAATAAGAAAACCGGCTCTGCAAAGGGCCGGATTTTTTGTGGTTAGTGGGCGTGGGAGTTTCCGGCTTCTTAGGAGCCGCTGACAGAGGGAGACATCAGACGTCAGACAGTCAGACATCAGACATCAGACTTCAGGCATACGGTATGCATCACTTAAAGATACAAAGGGTAAGCACGGAGGCTCCTTACGGTCAAGCAATTAAAAGGAAAGCCCTTTTATGTGCAGGCTAAGGAAGCACTGATCCATTCGCAGAATCGAATTTCATATGAATTTTTATCCAATCGACCTCATAAGTCTCCTTAAATAGCT
>DCJJ01000143.1:7985-8137 GCA_002320515.1 Dialister sp. UBA1703 | reverse complement strand
AGGCACCAAAGGGGGGAAAGCCACCGGAGGTGGCTAATCACCAGAATGCCTATCATACCATATGACACCGAAAGTAAATCCCGTAACGCTGACTTTATAAGCATTGCCCGTGGGGCAATCCGCCACCTTCAGCGCCGCAGGCGCTGTCGCCC
>DCJJ01000143.1:0-7938 GCA_002320515.1 Dialister sp. UBA1703 | reverse complement strand
TGAGCGAAGCGAATACAACCCTTTTACACAACCTGCGGCGAAGCCGCCACCACCACCCTCTGAACCTTCTGAACCCGGGCCACAGAGTGGCCCCCCTGCGGCCCTCAATTTCCCATTGCAAGAAGAGGGCATATGTTATAAACTGGTACGAGTGATATTTCCAATGTGTAAACAGGGAGGCGTTTCAAAATTTTAATCGGCGGTATTGAAGCAGGCGGCACTAAAATTATCTGCGGTGTAGGAGAAGTGAAGGACGGCACCATCCGTATCCTTTCGGAAATGAGATTTCCTACCACCACCGCAGCCCAGGTGCTGCCGGAGATTATTTCCTGGTTCAAGCAGTATGACATCGAATCCCTGGGGATTGCCAGCTTCGGGCCGCTGGATCTGAAGAAGGAGTCCTCTACCTACGGCTACATCAAGGCTACGCCGAAGAAGGGCTGGCAGGATGTGGATTTCGTAGGCCCCTTTGCCCGGGCCCTTTCCATTCCCATCGAGTTTGACACCGACGTGAATGGTGCGGCGCTGGGGGAATCGGTGTACGGCGCGGGAAAGGGCTGCCAGGTGGTGTCCTACATGACCGTAGGCACCGGCATCGGCGTAGGCCTGTACTGTGAGGGCAGGCTGCTCCACGGCCTGGTGCACCCGGAGGCAGGTCATATGCTCATCCAGCGTCATCCCAAGGATACCTATGAAGGAAGCTGCCCCTTCCACAAGGATTCCTTCCTCCCCGGCGGCTGCCTGGAAGGCTACGCCTGCGGTCCCGCTATCCAGAAGCGCTGGGGCGCGCCGGGAGAGACGCTCCACAACCGGAAGGAAGTGTGGGAAATGGAAGCCTACTACCTGGGACAGGGAGTGTCCAACCTGGTACTCCTCTATTCGCCGGACAAAATCATCATCGGCGGCGGCGTCATGCACCAGGAAAACCTTTTCCGCATGGTTCGGGAAGAAGTAAAGAAAAATATCAACGGCTACATCCACTCCGACAAGCTGGATGAGGGCCTGGACAACTACATTGTTCCCCCGGCCCTGGGAGACCACGCCGGCCTCACCGGCGCCATCGAACTGGGCAAGAGAGCCTGGGAAGAGGAAAATAAACAGTAATCATAACACAAAAAAACTTCAGCCTTTTTGGGGCTGAAGTTTTTTGCGTATTTTCTTGTGCCAGAAGCGCTGCTTTGCACTCCCGTCCTTTTGACGGTCGGGAAAATTCTGGTTTTTCTCCATAGTGCTGGATGCATTGAAGCGGGAGATCTCTCGACTCAGAGTTTCAATAAAACCCGAAGTCTTTACAGCCCATACCGGCATGCAGATCCGCTCGAGATGACGATGGCAGCAGGCAGCATAGAGCTATTTCAACGGGGGACAAATGACAGAAGCGCTGCTTTGCACTCCCGTCATTTCGACGAAAGCGGAGCGGAGTGGAGAAATTTTCTTTCCGGGAAGTTTCCTGCAGGATGAGCTTCCATAGTATCAAGTTGTACAGGAATCCCTTATCTGACCCATTCCACAGATTCGGAGAGGGGTTTTCTGCTTTTGTCCCTGTGCGGGGTTTCGGCGCGGTAGCCGAAGGCGGCCATGACGGCGATGCCGTAGTGGCGGGGGTCGAAGAGTTTATGTTCTTCTCCCAGAAGGCGGGTCATGTCAGCGGGATTGAAGCCTTCCAGGGGGCAGGAATCGATACCCATGTAGGCGGCCATGGTCATCATGTTGGCCATGACGATGTAGGCCTGCTTGGATGTCCAGTCGAAGGCAGCCCTTTCGGAGTCCAGGATTTTCATTTCCTCTTTTCCGAAGCGGGTGTAGACCTGGCTGTAGAAATCGTAGACTTCCGGCGGCACCTGGTGCACGTCCTTCAGCATGTGGTCTGCATAGGCGGAGCCGAAGGTAATGTCCTGCCGTTTATTGGCCAGGAAGACTACGAAATGGCTGGCGCCGGAAAGGCCGGCTTTGGCGCCCCAGCCGTAGGGCATCATTTCTTCCCGGAGTTCTTTGTTCTGGATGACAAGAATCTTCCAGGGTTCCATGCCGAAGGAGGTGGGGGACAGGCGGGCCGCTTCAAGCAGGGTTTCGAAATCTTCATGGGAAATGATTTTCTCCGGGTCAAATTTCTTTGTGGCATAGCGGTACTTCATGGCGTCCAGAAGAACCTTCCTGTCGTTATGGGGTTTGGGTGTATCTTTGGTGGGGATTATGAAATCGGTATGCATAGGGGTCTCCTTTTATATTTACATTTCTCTATGAAGAGATGATTCAAATATAGCATTTTTTCTATATTAAGTCAATGGGAAGGGGCCGACTGGCGGCCCGGGGGCAGAAGGTTCCCCGCCGGGGGCGGGCTGGTTCAGAGGGAAGGCGCCCTTTGGGTGCAAAGGGGCGCGGCTGGCGCCACCACCTTTTCCACAGCTCTGCTGGGGGCACTATGGGTGCTTTCCATTGTGCCATATGACTCTATAGGAAAGCATAGAGGGGCTATATTCTGCCCCCCCTGAATAGGGGGGCAAGGGAACTGGAGTCACTCCAGCGAACTGGATTCGTAGGGGAACGTTAGAGACCTGAGGATCCAGTGAGTCGGTGATAGCCGTGCTGNNAGACGACTGAGAATCCAGTGACACGCTTCCCTATGGGGGAACGCCACGTAGTGGCAAAAGGTGTAGGAGGGTACAAGTTGGTATGATACTCTATGCTGAACTACCTGCCGTAAGGCAGCTTTCTGCGGGGAGGGAGATTTCTCGGCTCCGTTTCACTGGCTCCACGAAAATGTGATTCATACCGGCGCTTCCCACCGCTCGAAATGACGGGGGGAGCACTGATGACACAAACCCTCGGCGCCGCAGGCGCCGTCAAACCTAAGAACCCTCCGGCCCAAAGGGCCGGTCAATCTTAAGAACCCTTTAAACCAAAAAAAGCTCCCACAGCGGGGAGCTTTTTTGCTTTCCATTTCCTATTCTTCCACCGCTTTGGCAGAATCCACTCTGGAGAGGAGGATGCCGATGATGAGTCCGGCGATGCAGAAGGAGACCCAGGAGAGGCCGTAGCCTGCAAGGGGCAGGGAGGCCATGAGGGTGTCCAGGCTTCCCAGGGGAAGGCCGGCGGTGTGGAGGCCGTCATAAAGGGAAGGGATGAGGGTGAAGAAGGTGGCGGCGCGGTAGACGCTGCGGTAGCCGCCGTAAAGGGAATGGGTGAAGGTAAGGATTACCAGGGAGATGGTGAGGGGATAGAGGAACATGAGCACCGGAATGGCGGCTTTGATAATGGTGGTGAGGCCGAAGAGGGCGACGAAGAAGGAAATGATGGAGAAAGCCGTGACCCACATGGTGTAGGAAAGCGAGGGAATGAGGCGGGAGAAATATTCGCCGCAGGCGGTGATGAGGCCTACGCTGGTGGTGAGGCAGGCCAGGAGTACGATGACCCCCATGATGATACGGCCGTAGGAGCCGAAGTAGTAGCGGGCGGAGCCTACCAGCACACCGGCGCCGTTTTCCTGCATACCCAGTTCGGTGACGGAGCTGGCGCCAAGGGCGCAGAGGAAGATGTAAATAATGCCCAGGCAGGCGCCGGCGATGAGGCCGCTTTTCAGGGTGGACAGGGCCACTTCTTCATTGGTTTCCGCACCGTACTGGCGGACGGAATTGACTACGATAATGCCGAAGACGAAGGCAGCCAGAGCGTCCATGGTGCCGTAGCCGTCCAGGAATCCCTGGGTCAGGGCTTTCAGGGGGTCCCGATAGCTGTCGGCCGCAGGCTGCCAGGGGCCCATGGGATGGATGGCGGAAGCGATGAAGAGGAGGGCCAGGAAGAGGAGGAGCACCGGCGTAATGATTTTGCCGATACGGCTCACCAGTTTATTGGGGCTGACGGAAAGCCACCAAGAAATGACGAAGAAAAGGAAGCAGAAAACGTAGAGGGCCGTGGATTTCATGGTGCTTCCGAAGAAAGGGGCCACAGCGATTTCAAAAGAGGTGGTGGCGGTACGGGGGATGGCAAAGGCCGGCCCGATGGTGAGGTACAGGGCTACGGTGAAGAAAATGGCGTACTTCGGATGAATCCGGGAGGCCAGGGCCTGCAGGTCGCTGCCGGAGTAGCCGATGGCTGCTACCCCCAGAAGGGGAAGGCCTACGCCGGTAATGAGGAAGCCGATGGTGGCGGGAATGGTATTGACGCCGGAACTTTGTCCCATGAATACCGGAAATATGAGGTTCCCTGCGCCGAAAAACAGGGCGAAAAGCATGAGCCCGATGGGGATGAGGGCATTGGTCGATTTCTTCATAACATACACTCCTTTGCAACAGGTAACCGCCGGCGGGGAAATCAAAAGCCCTGCCGGAAAAATCCGACAGGGCACAAATGCGTGAGGTACCACCTTGTCTAATACTCGATTGGGCTGTAACGGCGCCGCCGCTTGCTCCTGGTCATGGACTCGGAGAAGGACTCCCGGGTGACGCGGCTCGTTCGCTTCAGCAGCTCGCACCACCCGCTGCCTCTCTTGGAAGATTCCCCAGCCTGATTCCGGTCATTGTCTTGATATAAGTTTAGTATATTCTAGCATGAGGAAATTAGTAAGTCAAGGGGCCGCTTTGCGGCCCCAGGTTCAGAAGGTTCCCCGCTGGGGGCGGGCCGGTTCAGAGGGAAGGCGCCCTTTGGGCGCAAAGGGGCGCGGCTGGCGCCGCAGGTTATGGCCTGCTGATGCCGCAGGTTATGTAGAAGGGGTGCGTCGCTTCGCTCAGGGGGGGTGGTGGGCTGTATTCCCGAAGGGGCCTGCGGCCGTTGGCCGCAGAGGGGCGTATGGCCCTGTGCTGTCGCACGGGCCAAGGGTTGCGTCGCTTCGCGCAAGGGGCAAAGGCCGTGGTAGGCGCCTTCAAAAAAGTTGGGCGCCAGTTTGTATAAAACCAGACAACCGCCCTTGCGGGCGATGGAAAAGCGGCCCCCTTTGGTGGCTGGCGCCACCACCTTTCCCCCAGCTCCGCTGGGGGCACTATGGGTGCTTTCCATTGTGCCACATAAGGCTCTATGGGAAGGGGAGAGCGTTCTTTTCTGCCGCCTTTGGCGGCATTATAAAACTTATTGCCGCGCCAGCGGCAATCCACAACCCTCTGAACCCTTGTACCGCCCCCCCTTTTTGTGGCTGCGGCACCATCTTCCCCCGCAGGCAGGGGGACAATAAATATGTGGCACGTCCTTTGTTCCCAAAGGGAGTGCCACCCCACAAAAAAAGCTCCCTATGCAGGGAGCCTATCTATAAAGGGGAAGGATATTTATCTGTCTCTGGTACGGCAGAGTCCGCGGTCGCAGTTGCGGAGGAAGCGGAGGAGGTGTTCGATTTCCGGGGTGGAGGGCAGTTCCTGTTCCATTTCCAGGATGGCATCGTTCAGCTTGAGGCCGGAGCGGAAAATGAGGCGGTATGCCTTTTTCAGGTAGCTCTTCACTTCCGGGGTGATGTTGTTGCGGGCCAGGCCTACGCTGTTGAGGCCCACTACCCGGGCAGGGTTGCCGTCCACGATGACGAAGGGGCATACGTCCTGCACGATTTTGGACATGCCGCCTACCATGGCGCAGGCACCGATCTTGACGAACTGGTGGATGCCGCTCATGCCGCCGATGACGGCGTGGTCTTCTACGGTGACGTGGCCTGCTACGCCGGAGAAGCTGGACATGACGATGTGGTCTCCGAAGTTGCAGTTATGGGCTATGTGGGTGTAGGCCTGCAGCATGTTGTAGGAACCGATGCGGGTTTCGCAGTTTTCGCCGGTGGCGCGGTGGATGGTCACGTATTCGCGGATCAGGTTGTGGTCGCCGATGACTACAGTGCTGTATTCGTCACGGAACTTGAGATCCTGGGGGTCTTCCCCGATGACGGCATGGGGGTAAATGTGGTTTTCTTTTCCCATGCGTACGTTCTTGGCGATGACGGCGTGGGCGCCGATGATGGAGCCTTCGCCGATTTCACAGTTTTCGCCGATAACCGCATAGGGCCCGATGACTACGTTTTTATGAAGGATTGCCGTGGAGTCGATGACGGCGGTTGGATGAATTTTCGGCTCTTCCGATTGAATGACTTTTAATTCCATTGTCCCATTCCCCTTTATGACGGCGGCTGTTTTGACTGCCAGCCGATTTTATGATTTGTGATTCTCTTTATACATAAGTCCCCTATCTTTTCCTGTTTTGAAACAGCGGTTTCAGGGCATTTATAAGGGGAATCTTCCTTTATCTCCGAATTATTCGGATTTCCTCTGTTTATTAACTATTTCTATATAGTTTAAGGAAATTTATTTTCTGCGGGCTTCCTGCTCTTTTTCTTTCTTTTCCGGAGAATCGTTGGGGTCCATGAGGTAGAAGAGGAAATCCGCTTCTGCCTTGTGCACGTCCCCTACGCGGCATTCGCAGTGCACCTTGCCCATGCGGCCGATGATCTTCTTAATGACCGCCTTGGTGACCAGCTGGTCACCGGGAAGGACGGGGGAGCGGAAACGGACGTGGTCCATGCCGGTGAACATGGGGATGAGGCCCCTGTTTTCTTCGGGATACTGGAGGGCTACGCCGCCTACCTGGGCCATGGCTTCGCAGATGAGGGCGCCGGGCATGACGGGATGGCCGGGGAAGTGGCCCTGAAAGAAGGGTTCGTTCATGGTGACGCATTTCACGCCGATGGCATAGTCCATAGGTACCATTTCAATAATCTTGTCTACCAGGAGCATGGGGTAGCGGTGAGGCAGAATCTCCATAATTTCTTCAACATTTAATTCCATAACAGTTCCTCCTTGTCCTATTTCATGTATGAGAGGCAGGTATTATTTCTTCAGGGCCTGCAGTTTTTCAGAAAGTTCCGCGTTCAGCTTGTGGCTGCCCAGGACGGCGATGATGTGGGCGTGAAGGGGCCCTACGAGAGAGATGTCGCCCAGGATGTCCAGAATCTTGTGGCGCACCAGTTCGTCCTTGAAACGGGGCACGGAGAGGCATTCCGTTTCCGAGTAAACCACTGCATTTTCCAGGGTGCCCCCTTTGCCGAGGCCCATTTTCCGCATGGCTTCCAGTTCCCAGGTGAATCCGATGGTTCTGGCGGATGCGATTTCCTTCATGTAGGAATCGTGGTCAATGACAATGTCCACCATCTGGGTGCCCAGAAGGGGATGGGGGTTGATGGAGGTGAAGGTAATGCGGAGGCCGTCATAGGGAAGGGCGGTGATGAATTTTTCCCCTTCGTAAATGGCTACGCTTCTGTCCAGGGTGAGGACGGGAATGTCTTCGTCCTGCTCTTCAATGCCCGCTTCTTCCACCATGTCCACAAAGGTCTTGGCGCTGCCGTCGCCTACCGGCGGTTCGGGAGAGTCCATTTCAATGACACAGTTGTCGATGTTCAGGGCGTAGAGGGCAGAAAGGAGGTGTTCTACAGTAAATACCTTGGCCGCTCCCTTTTCCAGGGTGGTGGCGCGCATGGTGCTGGTAATGTAGCGGCTGTCCGCCGGCACCTCCGGCGCGCCGGGAAGATCGCTCCGGCGGAAGAGAATGCCTGTCCCCGGCAGGGCAGGATGCATGGTCATGGTGACGGGCATGCCGGAATGAAGGCCGTTGCCCTTGTAAGAAACCGGTTTCCTGATTGTGTGCTGTTTTCTTTTCACAATGAGACACCTTTCGTTCATGAATTATACTTTTACAATTATTTTATTATATCGTTTTTTGAGGGATAGCACAAGGTTTAGGGACAAGCCCCTATGGGGCTTGAGGGTTCAGGCGCCTGTGGCGCGGTCGGGATCGGGACAGGAGTGGTGCTTTCCGGTATTCCCGTAGGGGCCTGCGTCTGCGGCGCAGAGGGGCGTATAGCCCTGTGCTGACGCACGGGCTAAGGGTTGTGTCCCCACAGGGGAAACGACTCACTATGATTTGTGCGTCGGTAGTGCTCCTTCAAATCATGTTCGCTGTGCATCGCTGACGCTCAAG
>DCJJ01000168.1 GCA_002320515.1 Dialister sp. UBA1703 | reverse complement strand
TTATAAGAATTTTTATGCACTGCTTCGTCATGGGACTCCTTAAATAGCTCGCTATTCGCGTCGTCCCATTCCTTGCATTGCATAAAAATTCAAGAATAAAAGCGGACAGTGATTTAATCAGCGCTTCCCTTAGGAACCTTTTCCTTTTACGGGCCCTATGGGCCCGCCCCCCTTTGGTGCTAACGCACCACCTTTTCCCCGCGCCCCAGGGGCGCATTAACTAAATCAATCAGGTGAAAAAATGGAAACAACCAGACAGATACATGTAGGCAGCGTCGCCATCGGCGGCGGTGCACCCATTGCTATACAGTCCATGAGCACCTTCAGCCCTGTGGACACAGCCTATGCGGCTGCCCAAATCAATGCCCTCCATAAGGCGGGGGCGGATATTGTCCGCATGGCAGTGCCGGACAGGAAAGCAGCGGAAGCGCTGGGAGCGCTTAGGAGTCTGGTGGACGTGCCGCTGGTGGCAGACATCCACTTTGACTACCGCCTGGCTTTGACGGCCATGGAACAGGGGATTGACGCCCTCCGCATCAACCCCGGCAACATCGGGAAACGGGAAAATGTGGTGAAGGTGGTGGATATGGCCAAAGAAAAACATATCCCCATTCGTATCGGCATTAATGCAGGCTCCCTGCCTCAGCACATTCTGGATGCCTACGGCGGTCATCCTACAGCGGAAGGCATGGTGGCCGGCGCCATGGAACATGTGAAAATTCTGGAAGAAGAGGATTTCCATGACATCGTCATTTCCGTTAAATCCACCGACGTTCCCATGATGGTAAAGGCCAACCGCCTTCTCCATGAAGAGGTGAACTATCCACTCCATCTGGGCGTCACCGAAGCAGGCACCCTTTATCGGGGCACCATCAAGTCTGCCATCGGTATCGGAAGCCTCCTTCTGGACGGTATCGGCGACACCATCCGTGTCTCCCTCACCGACGACCCCCTGAAGGAAGTAAAGGCGGCCAGGGAAATACTGAGCTCCGTAGGTATGCAGCAGTATGGCCCCGTCCTCGTTTCCTGCCCTACCTGCGGCCGCACCCAGGTGGATCTCATCCACATGGCCCAGGAAGTGGAAGAAAAAATCCAGAAATTCAAGAAACCTATCCGTGTGGCTGTCATGGGTTGCGCCGTCAACGGTCCGGGAGAAGCCAGGGAAGCGGATTTCGGTATAGCCGGAGGCAAAGGCAGCGGCCTTCTCTTCCGTAAAGGAAAAATCCTCCGTTCCGTGCCGGAAGAAGAACTGATCCCTGCTTTGATGGAAGAAATTGAAAAATTTGAAAATCAATAAAAAAAGGGGCTGTGAAAAATGATTTACATTTTTTCACAGCCCCTTTTTACTCTCCGCCATACAGCACTTGTGACACAAGAGGGTAGAACGTAACGCAGGCTCCTTCCACCGGAAGGAGCTGGGCGGAGCCCTGAGGAACACTTGAAGATAGCTCCAAGCCACTATGAGACATCTTGGGCCCCTTTGGGGCCTCGGATTTTCTTCGAAAATCTCGCCTGACGGCGACACCCCCCCTTCCAAAGGAAGGGGGCTAACGCACTACGTCATGCAGCACTGGTGACACTAATGGTAAGCACGTAACGCTGACTTCATAATCATTGCCGCGAAGCGGCAATCCACAACCCTCGGCGGCGGAGACGCCGTCAAACTTAAGAACCTTTCTTCATAACTCGGGCCACAGCAGGTCTTCAAAAAGAAAAATAAAAAATCCCTTGACAAATCTCTCTTCATTGTGTATCCTATTACTTGTAACCGATGTCGGGACGTAGCTCAGTTTGGTAGAGCGCTACCTTGGGGTGGTAGAGGTCGCATGTTCGAATCATGTCGTTCCGACCACTTTTTTTATTTAAACATATTTATAAAATTCTATTTGTTGCGCAAAGTGAGGTCTTTTCTTTGAACAGAGTCAAATCGGTGATGCTGCTGACACTGCTCAGCGTGATTCTCATGGCAATCGGCGGTGTAGTAGGCGGCAGGAGCGGTGCTTTCACCATGCTTCTCATTTCATTCGCCATGAATTTTTATACCTACTGGAATTGTGACAAGATGGCCCTTCGGGCCTACAATGCCCAGCCTCTGTCGGAGTCCGATGTGCCGGAGCTGTACCAGCTGGTGCGGGATCTGACGGAAAGGGCCCATATGCCCATGCCGCGGCTTTATGTGATTCCTACGGATGTGCCCAATGCCTTTGCTACAGGAAGAAATGAAAACCATGCAGCTGTGGCGGTGACGGAAGGGATTCTTTCCATGCTGGACAGAGATGAATTGGCAGGAGTTTTAAGTCATGAGTTGTCACATATCCGTCATCGTGATACACTGATAATGACGCTGGCTGCTTCTATTGCAACAGCTATCAGCTACATTGCCAATGCAGCCCAGTGGCTTGCCATTTTCGGCGGCGCCAGGGATGAGGAGGGGAGGAATTCCAACCCTATCGCCCTTCTGGTGACCATCGTGGTGGCGCCCCTGGCGGCGACTTTAATCCAGCTGGCCCTGTCCCGGTCCCGGGAGTTCATGGCGGACGCTTCAGGGGCAGCAATTTCCGGCAAACCACTGGCTTTGGCCAGTGCGCTGGAGAAGCTGGACGCCTATGCCCATCATAAGGTGATGGCTGATGCGAAACCGGCTACCAGCGGGCTTTTCATTATTAACCCGCTGGCCGGTGCAGGCGGCGTGGCAAATCTGTTTTCAACGCATCCTTCTACGGAGGAGCGGGTGGAAAAGCTGCGTGAAATCGCAGCACAAATGCATTCTTTTTAAGGAGGGTCATATTTATGGCTGACATTCAGAAAACTCTTGTACTCGTAAAACCGGACGGCGTGAAGAAACACATCTGCGGCGAAGTGATTTCCCGTTTCGAAAGAAAAGGTCTTTCCATCCACGCAATCAAAATGATCAACGTTCCTGTTGAACTGGCTGAAGAACATTATGCTGAACATAAGGGCAAAGGTTTCTTCAAGGTTCTCATCGATTTCATCACTTCCGGCCCCGTTCTGGCTATGGTTATCGAAGGGGAAAATGCTGTAGTAGCAGTTCGTCAGATCAACGGCGCAACCAATCCTCTGGAAGCAGTACCGGGATCTATCCGTGGAGATTTCGCTACCTCCATTGATGAAAACGTGGTTCATGCTTCTGATGCTCCGGAAACAGCAGCAAGAGAAATTGCTCTCTGGTTCCCTGAATTAAAGAAATAAGGTGATTGTCATGGCAAAGGTATATACACGTACAGGAGACAAAGGGCAGACCAGCCTTTTTACCAATGAAAGGGTATCCAAAGGCAGTCTTCGCGTTGAAGCTTATGGTACGGTGGACGAAGCTGACTGCGTTCTTGGTCAGGCCCGTGCTTTTGCAGTTCATGACAATGTAAAGGGAACGATTTTCAAGCTGCAGAAGGAACTGTGGCTCCTCATGGCTGATGTAGCCAGCAAGGGAAAAGAACCGAACATTACGCCGGAACATGTGACCAACCTGGAGCACCTCATCGACCAGTACACCGAAGAGCTGGCTCCCCTGGATCACTTCCTGGTACCGGGTGATACCCAGAGCGAAAGCTTCCTGGATATGGCCCGTACTGTGGTTCGTCGTGCGGAACGGTGCATGTGGCGCCTGTCGGAAGTGGAGGATGTGCATGAAGTGGATATCCGCTATCTGAACCGCCTGTCTGATCTCTGCTTCACCCTGGCCCGTTATGAGGCGGAAGTGAAGTAATTCGCTCCCTGATTGGAAAGGAGCTATTCATGTGATTGAATAGCTCCTTTTTTTATTTTATAATGGCGGAAGAGACGCTTTTAGTGATATGCCCCGCGGGCGTGAAGGTTCAGAGGGTTCGGCCCGCTAAAAGTGGGCTGGTTCAGAAGGTTCAAAGGGGAAGGTAGGCGCCCTTAAATAATGAAGGGCGCCAGTATAAATAAAACCGATTAAGTGGGCTAGGGAAGCACTGATTA
>DCJJ01000166.1 GCA_002320515.1 Dialister sp. UBA1703 | reverse complement strand
CGGCTGCTTGCTAGGCTTTGCCGGATCTGGGCTTTCACCAGACTATACTATACACGCCGAACTGGCGCACAACTTACGAACCCTTGGGCCGAAGGCCCATCCATCTTAAGAACCCTTCTACACAACCCTTCTACACAACCTGCCTGCGCCAGCAGGCCACAACCCCCACGGCGAAGCCGTGCCCCTTTGCGCCCAAAGGGCGCCCCCTCTGAACCATCAGGCTCCTCCCTTTCTTCTCCTTTACACAACCGGCAGAAATGTCAATTTTTTTATGATATTGGAAGTTTTCTAATTTTCTTTTTTCTTTCTCCATACAAATTTCTTTCTTTATCGTTGCAGGCTGTCTTTATGATGGAATGCAGAAACACAAAAGCATGGGATGAAGATTTCATCTATGGAAGGAGCAAAGGAATGAAGAAAACTTGGATGAAAGCAGCAGTTTGCGGTCTTTTGGCAGGAGGTGCCCTTTTCGGGGGTGTGTTTCCTTCTGAGGCAGCGGATATCCGGATTCTTCCGGTAGATCATGCCAAGTTCTGGGCAGGGGCCCGTTTTGATTTCGACGTGGAAGTGTCCAACGCAAAGAATCTGCAGAATGTGGATGTGAAGGTGAATGGCGTTCCGGCGGATAAGTTCTTCGGGAAGCCGGCGGTGACGAAGGATCTGGGAAACGGGGTGACTTCATACCGTATCGATGATGTGGATTTCCCGAAGGCCGGAAAAATAGCAGTGACGGTGAATGCAAAGGACAGCCTCGGCATTTCTTCTGCAGGAGCAGGTTATGAGGTGGTACAGGAGAAGGCGCAGAAGAGGGCGAAGAATGTGATCCTCTTCGTAGGCGACGGCATGTCCCTCCAGGCCCGTGAGGTGGCCCGCATTCTGTCCAAGGGCATGACCAACGGCAAGTACAATGATCTCCTGGCCATGGAGAAGCTGGAACATAACGCAGTGATTACCACCTCCGGCTACGATTCCCTGGTCACCGACAGCGCAAACTCCGCTTCCGCCTATGCGACAGGCCACAAGTCCGTGGTAAATGCCATGGGCGTGTATGAAGACTCCACAAAAGATCCCTTCGATGACCCGAAGGTGGAAAATATTTCTGAAATCCTGAAGCGCACCAGGGGCATGTCCATCGGTGTCATTACCCAGGCGGAATCCACCGACGCCACCCCGGCGGCTATGATCGGCCACACCAGAAGAAGGGCGAACCAGGATTTCCTGGCTAAAAGCTACCTGGATGATTATCACCGCCCCGACGTCATTATGGGCGGCGGGTCTTCCCGGTATCTCCCCAAGTCCGTACCCGGCTCCAAGAGAAAGGATAATGACAACATTATCCAGGATTTCAAGGACCTGGGATACACCTTCGTCAGCACTTCCAAAGAAATGAAGGCGGCGCCTTCCGACAAGCTACTTCTGGGGCTCTTCCACACCGGCACCATGAACGTATACATCGACCGTGAAATGCTGAAGAACCCGAAGGTACTGAAAGGCTTCGACGACCAGCCGAACCTGATGGATATGACGAAGAAATCGCTGGATATCCTGTCAAAGAACCCCAACGGCTTCTTCGCCATGATCGAAGGCGCCTCCATTGATAAGCAGCTCCACGTCATGGACTGGCAGCGGGCGGCTTACGATACCATCGAATTCGACAAGTCCATCGAATATGCGGAAAAATGGGCAAAGGAACATGGGGACAACACACTCATCATCGTTCTTGCAGACCACGCCCACGGGATTTCCATCAGCGGCACCTACCATGAAAGGGACGGCAGGAAGGGCACGGAAGCTGTCCGCGTTTACGCCAACTCCATTTTCCCCACCTTCAAGGACGCTGACCATGACGGATTCCCCGATAATCCGGATCCCGATGTGACACTGGCCATCCAGTACGCCAACCATCCGGAATACTATGAAAACTACCATTTCATGAAGACCCCCACCCCGCCGGCACTGGCTGTGAAGCAGACGAAGGAAGAGGCCGTGCAGAACGGCGACAAGGTGGAATACCATCAGGTATCCTCCGCTTCCTCCAAGGCCAACCCCGCCCGCATCCACCCCGGCGACCCGGCAGAACTCATGCCCGCCAACACACCGAAGGATGATCCCCAGGAATGCCATTCCGCTGATGACATCCTCCTCAATGCCGGCGGCCCGGGCTCCGAATATTTCCACGGCACCATGGACAACACGGAAGTATTCTTCGGCATGCTGAGAGCCCTGGGCATTGACGGCAATAAGAACAAAAAGTAATCAGGGAAATCCATTTCCCGGGATGAACCTATGAAACGCATTCTTTTGATTTCCTTTATGGCCCTGGCCCTGCTTTTGGGAGCGGTGCCGGCAGAAGCGGAAGAGTTATCCTTCGATGAAATTTATTCCGCCTGCTCTGCCGACGGGCTCACCTTCTCCGACAGGACAAGAAGCCTTGAAGGCGGCACGGTGACCGTGTCAGGCTATATGGCACCGCCGCTGACGCCGACCATACATTTCTTCGTGCTCACTGAAGTCCCTATGTCCGTCTGCCCCTTCTGTTCCAGCGACGCAGACTGGCCTGATAACATTATCGTCGTCAAAGTAGACGACCCCATTACTGCACTCTCCTACGATACCCCCATTACCGTTACAGGCACTCTGGAAATAGGCAGTGAGACCGACGAAGAAACCGGATTTGTGAGCCAGCTTCGGATCCGCGCGGATTCCATAGACAGCTGATTTCTCCTGCCGGCCCATCGTTTGACTTAAAAAGCACTGTCATGGTGCTTTTTTGCTGTGCGTATCATTTGAGGTCATGGGCTTTTGTGAGGGATTCGGCGCTTACCGGTATTCCCGAAGGTTGATGTGCACATCCTGCATAGGATGTGCAAGTCGGCCGAAGTTGGTCCTTAGCCTGCCCATGAAAGGGCCTTCCTTTTAGTCGGCCGACCGTGGTCTTTCGCCGCGAGGGTTGATGGCGCCGCCG
>DCJJ01000167.1 GCA_002320515.1 Dialister sp. UBA1703 | reverse complement strand
ATAATCTGCGGCGTCAGCCGCCACTACTCCCCTCGGCCCGAAGGGCCGTTGCCCCCCTGAGCGCCAGCGAACACAACCCTTTTGCACAACCTTCGGGGTCAAAGGCCCCGTCAACCTTCCTCTCTGAACCTTTTCCCTCCCACCCTTTCCCTCCAAGTCCCAAAGTGCTATGCTATACACAAATCTACTAAGCAGGAGGCAGCGATGAACTATACAGAGGACAAATCATATCGGAAATGGATACTGGCAGCCCTTTTGACGGCGGCGGGGGTGCTTCTTTCGCCTTTGTTTTCCTTTCCCCTGGGGGTGACCCGGGCTTTTCCGCTGCAGCATATGATTAACATTTTCCTGGCCGTGCTCTGCGGCAGCCGGTACAGCACGTCGGCGGCTTTCTGCACGTCCCTTATCCGCAATCTCCTAGGCACCGGAAGCCTTCTGGCTTTCCCGGGGTCCATGGTGGGCGCCTTCCTGTCGGGCTTCCTCTACAGCCGTCTCCACAGTCTGTGGGCGGCGGTGCTGGGGGAATTCGTAGGCACTTCCATTATCGGCGGGCTCCTGTCCTATCCCATTGCCGCCCTCTTCATGGGTTCCTCCAAGGGCGCTCTCTTCTATGTGTCCCTTTTCTCCATTTCCTGCGGTGCCGGCTGTGTCATTGCCTTTGTGATTTTGAAAAGTGCCCGCCTGATTCAAACGGAATTCATAAAATCGAGATAAAATAATAGGCCCGATGGACTCTTGAAACAGATTTAAAAATGAAACAGGCTTCTCCTTTTTCAGAAAAGACCGGAATCCGGTCTTTTTTTCGTGGTATGTATGCACTTTTTTAGCTGATTACATGGGCCTTCTTGCCTTTTTAGCATCAGGTGCTAATTCCTATTGACAGGATGCTTCATTTCAAGGTATAATGTTTTAGTTTCATGAGCTGAAAATCATTCAATTTCATACTAACGTTTTAAAAATAAAAATCCATTTGAGAATTTAGAGAGCTTACCGAAAGCTCCGGGGAGAGAAAATGAACCACTGCCTTCTGAAAACCACACTGGCTGCCCTCTTTGCAGCCACCGCCTTCAATGTTTCCGCTGCCAATCCCTTTGCTGATGTAGATACATCCTCCTGGGCCTACCAGGCTGTATCCCAGCTGTCCGACCAGGGCGTGGTGGACGGCTATCCTGACGGCACATTCAAAGGGGATAAGAACGTAAGCCGCTACGAACTGGCCCAGATCATCGCCCGCCTCATGGCCAAGGAAGGAAGCCTGAATGACAGCCAGAAGGCTGCTGTCCGGAAGCTGTCCGCCGAATATGCCGGCGAACTCCAGAGCCTTGGCGTCCGTGTGACGGAACTGGAAAAGAAGACAGGCAATCTGTCCAACATTACGGAAATCCGGGTGCAGGACATTCCCCGCTATGACAATGTATACAAAGACAATAAATCCAGCCACGATGAACTGAGCCTTCGGGTACGTCTCAACACCATGGCCAATGTGAACGACAGAAGCACCGTGTACAGCCAGTTGGAAACCACTATGAGCATGAACGGCTCCACTCCCTTTGCTCCCAACCGTCAGGACTGGTCCAGCCGTGAAAGCTCGGACTCCGACAAAACAAGGACCGGATACGGCGACGGCGACTTCCACATGAACCGCCTGTGGGCTACCTACCACTTCGGACCGAAACAGGACACCTCCAAGCTCCCCTTCGGCCCCTCCAAGAACCTTATCGGCATCGGCCAGTTCCCCGTTAAAATGGGCGTCACCGGTTACACCTACGACGGCCAGTTCAAAGGCGCCTTCATCTCCTTCGGCGACTACCGCCAGGGCGGCCGTTTCACCATCGCCCATGGTCGCGCTACGGATATCAACTATAACTACACAGGACCTATGGTAAGAGGCATGCCATTAAAAGACAGCACTGGAGGTGCAGGTCTTATCAGCGCTATGATGGATGCAGGAAAAAATAATCCAAAACTGCAGGCTATGCAGCGGCAGCTGGCTGCTGGAGTTAAAGATGCAGTTCAGCAGAAAATAACAGAAATGGAAAATGCTGGAATTACGCCAACCGATGCACAGAAACAGGCTATTACTTCTGCTGCTCAGGCAGCAGCTATGGACAAGGCGATTAATGCTTTGACAAGCCAGAACGGCATGTATGTCAATAATGATTATTACTACCCCATGGGTCAGGGTGTTCAGGAAAGCTGGGGACAGGACGAAGATGTGCCGGTAACTTATGCTTCCTACATTTTCAAGAAACCCCAACAGTGGGAATTCCATGCCTACGGCATGACTGCCAATGGCCCGGTAGGTAAAATCTGCAGAGCCTATGGTTTTGCCGGCGCCTACTATGTCACCCCCATGTGGCATGTACAGGGTGAATTTGTAAAGAACCTGCGGAAACTGCCGCTGAATGAAGAAAGACCTTACAGCTTCAACTATGGTCTCCACTACGGCACTGCCGATGTACTGAAAGCCCGTTCCTTCGAAGTGGGTCTTGACTACGTATACAGCCAGGCAGGCAGCTACTTCGGCGGCTCTTCTGACGACATCGTAGACCAGTACATGGGCCATGTATATAAAGACTGGCATGGCATGAAGAACGTACCGGCCTATATCGCTGACGTTATGGACGACACTGCCAAATACGGCGGCAAGGTAGACGGCAAGAACTACGGCGGCGCCAAATTCTTCCTGGCCAAAGCCTCCTTCGTTCCTATGAGAGGCCTTATCATTGATGCAGAATACGGCTTCAACGCCAAGGATATGGGCGGCCGGAAGATGGACAACATGTTCATGCTGAAAGCCACCGCTTATCTGAAATAAAAAAGGCATCAAAAAACCGGATGAGAAATCATCCGGTTTTTTCGTGTGCATGGTATGGACAAGCCCCTTTAGGGCTTGAGGGTTCAGGCGCCTTTCGGCGCCAGGGAAACCATGGGTTTTTGTGAAGAATCGGCGGGAAGCTGTATCCCCGAAGGTTGATGTGCACATCCTGCATAGGATGTGCAAGTCGGCCGAAGTTGGCCCTTAGCCTGCCCATAAAAGGGCCT
>DCJJ01000012.1 GCA_002320515.1 Dialister sp. UBA1703 | reverse complement strand
AAGTCTTTTTTGAAAAAAATAGGTTTATTGTTAACAGGAGAAAAAATAGGCAAGAAAAAAGCACACATCAAAATGACATGTGCTTTCGGATTTTTTCTTAACTAAGTGGCATTGCCCGCGTGCGGGGGGACAATAAAAAGAGGGGGGACCCGGGGCCGCCGAGGGGCCCCTATATATGCAGCACGTCCTTAAATGCCTTGATATAATGTCTCGACACCGGCACTTTCTGCTTTTCGTAGCTGGTCATGGTGAGGAGAAGGGTGCCGTTGTCCTGGGGCTGGATTTCGTGAATCATCGAGAGGTTCACGATGTAGCCCTTATGGGTACGGAAGAAGCCCAGGGGGGTGAGGAGGTTTTCTATGTCCCGGAGGGTCATCTTAGATTCTACTATACCATTGGTGGTGTAGAAAAGGGAACGGTCCGATTTTTCCGTACACACCAGCACGATTTCCTGGGAGGGGGAAATCATGAGGGTTTTATTTCTTGTCTGGATGGATACCTTCTGGGAGGAGACCTTCACTTCCCCCGGCACCGTTTTTTTCCGGAGGAGGGAGAGGCTGTCGGAGAGCCTTTCGATGGTGCGGCGGATGCGGGTGTCGGAGTAGGGCTTCAGGATGTAGTCGAAGGCCTCCAGGTCGAAGGCCTGCAGGGCAAACTGGCTGTACCCTGTGGCGAAGACGATTTTCAGAGGCAGATCCATTTTAAGGATTTCCTTGGCGCACTCCAGCCCGTTCATCATGGGCATTTCGATGTCCAGGAAAAGGATGTCCACATTGGGGTGGGTCTTTAGAAACTGCAGCACTTCCCGTCCATTGGTGCATTCGCCCACCATCTTGATGCCGGGAATGGCGGACAGTTCATACTTCAGCTCTCCCCGGGCAGGGAGCTCGTCATCTGCAATCAGCGCTTTGATTTCTTCCATGATGTTCCTTTCTCAGACCTTCTGTGGTGCCTTGCGGGGCAGCACGATGGTTTGTGTAATCGTATCCTCTTCCGCTTTCGGAGATTCGACCTTCTTTTCAATTTTTGGGATATTGGCAAACACCAGGGTGCCCTTGTTTTCCTTACTTACGATATGAAGGCCGCAGGCGCTGCCGAAGAGGGAGATGAGCCTCTGGTGTACATTGATGAGCCCGATCT
Source organism: Dialister sp. UBA1703 (assembly GCA_002320515.1). Lineage (GTDB taxonomy): Bacteria > Bacillota > Negativicutes > Veillonellales > Dialisteraceae > Dialister. Next base: position 5,449 of record DCJJ01000012.1, on the reverse strand, counting down.
GGTCACGGCGCTTATGGTCGATGAGGAGCTTCTTCCTCTTCTTCGCCGATATGCCGATGCCCGTATCCAGCACGTAAATCTTGAAATACTTCGGGTGCTCGATGAGCCCCACCTTGATTTTCCCGCCCTCCGGCCGTTTGAAAATGCCGTGAATCACTGCATTTTCCACCAGGGGCTGCAGGAGCAGCGGCGGCACCTGGATGGAGTCCAGCTTATCCTTCGGGAAATCGTAGGTAATCTGCAGCCTGTCGCCGAACCGCGCCCGTTCCAGCTCCGTGTAGCATTCGATCACATGAAGCTCCTCGGACAGGGGGATAAGCCGGGATGGATTATTCAGGCTGTGGCGGAAATAGTCGGACAGATACTGGATGAGCTTCCTTGCCGTGTCCGGGTCGCTCCGCACATAGTAGCTGATTGTATTTAATGTATTATATAAGAAATGGGGGTTAATCTGCGCCTGCAGCGCCCGGATTTCCGCCTCCGCCAGCAGATTTTCCTCCTCCTTCATCTTATCGTACTCGTAGATGGCCTCCATCACATGGCAGATGCCGTGGAGGAATTCGATACCCATCTTCGTAAACGTATCCCCCTTGCTCTTGGCGGCGATAATCCAGCCCACCGTCTCATCCTTGTAAGTGACAGGCAGAGTTATCAGGTGGGGCATATCCGGCAGCGTCTTCTGCAGCTTCAGAATGGCGATTTCCGCATCCCCCTGGGTCACATCCGCTTCTGTCTTGTAATTGGTGCGGGTGTAGAACACCTCCTTATAACAAACGGCAGTCCAGATGAGACTGGGCAGGGAAGAAATCATGAGCTCCGTGATTTTGGAAATATTGGTATCGTTGAACCCGTCATGAAGCGTGGCAAAGAGCGCCGCCACCGCATCGAACGTATTCTTCGTAGTCTGTGTCTTCTCCGAATCCCGCTGGTGGATAAAGAACTCGATGACCATGTAGAAAAGAGAAACAGCAATGGTATTCGTCACAATGATAGGCAGGGACAGGGCAAAGAAATCCTCCGGATGGCTGGTGGTAGCAGGGAAAGTAAGGAACGCATAGAACAGCCAGAAAAGAAGCTCCAGGATGAAGGCATCCAGAAAAGCCCACATCCATAACTGATGATGATGCTTCTTCAGCCGGCGGGACATGAACCCCGCCGCAATCCCCTGGATAATGGTGAGCCCCCCGTGGATAAAAGCGGCGTCCGTATGGATAAAGAAAGCCCGGTGGAACCCGGTAATCACACCGGTCACCGACCCCACTACCGGCCCTCCGATAAAGCCCGCCAGGATAATGCCTACCGCCCGGAAATTGATAATCCCCCCGCCGGCCCGCACATTCCAGTACGTGCCGCAGATGGCAAGGATGGAAAAAAGGATGATGAAAAGAACCATGTGCCGCCGGCTGAAATGCTTGGCAGAAATGGCTTCACGGAAAAAAGTGGTGCGGCATATGAGGAGCAGAAGAAGAAGGAAAATGGAAATGCCGAACCATACATGCTGTACGCCGATAATCCATGAGGAATTCATACTATCATCCTTTCGCTAGGGAAAAGTGGGGGAGGGGCACCAGGGTTAGTGCCGAAAAACTCGTTTCCCCTTGAGGGGAAGTGCCGCGAAGCGGCAAAAGGGTGTAGGAGGTGGAGCAAAGAGATGAGAGGCTAATGCTGGCCTGACCACCGAAAGGCGGCCTGCTTTGACATGGAGTGTCATTTGAGGCTCTTACCGTGGAACACCCCCGCGCCACTTCGTGGCCCTCTCTGCCCCGGTGGGAAGCGTGTCACTTCAAGGGGCGCAAGGGGTAGCGGCGCATTTCACCTCTGTCTATCTCACGGAGGCACAGGGGCGAGGAGCGATTCCTCTCTTAATTCATAGACAAAATTCATCATATAAATGATAATTCATAACCACAAAACTATGAATCTTCCAATCAATGCATTTCCTTTGCATCTTACCCCCTGTTTCCTGCATCTCGCCTCATAAACTTTTAATTTTTAAAGGAAACAGGGTATACTATGGCTGAAGGAAATCAAAGGATTTTTGATAAGTCCTATTTGCTTTTATTATAACAAATAGATGACTGCAAAGGTCCAAGTTTTTTGAAAAACAGAAGCCCAGGATGAGGGCAGGAACTCCTGTTTTTCAGAAGAAAGGAAGGGTTATTATGATTATTTACGGTGTTGCTCTGCTGGCCGGCTGCTACATGGCCGGAAACATCATCGGTGATGTGCTGGGGGCGCTTCTGGGCGTGAAGGCAAATATCGGCGGCGTAGGTTTCGCCATGCTGCTCCTCATCATCATCTCCACCTGGGCTATCCAGAAAGGATACATGAAAGCGCCGGAAGAACAGGGCATCAAATTCTGGAGCGCCATGTACATCCCCATCGTGGTTGCCATGAGCTCCATCCAGAACGTGGCAGCAGCTCTGTCCGGCGGCGTGGTAGCTGTACTGGGCGGCGTACTGGCAGTGGCTATCGGCTTCCTGCTCATTCCGGTTCTGTCCAAGAAAAATGTGGAAGCCCCTGTATCGGACAGCGAACTGGCCAAAGATCACAAATAAGGAGGGAAAATCATGGATATTGCAGCAATGATCACAAAATTATTCGTTAAAAACGGCATGGTTTTCGCCTTCATGCTTCTTGGCGTCATCATGTTCGTAGCTTACAAACTGGGCGGCCTCACCAAGGGCCGTGTACATGGCAGCGCCATTGCCATCTTCCTGGGCCTGGTACTGGCCTACATCGGCGGCGCAGTCACCGGCGGAAGCAAGGGTATCGCCGACGTTCCGCTCTTCGCAGGCATGGGCCTGGTGGGCGGCGCCATGTTCAGAGACTTCGCCATCGTTTCCACTGCCTTCGGTGCCGACCTTCATGAAATCAAGAAAATCGGCTGGCGCGGCGTAGCTTCCCTTTTCATCGGAGAATTCATCTGCCTGGTGGCAGGCATTGCCGTAGCGTATCCCTTGGGATACACCAGTGCCGTTGACCTCGTGACCATCGGCGCCGGCGTAGCTACCTTCGTCGTAGGACCGGTTACCGGTGCAGCTCTGGGCGCTTCTTCCGAAGTCATCGCCATCTCCATCGCAGCAGGCGTAGTCAAATCCGTACTGGTTATGGTGGTTACCCCCTTCGTGGCTAAACCCCTCTCCATTAATAATCCCCAGTCCGCTATGGCATTCGGCGGCATCATGGGCACCACCTCCGGCACCGCAGCCGGCATGGCAGCTGTAAACCCGAAGCTCGTTCCCTACGCAGCTATGACCGCTACCTTCTACACCGGCCTGGGATGCCTCCTCTTCCCCTCTGTATTCTACTTCCTGACCACCCTCTTCTTCTGAGGCAGTCATAGTCATTACTATCCATTCCGGCTAAGCGCTCCGGGATTAAAAAACGGTCCCATCTCTCACAGGAGGCGGATCCGGAATGATTCCCTTCCTTTTCGGGCACGGGGCACCAGGGTGGTGCCCCATACCTGAAAAAAGAAAAGGATACCATAACAATAAAAGAACCTGTATAATGGAAAAGCCTGCCGACTTTTGAAAGCTCTGCAGGCCCTTACACTGTAATTCTATTTCATAAGAAAGGATTGATATTATGTTGGAAATCAAACCGAGCAATAAAAACTGGCATACCAGAGGCGACGACACCGCTGCCCGCATTGCAGCAGCCGCTCCCTATGCCGATGGCAAAATCGTAGACCCCGCCAATACAGTCAAAGTACTGGAAGCAGTCCTCCGCCCCGGCGACAAAGTAAACATCGAAGGGGACAACCAGAAACAGGCAGACTTCCTGGCTAAGAAACTGTGCGAAGTGGATCCCGCCAAAGTGCATGACCTCCACATGATTCAGTCCACCCTCTCCATTCCGGAACACCTGGACGTATTTGAAAAAGGCATTGCCCGTAAACTGGACTTCGCCTATGCAGGCAGCCAGGGCAAACGCCTTGCCCAGATGGTACAGAACGACGGCATCGAACTGGGCGCCATCCACACCTACCTGGAAATGTACTCCCGCTACTTCATCGACCTGGTGCCCAGAGTCTCCCTCGTCTGCGCCGACGCAGCCGATAAAGAAGGAAATATCTACACCGGATTCTCCACAGAAGATACACCGGCCATCGTAGAAGCCACCAAATTCAACCAGGGCATCGTCATTTTCCAGGTCAACAAAATCGTGGACAAACTCCCCAGAGTGGACATCCCGGCTGACTGGGTAGACTTCGTCATCGAAAGCCCCACCCCCTACATGCTGAACCCCCTCTTCACCAGAGACCCCGCAAAGATTACGGACGACCGCATTATGAAAGCCATGATGGCCATCAAAGGCATCTATGCTGAATATGGCGTCAAAGTCCTCAACCACGGCGTAGGCTTCGATACTGCTGCCGTAGAACTTCTCCTCCCCACCTTCGGCGAATCCCTGGGACTCAAAGGAAAAATCTGCACCCACTGGGTACTGAACCCGCACCCCACCCTCATCCCTGCCATTGAAACAGGCTGGGTTGAAGCAGTCTACTCCTTCGGTTCTGAAGTAGGCATGGAAGAATACATCAAAGCCCGCCCGGACATCTTCGCCATCGGACCGGATGGAACCATGCGCTCCAACAGAGCCTTCTGCCAGGCAGCAGGCCACTACGCTGCCGATATGTTCATCGGCTCCACCATGCAGATCGATAAATACGGCAACTCCTCCACCGCCACCAAGAACAACGTAGCAGGCTTCGGCGGCGCTCCAAACATGGGCTGCGACGCCAAAGGACGCCGTCACGTCACCCCCGCATGGCGGAAAGCCGGCGAAGAAGTGGCCAATCGCTTCGAACTCATGGGCGACGCAAACCGCGGCAAGAAACTGGTAGTCCAGATGATTACCACCGTCTCCGCCAAAGGCTTCCCGGGCTTCGTAGAACAGCTTGACGCCGTAGCACTGAAAAAGAACGCCAACCTGGACCTCGAACCCATCATGATCTACTCCGACGACCTTACCCACATTGTCTCCGAAGTAGGTATCGCCTATCTGCACAAGTGCCGCAACATGGAAGAAAGAATGGACGCTATCCGTGCCGTAGCAGGAAACACCGAAGTAGGCAAACTGGAAAATCCGGAAATCACCAAGAAACTCCGTAAAGAAGGCATCGTAAAACTGCCCGAAGACTTTGGCATCAACCCTGCTGAAGCCACCAGAGACCTCCTGGCTGCCAAGAACATGAAAGACCTGGTAGACTGGTCCGGCGGCCTCTACAACCCACCGGCTAAATTCAGAAACTGGTAATATGGAAATAAGAGAAAATAAAAATCGCTCCTCAATGGGGCGATTTTTTTGCTGTTTATTGTCCCACCGCTTGCGGGGAAAGGTAGTGCCGCAGGCACCAAAGGGAGAGCTTCCGTAATGCATTAAGTGATATAAGAAGCAGTAGGGAAAGCACGTAACGTTAGGGAAGCACTGATTCATTCAT
>DCJJ01000132.1 GCA_002320515.1 Dialister sp. UBA1703 | reverse complement strand
ACTTTGGCTGACTTGGAGGTCCTATGCAGGGCCTCCACAGTACTTCATACCTCCCGAGGGCGGAAGCCCGGAGCCCGCCTGTAAGGCGAAGCCGATCACAGGCAGAACCCTGGCAGCCCAGGACCAGAGGCCCGGCGGCTGCCTCAACCCTCACGCCCGTAAGGGCGTGTCAACCTTCGGGAATACTGGAAAGCACCGCCATGGCCCATCCAGCGCCCCTATTTCCTCCGTTCCGCGAAGGTCACGTGGTGCTGGTCTATATATCTGGCGATGAGGAGGGCGGTCTGTTCGGGGTGGCAGTTGGTGGTGTTGATGACCAGGTCCACCCGGTCCCTCCATTTCGCCCATTTCCGGAGCATCTGCCGCACGTAGCCGTCTACGTCGGAGTAGTCCATGGTCGGTCTTTTGCCGATCCGGCGGCGCACCCGTTCCGCCAGGCGGAAGGGGCGGGCGTAGAGGAGGATCATGAGGCCGTATTCGGAGAGGAGGTGGAATTTTTCTTCTGTCATGGGGTAGTTGCCACCCATGGCAATCACCGCTTCGTGGTAGTAGCGCACGTGGCCTATGACCTGCATTTCCTTTTCCGCGAAGGCTTCGGGGCCTGCTTCTTTATAAAAATCTGCTATTTTCTTTCCGGTTTCTCGTTCCATCATCCGGTCCGTGTCCGCCAGCTGCCATTCCAGTCCGTCAGAAAGGATCTTCGCCGCCCGGCTCTTGCCGGTGCCCATGGGCCCGATGAGGACTATATTTCTCTTTTTCATAGGTACCTCGGATTTGGAATGTCTGGATCTCCATTTCATAGGCCAGTCCTTTGGGGGACCGTTTCAGTTCTTTGAGGTTCACGGCACTCCATCTTTCTTTGCCTTTTATTATATCAAAGGTTTGCACAATTTGTGCATAGGTGCCGGTGCCGGAAATATGAAAAATGTGAAATATTCCTTTCTCCCCTTCCATTTCTTCTTCCTTAACGGTGTCCGCTTTGAGGCCCGTTTCTTCCAGGGCATTCAAAAGGGAGGCGGAGGAAACAGCAGGGAAGAGGCTTTCCAGAAAGGGCAGGCGGGACGGTGCTTCAGGCAGGGCGGCGAAGTGCCTGATTTCCCTGTTTTCCATGTCTTTGGCGGCGCTGAGGCTTTCCTTTTCCGCCGTCATGAGTTTGAGGTATCCGCCGCCCAGAAAGAGGAGGAGGGCAAGGAGGAGGAAAACGCCCCTGTATTTCCTGTCATTTCTGAGGTTTTTCCAGTCCATGGGCCCCTCCTTTCAGTGAAATGGTAAAGTCCACCAGCCGGGTGACAGGGTTTACCTGCCTTTTCCCGTTCTGCAGGGGCTTTCCCCAGGAGGCGGAGAAGGAGTTCCGAAAGAGGGTCACCTGCTCCGGCGACTGGGCGGTGCCTTTGATATGAAGGATGTCCCCTTCCTGGCGGATGGAGGAAATCACAATGCCCGGAGGCAGGGATTCGCCCAAAGACACCAGTTTTTCTTCCCATTTCCCGTCCCTTTTTTCCAGCTTCTGCAAAAGATCCAGAATCTCTCTTTCCTCCGCCCTTTCCTGCCTTGCCTGCACCATGCGCTCCTTTTGCGGCACCAGGGCTTCCCCTTCCTGCCGGAGATCTTCGAGATGGCTGCTGGCGGCAATGAATTGTCCACCGGAATAAAGGAAGAACCCCATCCCCAGAAGGCAGAGGGCCTGGGCTGCCCGAAGGGTTCTGTTTTCAGGACTGATGAAGGGCGGCGCCTTTTCCGTAAGGGGCAGGGTGAGATGCCCATGGTCCATCCCTTTCCAGAGAGGCTCCATGGCCTGCCAGGCGGTGGCGGAGCCTGAAAAGGGAGTTTCTTCCATGGTCACGGCGCCGGCAGGAAGGCTGTCCGTCCCTTCGATTTCCTTCTTTACCCTGTCCTTCCAGAAAATCCGCTCCTCTTCCCTGCAGTCCGCCAGGGGGATGAAGAAGCAGCCTGCCTTTTCCATGTGGAAATTGGAAAGGCAGCGGCCCATGAAGAGGGACATTTTCCCTTCCTCATCCTTCTTCAGGATGCGGCTGCGAAGGAGTTTTTCTGTGCGGAAAATAAGGATGGCCGACCGCCGGCGGCCGTAAAGGATGAAATGGGGCAGCGGGGAAAGGGGGATGGCCGTCACAGGAAGAACCTTCCCTATGCGGACGCCTGCGGAAAGGGCGCTCTTTTCCCACAGGGAAAGGGTCCCTTTTTTCACTGCCTCCACGTGCACCTCCCAGCCCGCCGGCGTGTGGGAGGTCACCTCATAGCCTACGGCCATGGGCTCCTCCGTCCGGAAGAGCCGGTCTTCCTCCCAGTACATGGTTTCTTCCATTTCCTCCTCCGTCATGGCGGGATATTTCCTGTTTTCCATCCGAAGATCCGGGAAATTGACAAGGAGAAGCACATCCTTCCACTTCATCCCCTTTTCTTGAAGCTCCCGGAAGGCGGCGGTTATATTTTCTGCCGTCACCTTTTCCACCGGCGCAGAGGAGCGGCGAAGGAAACGGCGGCCCTCCAGGTCCGCCGCCCAGAGCCTGCCGTCCAGAAGGAAACAGATCATGAAGGGATGGCGCCAGGCCTGCCACTGCTGCCACAGGGGATGGGCCTGTAATTTCTTAATCCACTGTTCTTTACGGTTCACTTCTGATGTCCTCCACTTTCAGCAGACCTTTTCCTTCCTTTTCTTCCAAAGTATAGGAAATCACCACATACCGCCGGTAATCCTTCCTTCCATCCTCCGCCATGGACTGGATTTTCCCTTCTTCCGGAAAGGATACGGTTACCATCCTGCCCAAAAGGGTAAGGGACAGATCCCTTTTCTCCCCGCCTTGGGAGAGCAGCGCCAGGGCCCAGCTGGCCCCGCTTTCCGCTCCGTAGACGGACTGAAGTCCCTTCCTGTAATGAATGACGGCCTCCCGGCTCCTTCCCTGGTAAAAAAGAAATCCCAGGGACAGGGTGAGCAGGGCCGTAAGGAAGAGAAGGAGGGAGAGGGCCAGACTTCCTTTTCTCCTATTCATAGACCTTCCCCTTTTCATAGAAATCGGCGTAGGGAATGACGGAAGTTTCAAAATCCAGGTCCCTCCCCTTCATCTGCCGGTACATGGTAAAGGAAATCCTCACCGGCCCGCCGCCCTCCTGCCGGAAAAGATGTCCTTCTCCCGGCAGGAAAACATCGCTCTCAGGGCCGGTGTGCTCTCCTGTTATAGGCTGGATGGTATCGTTGTAGAGCTGGATTTTCAGCTTCTCCCTGTCCACGAAGAAACGGTAGGTACCATCGGTGCCGTTATCCGTAATAGCCGCATAATCATAGCTGTCCCCATTCACCGCCTTTGCCATGGGGCGCCGGTTGTTCCTGATTTTTTCCACCATGAAATCCATGGCAAAAAGCCCTGTTTCCGAAAGCTTCGTCCGCGCTGTCCCCATTTCCAGAGCGGTCAGCCAGCTGCCTGCCAGCGGCGCCATCAGGGCAGCAAGGGCTGACAGCAGAAGGAGGGCCATCAGGGCGTCCAGCAGCATCAGTCCCTTCCTCTTCATCCCCTGTCCTCCACCAGCGTTTCCAGTACAAACCCTTCGCTCCCCCTGCCCGCCGCCCGGCACCGGACGCGGACCATGGGCACCCCCTGAAATTCCTCCGCCTGCCGCCGGATGTCTACCTGGTATACCCTTCCATTCCGCGTGACCCTTTCGGAAGACGGCATGGCCCCCTTCCCGAAGCGGAGATAATACTTGGCCCGCTCCATTCTGTCCTGGGCCAGGAGAGCCTCGTCCAGCGCCATCTCCCGCTTTCCCTCCCACTCCAGAGCCGTATGAAGAGAAAAAGCCATGCCGGCGATCAGGACGCCTGCCGCCGAAAGCCCGCACAGGGCCCAGAAGAGAAGAAAGCCTTTCCGTTTCATAGATACCTCCTTGGGGCCGCGAAGCGGCCCCGGGTTCAAAGGGTTCAGAGGGTTCAGAGGGGGCGCCCTTTGGGCGCAAAAGGGGCACGGCTGACGCCGCTGGTTGTGGCCGCTTCGCGGCAGGTTCTGTAAAAGGGTTATGTGGGAAAGTGTTGTGGAAGAGGTTCTCAAGTTTGACCGGCCTTTGGCGGTCGGGTTCTTAGGGAAGCGCTGATTAAATCATTGTTTGCTTTTATTCTTGAATTTTTATGCAATGCAAGGAATGGGACGACGCGAATAGCGAGCTATTTAAGGAGTCCCATGACGAAGCAGTGCATAAAAATTCTTATAA
>DCJJ01000123.1 GCA_002320515.1 Dialister sp. UBA1703 | reverse complement strand
GTTGCATCGCTGGCGCTCAGGGGGCAACGGCCCTTCGGGCCGAGGGTTGCGGATTGCCGCTCTGCGTCAATGCTTATAAAGTCAGCGTTACGAGATTTACTTTTCTGTGTCATAGGGCATGAAAACAGTTCTGCTGATTGGCTCGCTGCGCTCGCCACCCCCTATCCGGGCTGCGCCGGACTTCCCCCTGTTCAGGGGGCAGAATAAAACACCACGAAACACTCTCTTCATAAATGGCTCTACAATAAGCGCGGGTTATAGTGCCCCCGCTTGCGGGGGAAAGGTGGTGGCGCCAGCCACCAAAGGGAGATGCATTTCCTCGCCCGCCAGGGCGGTTGTATGGTTTTCGCTGCCCCAGGCAGCGGCATATATAACTCCCCTCTGAACCAGCCCGCTCTGTGGGCCGAACCCATCGTTCGGCGCGCAGCACACGAACGATAGAACCCGGGCGCCGAGAGGCGCCTGAACCCTCAAGCCCAAAAGGGGCTTGTCCATCAGGGCGTGTCAACCTTCGGGAATACAGCCCAGCGCCCCACTAACAGCCGACAGCCGACCGCCCCCTATTTCACTCATCCACCGGGTGAATGCTGTGGATTTCTTTTTCCACTTTATGAAGGCGGCAGGTGCCGTAGGAGGAGAGAATCCTCAAAAATTCGTCCCTTTTTTCTTCGCTTTGGAAGTGGGCGTCGATGAAGACTGATCCCCCTTCTGTTTCATAGCAGTGAAGGATATGGTACTCCGTGGTGTGGACGAAGCGGTAGAAGTCCTCCGCCTTTTCTCTGCCCAGTGCCAGGGTGAAAAGGCCGTGGACGGTGTAGCCGAAGACGGGGCAGTTCACATTCACCGTATACCGCTCCACCACCCCCAGGTCCTGCAGCCGTTCCAGCCGGTTTTTGGCAGCCTGGCCGGTCATAAACACCTTTTTCCCAAGTTCCGTCATGGAAATGCGGCTGTTCTTTTTCAATTCATTGATGATTTTCCTGTCCGTATCATCCAGTTCTTTCGGAATCATGGATTCTTCCCCTTTCTTTTTTCCCTTATTATATCATTGCAGGAAAAGAAGCGGGCCCCGGGAAGTTATGGTTCATTCACCAGGTTCATGAATCCGGCCCATGCCGGGGCTAGGAGCTTTCCCCTCCTCCCGGCCGCGGGCCCGCGCCATGCCGGCCAGTACCAGAAAAGCACCTATGCCGCCGGAAAGTCCCGGATTTTCTCCGCGGAAGACCATGCCCCACACCGAAGCGAAAAGCGGATCCAGGCCGGAAAAGAAACCTGCTTCTTCTGTGGACAAATACTGCTGCGCCACTGTCTGGAAGGTAAAACCGAAGGCAGTGCAGAGAAAGGCCAGCGCCAGAAGGGATGTGACCGTTGACGGCGATGAAGGCATAGCCCATTCACCCAGGGCAAGGGCAGAGCAGCCATTCCAGAGGCCCATGAAACCCATCTGCCATATACCCAGAGAAAGACCGTCTCCCCGGCGTGCCAGAAGGCCGGTCAGATAGATGAAAAGTCCATAGAAGAAGGCCGCTGCCATAGCCCATAGGGCGCCAGGATGAATCCCGGCGCCTTTCACAGTCAGAAGAGAGACGCCTGCCGTCATCAGAATCATGGCCTGTCCCGTTTTCCATGAAATCCGTTTCCCTTTTCCTGCCCACAGAAAGAAAGGCACAAAAAGGAAGGCTGTGTTTTCCAGAAAAGCAGTGACGTATATATCCGACTGCCGGAGCGCCATCATTTCCGCTGCCATTACCAGGTACAAAACCGTTCCCAGCACGGCGCCCCGAAGAATCATGGATTTTCCCACTTCACGCCAAAGCCTTCTCCCATACAGCAGAGCCAGCAGAAAAAAAGCCAGCAGGAACCGAAGGGCCAGCAGCTCAAAGAGTCCCATATCCTCCAGCGCTGTTTTGGAAAATAAAAAAGATGTACTTCTGGCCAGTATCACCGATGCCAGCAGGATTTCCGCCTGTCTTCTCTTCATATCCATTCCTCCCGGAACATAGCTATCCTTGAAATATGATGTCAAAGGGGCTGCAGGAAGAGCGAATTCCAGGATCGATCCTTTTGATTCCTGCCGTCAGACTCCAGGAAGGAATCGGCACTCCCTGTGCAGGTGGCCCTTCACCATTGAGTATAGGGCAGGTGCTATATTGACGGAAGCGCAATTTCATCAATATAATATTGATAAAACAGCAATAGTCTTTTGAAAGGAGCTCCTATGGATACCATGAAGTACAACATATTTCTCCGCATTCTGGAAACGGGAAGTCTTGCTGCTGCTGCCGAAGAAACAGGCTACTCCCCTTCCGGCATGACACGAATGATGGACAGTCTGGAAAAGGAAGCGGGCTTCCCCCTTCTCCATCGTTCCAGTCATGGTGTGCGCCTGACCAGGGAAGGAGAGGCCCTTCTTCCTGCCATTCGTGCCATGGTGAAAGCAGCAGACCGGCTGCAGGAAGAGGAGCGCAGCTTTCTCACCCTCACCACCGGCTGCCTTTACATCGGTTCCTACTTCAGCACCGCAGCCCACTGGCTTCCTTCCATTCTTTCCCTGTACCAAAAACGGTATCCCCTGGTGCAGGTACATCTGAAAGAATGCGACAACCGGGAATGTCTGGAAGGCGTGGCAGAGGGCACCCTGAGCTGTGCCTTTCTCAGCCGCCGGGAAGAGGCCCCTGTCCAATGGCTGCCGCTCCGAAAAGACCGGCTCATGGCATGGATTCCTTCTTCCCATCCCCTGGCGGAAAAAGAGGCCCTTGCTCCCGAAGACCTGAACGGCCAGCCTTTCATCAATCTTCTTCCCCATGAAGATACGGACGTAGAGAATTTCCTTCGCCGTCATCACATCCGTCCCCGCTATACCCTGTCCACTGCCAGCAATTACACCGCCTGGTGCATGGTGGAAGCGGGCCTGGGGCTTTCCCTGAACAATGAACTGATGAGCCGGGGATGGACAGGCCCGGTGAAGGTGCTCCCCTTCACCACCCATGAAACCATTTCCCTCAGTCTGGCGCTGCCACGCTTTTCATCCTTCGGACCGGCGCTCCAGAAATGGATCGACACCACCCGGGAAGTGCTCGGCATTTCCCCTGTTTCCCGTCATCTTTTCCCTCCGCCCATGCATGAGTAAAAATTCCATCAAACTCCTGTAAATTTCTGTTGGCAGGAGAGGTCGAAATGGTATAAAATATAAACGATCGAGTTTTGAGAAGTCTGTGACGAAGGAAAGGGGGGACATGATGACATATTTCTATCCCGCCATATTTGAGCACCATGATAAAGACGACATGTTTACCGCCGTATTTCCGGATCTGCCGGGCTGCCAGGCCCAGGGCCGTTCCATGGATGAGACGGCAAAAAAGGCAAGGGATGCCCTGGCCGCTTCTCTTTTGGAAATGGAAGAAAAGGAAATTTCCATTCCCCTGCCTTCCGATGAACGACTTCTCCAGCGCCGTCTGCGACATGCAAAAGTGTGCGTCATGCTGGTAGATATGAATTCCTACCGTGCCTTCAGGGCTTATAAAGTGAAACATGCAGAATCCAAATCCGCTGAGTGGGCTGCCTCTGCCAGAAAGGGCAGAAAGGCCGGCTTCTTCGCCAGGGTCTTTGGTCTGAGATAATATAAAAGAGCAGTGAAAAGGAATTTCTTTTCCTGCTCTTTTTTGTATGCCTTACAGGGCTCTCAATATGGTGCCGCCGCCGATTAAGCGGTCATCATCATAGAACACCACGGACTGCCCTGTGGTAATGGCCCGCTGGGGTTCGTCAAATTTCACCACCGCCCTGCCGTCCTTTTCCAGGGTGACGGTGCAGTCATGAACTTTGATGCCGTAGCGGATTTTAGCCTGGCACCGGAATTCTTCCGCCGGTGCTTCGCCGTCGGTGAAGTGGAGCTCGTCCGCCAGAAGGCGGGGGCGGAAGAGGTCATCATTTTCTCCTACCACCACCTGGTTCTTGTCAGGGCGAAGGGCCGTCACATAGAGCGGCGTCCTGGCCGCAATGCCCAGCCCCTTCCGCTGGCCGATGGTGTAGTAGGGAATGCCCCGGTGCTGTCCCAGCACCCTTCCCTTTTTATCCACAATATCTCCCGGCCGAAAGGCTTCGGGCGCGTGGTTTTTCAGAAATTCCACGTAGGAGCTTTCGCTGGTGAGGAAGCATATATCCTGGGACTCCGCCTTGTTATAGGTGGGCAGCCCCTTTTCTTTGGAAATCCGGCGGGTGTCCTTCTTGAAGGTGCGGCCCAGGGGGAAGATAATGTGGGCCAGCTGGTCCTGGGTCAAATGGTACATCATGTAGGACTGGTCTTTCCCCAGGTCGATGCCCTTGTGTACTTCATATTTCTGCCGCTCCTGATTATACAGGATGCGGGCGTAATGGCCGGTGGCGAAATAGGGAGCGTCGAAGGCCTTCCGCACTTCGTCATAAAAGAGGCCGAACTTGACTTTGAAATCGCACATCATGCAGGGATTGGGCGTCATGCCTCTGGCATAGGCGTCGATGAAATAGGAAAGCACATACTGCTGATAGGCCTCCCTCACATCCACCACCTTGAAGGGAATGCCGATGAAATCGGCCATGCTTCTGGCCCCTTCGATTTCCTCATCCTGTCCCTCAAACTGGTACATGGTGGCGCCGCAGACCTCGTACCCCTGCTCCAGAAGGAGCCGGGCGGTCAAGGTACTGTCCACGCCGCCGGACATGGCTACAACTACTTTCTTCTTTTCTGTCATTTGAAATCCTTTCTCGAAAGGCAGTGCTGCCTTCCATAAACCATCATTCCGGGAAATCCCGAAAAAAATCGCATCGGAGTGAAAGTCCGAAGGATACTCATTCAATTATATCATTATGGTGCAAGGGGGCCGGGCCTTCGGCGCGAGGGTTCAAAGGGTTCATTGAAGAAAGGTTAACGGGCCCTCCGGGCCGAAGTCGGGACCGGGACCTGGGCGGTGCTTTCCAGTATTCCCGAAGGTTGACACGCCCTTACGGGCGTGAGGGTTGAGCCAGCCGCCGGGCCTTTCGGCCCTGGGCCGCCAGGGTTCTGCCTGTGATCGGCTTCGCCTTACAGGCGGGTTGAGGGCTCTCGCCCTCGGGAGTTATATAGTATCGCTGCGCTGGCGAGGTACGGCGCTTCCGGCGCCATTATATATGCCGCCTGCGGCGGCGAAAACCGTACAACCGTCCGGCAGGCGAGGAAATACCAGCGTACACAGTGAACCTTCTGAGCCCTTTGAACCCGGGGCGGCTGCGCCGCCCCTACTTCTTCATGTCCCACAAATACTGATTATATTTCTGCTGGTAAAATTCCGCTTCCTTCTTTTTCCGCCAGTTGTCCCGGTCTTCGCAGATGGCCAGCATTTCGTCGGCGATTTCTTCGGCGCTCTGGGGCTGGCTGTGGGAGAGGTAGCCGATCATGCGGATCATAGTGTTTTCACTGCCCAGGTTGTCCGCCACCAGGGCGCCCAGTTCCCGGGGATGGCCTTTTTCTTCCACCAGTTTTATGATTTTGTTTCGTAAATATTCCAGATCCATGGTTCCTCCTCAATGGAAAACAGCATAATACAGGGTCAGCAGAAGGAAAAGAAGGAAGAAGGGCAGGAAAAGGGGCCATTTCTTTTCTTTTTCTCTTTTGACTTCGGGAATGCGGGAAATGGTGGAGGGCACGTTCTGCCAGGAGGGGCCGCCGGCCATCCTTTCGGGTGCAGGCCTTTTTCCCCCTGCCATATCTGTCCTGTCTTTTTCCGCCTGCTTTAAGAGCGGCGGCCATTCCCGGAAGAGGGGAAGAAGGGTGTCTGCCATTTTCCTCCCCTCTTCCTTCCGTCCGTTGTCCCAGAGGGAAATCACCGCCTGCCGCACGCGGCGAAAGGGGGTATCCATGGGCCAGGAGCCGTTTCTGATGCACAGGGGCTCTGCCAGTTTTTGCAATGCGCGAAGGGTGTCCTCCGCCAGAAGAAGCCCCTGGGGAAAATGACGGTCTGCCAAGCGGAGACTGTAGTCCAGGTCTCGTTCCAGCTTCTCCCGCACCCCACGGCTCATTTCTTCAAAATCCATTTCCAGCATCTGCCAGGGGAAGGACTCCTTGTCCCCGGCCAGCTCTGCAAGAAGTGCCGCATAGGCGGAAAGTCCCATGTCCTTTGCTGCCTGATGGGACGCTTTTGCCAGATGAAAAGGAAGCTCCCGTTTCCACATTTCCACATGGGACACATTGCGAAGGAGGGAGAGACCCGCCTGCCGGCGGTCACCGTTAAAAAGGGCAGAGACTTCAGCCGGCCGGATATGGTCATAGGCGGTGCAGATTTCCTTCAGGAAAAGGCGAACATTCCCGTTTCCATAAAAAAGACCGTTCAGCGCCAGCACCACCCTGGACAGGGGCGGAAGGGACAGGAAATCGGAGGGCCGGAGCCCCTTCCCATCCACCGTCCGATGGATGAGTCCATAGGCCTCTTCCTTCGGAAGCCCCGGCAGCCAGAAAAACTCGGCGCCGCTCCGCTTCACGCTTTTCTGCAGGATCCAGGCTGCGTCCATAAGACGTCTCTTTTCCCCTTCCTCTTCAGCCATATGCAGTTTTTCCTGGAGCGCCTCCCCTATGCGCGCCGTGCTGTCTGTGGTATGAAGCCCCAGCAGGTAAAAAGGGTTGTCTTTAAAAAACAAAACCGTCTCCTTTGTGAAATCAGGTAAACTATTATGTTTATTATAATACAGGATTTGCAGGATGCGAAAGAGTACAGCGTCCTTTGGGCGTGAGGGTTGACGGCCCTTTGGGCCGAAGGGGCGCCGCTGACGCGGCAGGTTGTGTAGGCAAAGGTTGACGGCCCTTCGGGCCGAAGGGGCCGCTGACGTGGCCCGGGTTCAGAGGGTTCAGAAGGTTCAGAGGGTTCATAGGGTTGTGGATTGCCGCTCTGCGGCAATGCTTATAAAGTCAG
>DCJJ01000149.1:10110-11311 GCA_002320515.1 Dialister sp. UBA1703 | reverse complement strand
ATGGGGAGACTGGCCAGAGCTATACAGAAATACTGATAAAACCGAAGCCACGGAGATAGTAATCATCGACAGTCAAATGAATTACCGAGGAAAACTTGACACTTACGGAGCGGCCCTATACCATTGACAATCCTCCTTTTCTCCCCTATAATAATATAGTCATGGAAGGGTGTCCGAGCGGTTGAAGGAGGCGGTCTTGAAAACCGTTAACTTCGTGAGAGGTTCATGGGTTCGAATCCCATCCCTTCCGCCATAGAAAACGAATCCGCGGCGTTTCCGCGGATTTTTTGTACCATTTTGGAGGCTGTATGACCATTGCAGGAAGAGACATGGATGTTGTGTCCATTATACGAAAAATCCTGGGGCTTACCATCGGAGCCATCATTTATTCTGCAGGGCTGAACCTGTTTCTCATTCCAAACCACATCATCGACGGCGGCATCACCGGTATTTCCCTTCTGGTGCAGGCCCTGACGGGAGTGCCCTTTTCCCTGCTCATCGTGGTGCTGAACCTGCCCTTTTTCTACCTGGGTTACAGGCGCCTGGGCGCCGGACTGGCGGTGTCATCTACCTATGCCATCGTAGTCCTTTCCCTTTTTTCCTCTATCTTTGAGGAAATGAAACCGGCCACCACGGATCCTTTCCTTTCCACCATTTTCGGCGGCATTATTATCGGCATCGGCGTAGGCATCGTCATCAAAAGCGGCGGCTCCACCGACGGTACGGAAATCGTAGCCATCTGGATGGACAGCAAATCCTCCTTCTCCGTAGGGGAAATCATCATGTTCTTCAACTTCTTCATCCTGGGCACCGCAGGCTTCTTATTCAGCTGGAACAGCGCCATGTACTCCCTTATCGCTTATTTCATCTGCTCCCGCATGATTGACGCCGTATCCACAGGCCTTGATTCCTCCAAAGGCATTTTCATCGTCACCACGGAATACGACAAAGTATCCGACGCCATCGTCCACGACATGCACCGTGCCGTCACCCGCCTCCACGGCCAGGGCGGCTTCCTGAAGGACGACAAGGACGTACTCTACTGCGTAGTCACCCGCCTGGAAGTGACCAAGCTGAAACAGGTAGTCCACGGCATCGATCCCACTGCCTTCCTCTCCGTCTTCGATGTGCAGGAAGTGCAGGGAGGACTGGTAAAGGGGAAATAGGGGCTTTGAGTCATTAGGGAAGCACTGATTAATTC
>DCJJ01000149.1:7560-10048 GCA_002320515.1 Dialister sp. UBA1703 | reverse complement strand
GCATTGCATAAAAATTCAAGAATAAAATCAAACAACGAATTAATCAGCGCTTCCCTAGAGGATGATGGCTGTAATCCCGTATGCAAGAGGGCTGACGGAGCCTTCGGCTCCGAGGTTTGACGGCCCCTGCGGGCCGAAGGGGCTTAGGGCTTCTAGGCCTTTGGCGGCGATAAGTATATATTCCGCCTGCCGTCGGAAAACCCTGCAACCGCGTCTGCAGCGTGATGGGAAAAGCGCCCCCCTTGTCCGCTGCGGGAGAAAGGTGGTGCGGCAGGCACCAAAGTGGGAGTTTCCGCAATACCTTGAGTAATATAAGAAGCAGAATGGCAAGCACGTAACGTCCTGAGGATAGGCCCGAAAATATTAAAAAAGAACTGACGCCCCTATCCTCCGTCGCCTGCGGCGCCACCTCCTTCCTGAGGAAGGAGGCTTTGGCATTTCGGTATGTGCCAATGATGACACAAAAGCAAATCCCGTAACGCTGACTTTATACTCATTGCCCGAAGGGCAATCCACCCCCCCTCTGAACCCTTTGAACCTTTTGAATCTTTCCCCATCCCCATAACCTTTTTACACAACCCTTTTACACAACCTACGGCGAAGCCGTGCCCCTTCACGCCCAAAGGGCGTGTCTACGAACCCTCTGAACCTTTGGGCCCCAAAGGCCCATCCCCCTTTGGTACTGCGTACGGCCTTCCTCCGCAATCGGTGGGACAATAATAGAAGTGGAATCCTCTTAACCTTACCTTACCTTTATACTCAGGTTGACACTTCAGAAGATTGTGCTATAATAATCCCATACGAAGCGATGAACCAGATGGACATGGCGGACTGACGCAGCAGAGAGCCGGCGGATGGTGAAAGCCGGTACGGGCGGGTCATGGACAATCACTGGAGAGCATCTTTCCTGAAAGAGGAGTAAGGAAAGCGGGGGTGCCCGTTACAGGACTATGACATACGAGTATAATGCAGGGTGGTACCGCAGTTTTGCCCCTGTCCCATATGGGACAGGGGTTTTTGATTCCATCTGTTATCTCCGTGTCTGAGTGATAAATCAGAGTGGTACCGCGGGAAATCCGCCTCTGTCTATAGGGACAGAGGCTTTTTTAGTACTCTGTCCGAAATCAAAAGGAGGGCTTTATATGAAAGTATCATCTATGTTTGACGGCAATTTGGGAAAATATCTGCTCCCGGGCATTGTACTTCAGTCCGTTATGATTGGCGGCGGCTATGCTACCGGGCGGGAAATCGTGGAGTATGGAGCCAAGTTCGGCGCTTACGGCTGGTATGCAGGACTGGGCATTATGGCAGGATTTGCGCTGGTGGCAGTGCTGTGCTATGAGCTGATTCGCCTCTACCATGTGTATGATTATAAATCCTTTATCCAGTCCATTGCAGGGCCTCTCTATCCTGTATTTGACCTGGTGTATACCGTTTTCATGGTTATCATTCTGGCGGTCATGTCTTCTGCCACTGGAGCTGTTGTGCAGCAGATGTTTGGCGTATCCCACTGGTTTGGCGTGGTGGGCATCATGATCGTGGCGGGACTTTTGAATTTCTTTGGCGAAAAAGTGATTTCCTTTTTTGAAACTTTTGGTACAGTGGCTCTTTATGCGGGATACCTGACTTTCTCCGTTCTTGTCATTTCCGGGCATACAGGAAATATTGCTGCCGTCATGGCATCGGCGGACCATTCCTATGTGCCGGACGCCACCATGGGTCATGCCCTGTGGACAGGTCTTCTGTACATGGCCTGCAATCTGGTCGTATTTCCTGCTTCCTTCTTTACCATTAAGAAACAGACGAAGCGGAGTGAATCGGTGGTAAGCGGCATTCTAGCCGGACTTCTGGCTACCATTCCCTGGTTCCTTACCTATTTCTCCGTCATGGGATTCTATCCCTCCAAAGACGTGCTGGGAGCCCAGGTGCCCTGGATGGCAATGATGCAGGAAAGCGGTGTACCTTCCTGGATGATGGTAGCCTTCAGCTTCATCATGGGATGGACTCTGGTGGAAACAGCCACCGGCATGATCCACGCCCTTCTGGCACGGGTGGACAAAGGACTGGAAGATAAAGGCCGGACACCACTTTCTCGCAGAAATAAGGGCCTGACCACCGTGGTCATCATGGCCGCTTCCATTGTCTTGGCCCAGGTAGGCATCATCGACCTCATCGCCAAAGGCTACATGGCTCTGGCCTATGCTTTCATGGCTCTCTTCCTCCTCCCGCTCCTCACCGTGGGGGTCTATAAGATTTACCGGAAGGAAGAAAAGAAAGAGGAGAAAGAAATGGTGGAACTGGCTGAAGGATACCGGCAGATGTGATGGGGGATAGAGTCATTGGAGGATGATGGCTGTAATCCCGTGCGGGTGTAAAGGTTGACGGCCCCTGCGGGCCGAAGGGGCTTAGGGCTTCTAGGGAAGCGCTGATTAAATCGTTATCGGATTTCATTCTTGCATTTTTATTCAATGCAAGGAATAAGTCGACG
>DCJJ01000149.1:0-7523 GCA_002320515.1 Dialister sp. UBA1703 | reverse complement strand
AATACATATGAAATTCGATTCTGCGAATTAATCAGTGCTTCCCTAGGCCTTTGGCGGCGATAAGTATATATTCCGCCTGCCGGCGGAAAACCCTGCAACCATGCCTGTAGCGTGATGGGAAAAGCGCTCCCCCTTGTCCGCTGCGGGAGAAAGGTGGTGCGGCAGGCACCAAAGTGGGAGTTTCCGCAATGCCTTGAGTAACATAAGAAGCAGAATGGCAGGCACCTAACGTTAGGGAAGCCCTGAGGATAGGCCCGAAAATATAAAGAAAGAACTGACGCCCCTATCCTCCGTCGCCTGCGGCGCCACCTCCTTCCTAAGGAAGGAGGCTTTGGCATTTTGGCATGGGTCAATGATGACACAAAAGCAAATCCCGTAACGCTGACTTTATACTCATTGCCGAAGGGCAATCCATTCCCTCTGAACCCTCTGAACCCTTTGAACCTTTTGAATCTTTCCCCATCCCCATAACCTTTTTACACAACCCTTTTACACAACCCACGGCGAAGCCGTGCCCCTCACGCCCCCATAGGAGACTATATACGGAGAGAACCCGGGGCGGCGAAGGGGCCTTTTTTTCATTTTCCCCCTTTACAAATAAACCTTTTCATTATAGAATAAGACAATTTGTGCCGAAATCGGTGCAGGCTGTTTCTTATTTTTTGGAAGACCTATTAGGGGGGTACTATGTCGGAAAAATCTTTGGAAGAGCTGGAATTTGAAGAAACCGGTGTGACGCGGAAGGAACGCTGGAAGGTGATGTGGGCATCCATCATCGGCTATGCCATGGACGGGCTGGATGTGCTCATTCTTTCCTTTGCCATGGCGGCCATTGTAAGCGAGTTCGGCCTGACCCTGGGGGAAGGGGGCCTCATTGCCACCTACACCCTTATCGGTACGGTGCTTGGGGGCTATCTTTTTGGTATTTTTGCCGATTACTACGGCCGTGTTCACACGTTTTCACTGACCATCATTATTTTCTCTATCTTTACCGGTGCCTGCGCCTTTGCAGATAATGTGACGCACCTCAATATTCTCCGTTTCCTGGCGGGCCTTGGACTTGGCGGGGAATACGGTATCGGTATGACCCTGGTTTCCGAAACCTGGCCGGCTGCCAAGCGTGCCAGAGCCACCGCCGGTGTAGCCATGGGCTGGCAGGCCGGCGCTGTGCTGGCAGCCATCCTGGCGGCTGTGGTACTTCCGGACTATGGCTGGAGAGGCCTTTTCCTGGTGGGCGTGGTGCCGGCACTGCTGGCTGCCTGGGCCCGTCACGGCATTAAGGAACCGCCTATGTGGGTGAAGCGTAAGGAAATGAAGAAAGCTCTGGCTGCCAGAAAGGCCAATGGGGAGGCCTTGACAGCAGAGGAAGAGGAGCAGCTGGCGGAAGCAAAGAAATTCCCCCTGGCTCATCTTTTTGCCGGTCCTTCCAAGACAGTGACCACACTGTCCCTCACCGTTATGACCAGCGTGCAGAACTTCGGCTACTACGGCATTATGGTGTGGCTGCCCATGATTCTTCTGAAGGAACACGGCCTGACCACGAAATCCATGTCCGGCTGGATGATTGTTACCGTTATCGGCATGATTGCCGGCATTTACGTATTCGGCTATCTCTGCGACCGTCTGGGCCGCAAGGTTCCTTATCTCATTTTCTATGTCTGCGCTGCAGCCATGGTGTACATTTACGTGAACCTGGGCACGCCTATCGCCCTTCTCTTCGGCGGCGCCTTCCTGGGCTTCTTCTGCAACGGCATGATGGCCGGCTATGGTACCCTTCTTTCTGAAAACTATACCACCGACGCCCGCTCCACTGCCCAGAACTTCATCTTCAATACGGGCCGTGCCGTAGGGGGCTTTGCTCCCGCTATTATCGGCGCCCTGGCCTAGTCCCACGGATTCAGCGCCGCCTTCGCCCTCCTGTCCTGCGTCTACATCGCAGCAGCAGTGAACGTGCTCCTTTTCATCAAGGACACCAGAGGCACTGTGATTCGCTGATTTCCTGATTCTCAATAAAAGGCTGTAAAGAAATGCCCACCATTTCTTTACAGCTTTTTTTATATTCCTTATGAAATGACAGTGCGCTGCCAGCCGTTTCGTCATTTCGAGCGGGCCCCATGGCGTTATGGGGGGATAACTGCGTCCGCCGATAATGAAACGCTGAGCCTGGAAATCTCCGGCCCCATTGCGATGCGTATCATTAGGAGTGAGATTTCTCCACGCCCCTTCGCTCTGGTCGAAATGACGGTGGTGCGGGAGTCATTTGCGCCATCCGATTTCTTATGAAATGACAGTGTGCTGGCCGCCTCTTCGTCATTTCGAGCGGGGCGGCGTGGCTGTTATGGGGGATAACTGCGTCCGCCAATATTGAAACGCTGAGCTGAGAAATCTCCGGCCCCATTGCGGCACGTATCATTAGGAGTGAGATTTCTCCACGCCCCTTTGCTCTGGTCGAAATGACAGCGGGGCGGGGCTTGAACGGATCTATTTTCTTTCAAACGCTGATTTTATGGCCTTGAAAATATATTGTAAACGTTGAAATAAATTTATGGTTGTTATATGATATACCTATGTAAACCGTATATACGGCAGAACAGTAACAAATAGTTCACAAATGAGGCGAGAACATGGTTAGGGAAAATGCATTGGAAGCGGGACAGGGAAAGTCCAGGGAAATAGTTCTTTTCGGGTTGTTCACGGCGCTCATAGCCATAGGGGCGTTTATCCGCATTCCGGTGCCGGTGTGTCCCTTTACCTTGCAGCTCCTTTTCACCACCCTGGCAGGGCTCATTCTGGGCAGCCGCAAAGGTGCCCTTTCCGTGGCGCTCTATGTACTGCTGGGACTGGTGGGGGTTCCTGTGTTTACGGAAGGCGGCGGCCCTTCCTACATTTTCCAGCCCACCTTCGGCTACCTGGTGGGGTTCATTGCAGGCGCATGGCTCACTGGAAAACTTCGTGAAATGTCAGGCTCCTGGTCCTTCGGCAAGGTGCTCTTTGCCAACCTCTGCGGCGTGGCGGTGGTGTACCTTTTCGGCATGATTTACGTCTATTTCATCAACAATTTCTATATCGGAAAAACCATCGGCGTATGGGCAGTGATTCTTTACTGCTTCCTTCTGGCCGTACCGGGAGACATCTGCCTCTGCATTCTGGCAGCTTTCCTTTCCAAACGGCTGGTGAAGGCGCTGGGGATACATGAATAAAGATTACAAGGAAGAAATATTTCTTCCTTATTTTATTGCAAGGGGGAGTTTGAAATGAGTAAAGGATTATTTATTACAGGCACGGACACGGACATCGGCAAGACCTACGTCACCGCCCTCATCGTGAAAACCATGAGGCAGGCCGGCTATGATGCAGGCTACTACAAGGCCGCCATCAGCGGTGCGCCCACCGTGGCCGCTTCCGACGCAGGCTTTGTGAACAAATTCGCCCACATCAACGAGCCGGAGGACATGATTCTTTCCTACCTCTACCAGCACGCCGTGTCTCCCCATCTGGCAGCTCAGCTGGAAGGGTACCCGCTGGAAAAGGAAGTCATCTTGAAAGCCTGGAAATGGGTCACCGAAACATATCCCTACGTCACCATGGAAGGAAGCGGCGGCATTGTATGCCCCATCCGGCATGATGAAAAAGCCCATTACTATTTGACCGACATCATCGGCTGGCTCCACCTGCCGGTGCTGGTGGTGGCAGACGCAGGCCTTGGCACCATCAACCACGTGGTCACCACCTGCGAATACATCAGGAACCGCCACATCCCTATCAAGGGCATTATCCTCAACAACTGGCAGGGCGGTGTCATGGAAGAGGATAATGTAAAAATGATTGAAGAAATCACCGGCGTCAAGGTCATCGACCGGGTAAGAAAGGGAGACACCATCCTTCACTGTGATCCTAAAGTGCTGGAAGGATGCTACGCGGAAGTGTGAATGATTGAGACATTGGCGGTGCCAGGCCCTCTCCCTATATATGAAAAAGGGGCGCGGCTGACGCCGCAGGTTATATAGCAGGGTTGTGTTCGCTGCGCTCAGGGGGCGGGCACAGAGGGGCTGTAATCACGGAAGCAAGAGGGGTTAGGCACCTTCAGCGCCCGGGTTCTATGGTTCGTTCGCTTCGCAGAACCATGGGATCCGCCCAGAGAGCGGGCTGGTTCAGGGGGGATAAATGTCGCCTTACGGCGGATATATATTGCGCCCGAAGGGTGCCACCACCCCCCTCTGAACCCTTTGAACCTTCTGAACCTTTTCACGGAAAGTGAAAAAGCAGCAAATCCAGACATATGAAAATAATAGAAGAGAAGGAGTATACAAAATGGCAGATATTAACTGGGAAGCGGAAGACAAGAAATACATCTGGCATCCGGCCATGCAGATGAAGGATAACGAAGTATTTCCACCGGTGGTGGTAGACCACGGCAAGGGGGTATACCTGTACGACACCCATGGCAAGGAATACCTGGACATTATTTCTTCCTGGTGGTGCAACCTTCTGGGCCACTGCAATCCGGAAATCAATGAGGCCCTGAAGAAGCAGGTGGATCAGCTGGAGCACGTGATTTTCACCAATTTCACCCATAAACCGGCCATCGAACTGTGCCGGGAGCTGGAACCGCTTCTGCCGAAGGGCCTCACCAAGTTTACCTTCCACGACAACGGCTCCTCCTCTGTGGAAGCGGCCCTGAAAATGGCCTTCCAGTACCAGTACCAGACCGGCCATCCTGAAAGGACCCGCTTCATGTGCCTCCCCGAATCCTATCACGGTGAAACCATCGGCGCCCTGTCCGTGGGCTCCATGGATCTTTACGCCAAGATATTCCACCCCATGCTCATGAACAACATCCATTTCAAAGGCCTGGACTGCTACCGCTGTCCCTACGGCAAGACCCGGGAAACCTGCCATGTGGAATGCTTTGAAAGCGCCGAAGAAGCCTTCAAGAAATACGGAAAGGAAACGGTGGCCTGCATTGTGGAGCCGATCCTCCAGGGCGCTGCCGGCATGCGTATCTATCCGGCGGAATACCTCCGGAAGCTCCGGAAACTCTGCGATGAATACGGCGTCCTCCTCATCGACGATGAAATCGCCGCCGGCTTCGGACGCACAGGCACCCTCTTTGCCATTGAACACGCCGGCGTTTCCCCGGATATTCTCTGCACCTCCAAAGGCCTCACCGCCGGCTACATGCCCATGTCCATCACCATTACCACCGACAAGGTGTACGACGCCTTCTACGACGACTACGGCACCCACAAAGCCTTCGTCCACAGCCATACCTATGCAGGAAATCCCATGGGCTGCGCCATCGCCTTGACCGTGCTAAAAATCATGAAACGGGACCACATCCTGGAAAAGGTCAATGAAGACGGGAAATATCTCCACGAAGAACTCATGAAAGCCCTGGGCCATCATAAGAACGTAGGCGAAATCCGCCACATCGGTCTCATCAACGCCATCGAACTGGTGGAAGACCGGTCGACAAAGAAAGCCTTCGATCCCGCCAAACGTATCGGCTGGCATATCTTCAGAAAAGCCATGGACCTGGGACTGGTTCTCCGCCCCATGGGAGACATTATCTACTTCAATCCGCCGCTCACCATCGAAAGAAAAGATATGGACAAGGCAGTGAAACTCTGCACTGAAGCGGTGCATGCCGTACTGGGGGAATAGAGTCAATAGCGGTGCTTACCGGTATTCCCGAAAGAGGGGAAAGGCCCTGCAATCCACAACCTCTGAGCTCTCTGAATCATCATGCAAAAAAGCCTTCTGTCATCCAATGACGGAAGGCTTTTTCTTGCCCTTTTATTTCTCAGGCTCATATAAATTGATTATTTCCTTACCGGCAGGAGGCTGTTTCCTCTTATTATCCTCCTTTGCCGGCAGGAAAGCGGGCCTGCTGTCGGCGGCAGCATCCAGGGAGTCCATGGCGTGGTCCACGGTTTCAGCGGGAATGCTGTCTGCCGGCGCGGCATCGGCAGGGGCATCTGCAGTGCCGTCATGGGAAACAGCGCCGTGGTAGGAAAAGTTGTTTTCCACTATGCCGTCAGGGTTGGTGGCATCGTAGCCGCTCACGTGCTGGGGGCTGCCGTCAGGGCCGGTGCGGAAGTAGTCGTGGGTGTGGTGGATGCCGGGGGCATCGATTACATCGTGGCCCGGCGTATCCGGTGCGCCGTGGTGGGCAAAATCGTAGGCGTCGGAAGGGCTGTCCACCGTATCAAAGGTATCTGCCGTATCCATGGGAGCATCGGTGGTGTCCACAGTGTCCACGGTGTCTACGCTGTCGAATCCGTCCAGGGCCTTTACAAAAGGCATGAGGAGAAGAATGATGAGAAGCGGCGCCACCCCCATGATGGGCATGGCCCGTTTCAGGGTGTAATGATTATGGTAGAGCCACAGCATGATGAGATGGAAACCCAGGGTGACCAGGAAGGCTATGACGGCGGCGTGCAGGGGGCTGATGGAGAAAAAATAACGGAGAAAAAAGCGGTAGGGCAGATTCATATACACATGAAGGCCGAAGAAAGCGGCCATGCCGTACATATAAAACCCCGCCAGCACCGCCCGCCAGTTCTCGATAATGTAGCCCAGCCGGGCAAAGAAAATAATGAGCATAAGGATAAAGGCCACGGGTGCCAGAAAGGGAAAAAAGGAAATCAGGGCAAAAGCGATGACCGCCGTCACAAGGATGGTGAGGATCCGCTTCCAGGTGTAAAAGATAAAGAGGCCGATAATAAAAGCGATGGAAAAAGTCTTGTACTCCGGCCGTATAAGGTTGATAAACACGTAGAAAAAAGTGACCATCATGAGGATAAGGTGGGCGGGAGTAAAACAGGTATAGGGATTTCTGGCGGTTGAAACTGACAAATCATCACATCCTTGGTTAGTGGAGTAGTGGGCCGGTGGGACGGTTTTGGGCTTTGGGCTGTCTGCAGCATTCTGCGCCCCTTTAGGGGCGAGGGCCACGTAGTGGCGCGGGGGTGGATGAAGGTAAGCAGAGAAATGATACTTTATGCTTACGTGAGTACCGAAAGGCCGTATTCCTGAAACTGCCGTCAAACCTGAGAACCCTCCGGTCTTTATACCGGTCAATCTTAAGAACCTTCTGAACCCTTCCTCCCTTTGGTGTCTGCGGCACCACCTTCCCCTCCGCAGGCGGGGGGACTATGGAGGCTAAGCAGTGTGCTACATGACTTATTAGGTGAGCGTAGAGCAAACTTCCCCCCGCCGGGGGAAGTACCGCGAAGTGGGGATAGGGGTGCATTTCCAACGGGCGAAGCCCGGCTTTGAAGGTTTTGCCGCCGGAAGGCGGCATTTATAAGTATTGCCCGCAGGGCAATCCACAACCCTCGGGCCCGTAGGGCCCGTCAAACTTAAGAACCTTAAGAACCTTTCGAGCCTTCCCCCCTTTGGTACTGCGTACCATCTTTCCCCCCGCGTGCGCAATGCTACTTAGTTAAGGAACAAGCTGAGGAAGATCAACAAAATTGAGTCAAATATCATTGTTAACGGTTGCCTTTTCTCCATATTGA
>DCJJ01000165.1 GCA_002320515.1 Dialister sp. UBA1703 | reverse complement strand
CCTCTGCAGGGCTTCTGCCTTCCAAAGGAAGGGGGCTGACGCACTACCTCATGCAGCACAGGTGACACAAATGCAAGTCCCGTAACGCTGACTTTATACTCATCGCCCGAAGAGCCCGCCCCCTTTGGTGGCTGGCGCCACCACCTTCCCCCCGCAAGCGGTGGGACAATAAATGGGGGAGGGAACTCTCTGACCCCTAGGAACCTTCTGCACCTTCTGCACCTATGCCGCCGATCGACTCCATTTAAAAACTGGCAGAATGAGGGCTGATGTTGTACAATGAAACATACGCGGAGTGATTATTTCAAATGTACATACAAAGGAGAATTTCATGCATGAAGTTTTAGATTGGATTTATTCCCTCGTAGTGGCTCTGTTTCTGGCCATGGTGATTCATATCTTTCTTTTCGTCCCTACCAAGGTATCCGGTGAGTCCATGTATCCTACCCTGAAGAACGGGGAGTATCTCATCGTTTCCAAAATCAGCCATGTGCTGCGTGAGATGCCTGATTACGGTGATATTGTGATTATTGACAGCCGTACCCATCGGGAACGGTCCTGGATGGATGATCTGGATGAGCCTTTGAAGAATTATATCGCCATTTTTGACAAGTCTTCCCAGGGGCATAATGTATGGGTGAAGCGTGTCATCGGCAAGGGCGGGGACAAGCTGGAGTTTAAGAACGGCCACGTGTACCGCAACGGGAATGAGCTGGATGAATCTTATATCCATGAGCCTATGGAATTTTCCATGGATGGCTCCTATACGGTGCCTGAGGGCATGGTATTTGTGATGGGGGATAACCGCAATCACAGTTCCGACAGCCGTTTCATCGGCCCGGTGCCGGTGGACCATGTGCTTGGCAGGGTGGTTTTCCAGTTTGGCTGATTCATCGGTGTTTCCTTAAGAACTTACTTCTCTCTCAAAGGGGCTGTGAAGGAATATTTGTTTCTTCACAGCCCTTTTTTGATAGGGCGATTATCTTTGGTATGTAATCTTTTCCGTTCTTCGTGATATAATATAACAATCTGGGGACATTTTATTTCATTTTTATTCATGTAAGGAGGCGGTAGTATGAAGAAAAAGGTACTCATCGCTGTAGTATTGATTATTGTCCTTGCGCTGGGCGGGGGATGGTACTGGTATAACCATTCCCACCAGGCAAAGAAGGAAACCTATACGCTGGGCACGGTGAAGCGGGATACTGTAATGCTTACCGTAGACGCCACCGGAACCATTGAGCCGGATAACAGCGTAGATCTGTCTGCCACTGCTTCGGGCACTTTGGAGAAGGTGTATGTGAAGCAGAATGAGAAGGTGACGAAGGGGCAGGTGCTGGCCACCATCGAGTCGAAGGCCCTTACGTCTACCATGAAGCAGGCGCAGAATACGCTGGAAAACAAGGAGTCCTATTTCAATCGTCTGAATGCCCTGTACAATCAGGGGGCCATTTCCTATCAGGAAATGGATAATGCCCGCCTGGAGTACAGAAATGCCCAGGCTGCCTACGATAAGGCCCAGGCCGATGTAAATGATACGGTCATCACTTCGCCTATGGACGGCGTGGTCATCGGCGAACCGATGAAGGAGGGGGAAACCGTTTCCCAGGGCCTCTCCAGCCAGATGGTGATTGTGCGGGTGGCAGATCTTTCTGCCATGCGTATCGAGCTTCTGGTGGATGAAACGGATATCGGTGAAGTGAAGGTCGGCCAGAATGTGGATTTCGCGGTAGACGCTTATCCGAACAGGACTTTCCACGGCATGGTAACCGATATTTCCAAGAAGCAGTACTCTTCTTCCAGCTCCTCTTCCGGTTCTTCTTCCTCCGTGGTGTATTACACGGTGTATGTGGAAATCAACCAGGACGAGCTGGAGGGACTCTATCCTTCCATGACAGCCAGGGCCACTATCCACGGCAGAGAAAGCGACAATGCCCTTGAGGTGCCGGTGACGGCCATCCGGAGTGATTCGGAAGGGTCTTATGTGTATGTGAAAGACGGGGATAGTGTGACGAAGGCCTATGTGACCACAGGCATTACCACCGATAAGGAAGTGGAAATCCTGGACGGTCTCCATGAGGGCGATGAAATCGTAGTCAGCGGTTCCGTTTCCCAGGAAAAGTCTACGCCTACCAACAAGAATAAGCGTGGACCCGGACCGGGGTTATAATCATGGCTTCTGCAGATGAAAAAGAGGTCATCCGCCTCGCAGGCATTGGTAAGAGTTACTACATCGGCAAAGAAGAGGTGCCGGTACTGACCCATATCGACCTGTCCATCCGAAAAGGGGAGTTCGTCTCCATTATGGGTCCATCCGGCGCCGGCAAATCCACGCTGATGAATATTCTGGGCTGTCTTGACCGTCTGACCAGGGGCTCCTACCTTCTGGACGGAAGAGAAGTGGCCAACCTGAGTGACAGCGAACTGGCCTATACAAGAAACCGGAAAATCGGATTCGTCTTCCAGAGCTTTAATCTCCTTCCCCGTCTGTCTGCTCTGGATAATGTCATTCTTCCCATGGTTTACGGTGGCCTTTACAAAAAGGAAAGAAAAGAAAGGGCCAGTAAAATGCTGGAATCCGTAGGCCTTGGCGACCGCCTGGACCATATGCCGGCGGAAATGTCCGGCGGCCAGCGGCAGCGCGTGGCCATCGCCCGGGCCCTCATCAATGACCCCGCCATCATTATGGCCGACGAACCTACCGGCAACCTGGACAGCCATTCCACCAGGGAAGTGATGGAAATCTTCACCAAACTCTATGAAGAAGGGAAGACCATCATCCTCGTTACCCATGAACTGGACGTGGCCGGCTATGCAGGCAGGCACGTCATTTTGTCCGACGGGCATATCAGTAAGGATATCAGGGGGCCGCTGCCATGACGAATATATACATTGAAAGCGTATTTATGGCCTGGGGCTCCATTGTGAGCAATAAAATGCGGTCCCTGCTCACCATGCTGGGCATTATCATCGGCGTGGCGGCGGTGATTGCCCTCATGTCCATCGGCTACGGCGTGCAGAACAAGATCGAAGGCGATATTTCCAGCCTGGGGTCCAATACCATCACCGTTACCCCCGGCACCGGCAGAAAACCGGGCATCCGTGCCGCCGCAGGTTCCATGCAGACTTTGACCTACAAGGACTACCTGGCCATCAAGAACCTGCCGAATATCGTCTATGCGGCGCCCCTGGTAAGCACCAGCTACCTGGTGGTAAGCGGCAATAAAAACTGGACCACCCGGGTGTACGGCTGCACCAGGGACTATGCCACCCTGTCCAGCCTGAGCGTAGCGGAAGGCCGTTTCTGGACAAATAAGGAATACAACGCCCGGGCAAGGGTGTGCATTATCGGTAAAACCGTGGCCAATGGCCTTTTCGGCGAAGAATCGCCTATCGGCCAGAAAATCCGCATCAACGGCAATCCATTCACCGTCATCGGTGAACTGGAAGAAAAGGGATATTCCTTCATGGACCAGGACGACCGCATCCTCATTCCCTTCACCACGGTACAGGAAAGAATGATGCACATTACCTACGTGAACAACATCGTCATTTCCTCCGACAACGCCAATGACCTGTCCCAGATCGAATCGGATGTGACCAATCTTCTTCGCACCCGCCATCGCATCCAGACAGGGAAGGAAGACGATTTCTCCATCCAGAATTCCCAGGACCTCATGGAAACCATGAAATCCACCACCCAGACCCTCACCATTTTCCTGGGCAGCATTGCTGCCATTTCCCTTCTGGTAGGCGGCATCGGCATTATGAACATCATGCTTGTATCCGTCACCGAAAGAACAAGGGAAATCGGTATCCGCAAAGCACTGGGCGCCACCTACAACATGATCATCGTGCAGTTCCTCATCGAATCGGTGACAGTTAGCGTGGCCGGCGGTCTCATAGGAGTCATCATAGGCATCGCCATATCAAAAGCCATTCCTATGGTATCCTCCCTGCCCACCGTACTCTCGGTGACACCTATTGTAGGTTCCTTCTTCTTCTCCGTATTCATCGGCCTCATCTTCGGCCTCTATCCCGCCCAGAAAGCGGCAAGACTGAATCCCATCGATGCGCTCCATTATGAATAAGGATGAAATCATATGACCGGAGGCTGTGAAAAAATGTCAGGCATTTTTTCACAGCCTTTTTTGCTTTGCCATAAAGGCGGCGCCGACCGGTATGGTTTAGTGAGCTAGTGGGCTAGTCTGTATTCCCGAAGGGACCTGCCGCTGCGCGGCAGAGAGGCATATGGCCCTGTGCTAACGCACGGGCCAAGGGTTGCGTCGCTGTCGCTCAGGGGGCAAAGGCCGTGGTGGGCGCCCTTTTGGAAATATGGGGGTGCCATTATGATAAAACCAGGGAGCCGCCCTGGCGGGCGATGGAAATGCGCACCCCCTTTGGTGGCTGCGTTAGCGGCCAATTCACCACCATGTTTAGCATGATTTATGTAATAGAAGGGAAATCCCGTAACGCAGGCTCCTTTCTCAGAAAGGAGCTGGGTGGAGCCCTGAGGATAGGTCTTTGCAGAGCAAAGGCGCCGCCGTAGGCGGCGATTTACGGAAGAGACATCTTAGGCCCCGATGGGGCCTCGGATTTTTGAGGGGAGCACTGATTCAGTCGCAGAATCAGATTTCATAAGCATTTTGCTCCAATACTGCGTCATAAGCCTCCTTAAATAGCTTTGGCTATTCGCGTCGGCTTATTCCTTGTATTGAACCAAAATGCAAGAATGAAATCTGA
>DCJJ01000138.1 GCA_002320515.1 Dialister sp. UBA1703 | reverse complement strand
CCCGTCAACCTTCCCCTCTGAACCAAACGGGCCCTTCGGGCCCGCCCCCCTTTGGTGCTAACGCACCACCTTTCCCCCGCAAGCGGGGGCACAATAGGGGGGAGGGAACCCTCTGAATCCAGGCCGCCGAAGCGGGCTTCTCATTTTTTCCCCCACAACCCTCGTCAAAGCGTGGTATAATAAAAAAGCATATAACGAAAAATTTTCGGTATGAAAATCGTTCCGGCATGCCGGGACAGTTACAGGGGGAGATATTTTGTTAGCATCCAGATTATACAGTCCTACTTTACGTGAATTACCGGCTGATGCCGTGGTGGTAAGCCATCAGTACATGCTGAAGGCCGGTATGATGAGGAAGATTGGAAACGGGATTTATTCCTTCCTTCCTTTGGCATGGCGTTCTATTCAGAAGGTGGAGAAGATTATCCGCGAGGAAATCAATAAGACCGGCGCCCAGGAAATCATGATGCCTATTGTGCAGCCGGCGGAGCTGTGGCAGAAGACAGGCCGCTGGGATGTGTTCGGACCGGAGATGTTCAAGCTGAAGGACCGGAATGACCGGGAATACTGTCTGGGCCCTACTCATGAAGAGCTGGTGACTTCCCTGATTCAGATGGACACCACTTCCTACAAGCAGCTTCCCGTTTCTGTGTACCAGATCCAGAATAAGTACAGAGATGAAAAGCGTCCCCGTTTCGGTCTTATGAGAAGCCGCGAATTCATTATGAAGGATGGCTATACTTTTGATGCCGATGAGGAAGGGCTGGATAAGCAGTACAAGCTCATGTATGATGCCTATACCCGTATTTTCACCCGCTGCGGTCTGACTTTCCGTCCGGTGATTGCAGATTCCGGTGCCATCGGCGGCAGCGGTTCCCATGAGTTCGAAGTACTGGCTGATTCCGGAGAGGCGGATATTGTATACTGCGAAAACT
Source organism: Dialister sp. UBA1703 (assembly GCA_002320515.1). Lineage (GTDB taxonomy): Bacteria > Bacillota > Negativicutes > Veillonellales > Dialisteraceae > Dialister. The sequence continues at coordinate 7,089 of DCJJ01000138.1, read as the reverse complement.
GTGATTTTGCAGCAAATATCGAAGCTGTGGATCCCCTCACCGTGAAGTGCGATATTCATAATGACAAGGAAAAGGAACTGGTGGAAACACCAGGGCAGCATACTATTGAAATGGTGTGCGATTTCCTCCATGCCCCGGTTGCCCAGTCCGTGAAAGCTGTGGTGTACAATGTGGACGGTCTGGTGGTACTGGCCATGGTTCGTGGCGATCACGAAGTGAATGAAACGAAGATCCAGCATATTTACAATGCCATCAATGTGGACATGGCTTCCGATGAGGATTTGAAGAAGGTGGGCCTCACCGCCGGCTACATCAGCCCCATCGGCCTGAAGCGGACGAAGGACTTTGATATCCTGGTGGATCCTACGGTGATGGAAATGCAGGATGCCTGCTGCGGCGCTAATGAGAAGGATAAGCATTACATCCATGTGAACCCGGCTCGCGATTTCACCGATGTCCGTGTGGAAACGATCCGCCAGATTCAGGAAGGGGATGTATGCCCTCACTGCGGCGGCAAGATCGTCCGCTGCCGGGGAATCGAAGTAGGCCAGGTATTCAAGCTGGGCACCAAGTACAGTGAAGCTCTCCATGCTACGTTCCTGGACAACCAGGGGAAATCCCATCCTTTCGTTATGGGCTGCTACGGCATCGGCGTCACAAGGACCGTGGCTGCGTCCATCGAACAGAACCATGATGATGACGGCATTATCTGGCCTGTGGCCATTGCGCCCTATGAAGCAGTCATCGTTCCGGCCAATAACAAGTCCAAAGAAGTGATGGCAGCTGCCAGAAAGCTCTATGAGGACATGGAAGACGGTCGGGATGAAGTGGTGCTGGATGACCGGAATGAAAGGGCAGGCATCAAGTTCAAGGATGCAGACCTCATCGGTTATCCGGTACGGGTGACCATCGGTAAGAAATGGCAGCAGTCCGGCTGCGTGGAAATTAAAATCCGCCGGTCCGGTGAAGTGGTGGAAGTGCCTCTGGAAGAAGCAAAGGACAAGGTTCTGGAAATTCTGAAGACCCTTCACGCCAATAATCAGTAAATCCCATTTCTTCCTGAGGGGAGTGGACTGTTATGGAAGATAAAGAATTAGCGGATTTAAGAAATTCCGTCAGGACCATTGACAAGGAGCTGGCCGCCCTTTTTGAAAAGCGGCTGGCCCTTTCAAGAAGTATTGCCCAGTGCAAAATCAAGGCGGAAATCCCTGTGTTTGATGGCAAAAGGGAAGAAAAGAACATCGAGGAGGTCTCCCGGCTTATAGAAGATATGTCTGCCCGGCCTGATTTCGTCCGCTGGTACCAGATGCTCATGGATATCAGTAAAAAAGTGCAGAATCGTTTCATCAGGGGAGAAGAAAAATGACAGAAGAGCTGCGGGGCACCGTAAGGAAAATCATATTTTCCAGCGATGACGGCAGATTCTGCGTATTCCTCCTGGAAGATAAAGAGAGCAGGAAAATCATGACTGCCGCATACCGGGGCCCTGCTCCCTATGTGGGTCAGCCGGTGCTGCTTCGGGGATGTTGGGAACGGCATCCCCGTTTTGGCATGCAGTTCAAGTGCAGCACGCTGGAAAATACAAAGCCCGAGGAAACGGAGGAAATCAAGCAGTTTCTGGCATCAGGCCTTATTGACGGTATAGGCCCTTCCATGGCAGGAAGGATTGTGGACCATCTCGGCAGGAAGACTCTCGATGTTTTTGAAAACCGGATCGACGACCTTCGCCAGGTACCGGGCATCGGCAGGAAAACCCTGGCCAAAATCAAGGAGTCCTATGAAAAGGTGAGGGAGGAACAGGAGCTTATTATGTTCCTTCAGTCCCTGGGGATTTCCGAGAGCTTTGCCGCCGACATCAGAAAACGGTACGGCGGGGAAACGGAGGACGTGCTGTCCGGCGACCCTTACCGCATGGTGCGGGACATTCCGGGACTGGGATTTCAGGAAGTAGACCGCATCGCTTTAGCGAAAGGGGTGGATCCCGACGACGCAGACCGGGTGACCAAGGGCATAGAGTATACCATTTCCCGGGCCCTGGCCCAGGGCCATGCCTGCGCCCCGGAATCGTCGGTTTTCCGGAATGCTTCCCTGCTCCTTGGAGTGACGGAAGATATTGTGAGAGAGGCGGGGAAGGAATCCATAGAAAACGGATTCATCCCGTCCCTTGTGTGGAATGACAAACGGTACCTTTACCTGCCGTCCCTCTATGAAGCGGAAACGGAGTCCGCTCTCCGCATAAAATCCCTCCTTCACGCCGAGCCCTTGGGCTCTTCCAGGCTGGCGGTGGAGAAATTTGAAAGGGAAAAGGGACTGACCCTGGCAGACAGGCAGCGGGAAGCGGTGGAAAAAGCACTGAAGTCCGGCGTGCTTATCATTACCGGCGGCCCGGGCACCGGGAAAACCACCCTGGTGCAGGCCATTATTACCGCAGCCCGCCAGTTCCAGCTGAAGGTGCGTCTCATGGCGCCCACCGGCCGGGCGGCGAAAAGGCTCTCCCTTTCAAGCGGCGTGGAGGCGGACACCATCCATAAGGCTTTGGAGGCGGAGCTTCATGACAGCGGCAGTACTTTCTTCAACAGGAACGAGTCGGACCCCCTGAAGGAAGATTTAATCATTGTGGACGAAGCATCCATGATGGATATTTCCCTTTTCTACCACCTCCTCTGTGCACTGAAGGAAGGGGCCAGGCTTATCCTGGTGGGGGACATCGACCAGCTGCCGCCGGTGGGGCCGGGGTCTCCTTTAAAAGACCTCATCGCCTGGGGCGAAGTGCCGGTGGTGCGGCTGGAGCACATTTTCCGCCAGAAAGAGGGGAGCGGCATTATTGACAACGCCGCCCGCATCCGGGAGGGGCAAATGTGCTATCCCGATGAAGAGGGGGAATTCCTCATTTACTATGCTGCTTCCGAACCGGACGCATTCCGTGAAATCATGCTGCTCTGCCGGGATATGGACTACGGCAGCGAAAAAATGAAAATGAAAATGCAGGTCCTGTCTCCCATGTACCGGGGTGCCTGCGGCGTGGATCATCTGAACCGCGCCATACAGGAGCTGGTGCATGACCATCCGGTGGAAGGGGCGGTTCATTTCCTTCCCGGTGATAAGGTGATGCAGAAAAAGAACGACTATGACAAAGGGGTCTACAACGGCGACCTGGGTATCGTATGGGCAGTGGACAAGAATAAGATCTTCGTGCGGTTTGACAGCAAAGAAGTGGTGTACGAAGGGGAAGAAAGAAGCAGCATCCAGCTGGCCTATGCCGCTACGGTGCACAAGAGCCAGGGCAGTGAATACGATACGGTGATTCTGGTGCTCCTGCCTACCCAGGGCATTATGCTGAAGAGAAACCTCCTATACACCGGTGTCACCAGGGCGAGGAAAAAGACCATCCTGATTTCCACGGAAGATGCCATTGCCCGTGCTGTAAGCCGGGCAGACACCGCCAGCCGCTACAGCCTTTTCCTGCCCCTTCTGAAAGGGGAGGCAAAATCATGAATTTCCTCCATGACCTGGCGGACATCTTCTATCCCACCACCTGCCCGGGCTGCGGGAAGGTAGTGGACAGGAATATAGTGTGGTGCGAAGACTGCCTGAAAAAAGTATGGAATCCAAGGCTTTTAAACTCCTCCCACACCGACCATCTCCATGGCTGCTACACTCTCTGCAACTACGAAGGGGCGGTAAGGAAAATCATTATCCAGCTGAAATACGGCGGACGCATTGACAGGAAACGGGCTTTTCCGCCCCTCCTGACACGATTTCCCTACTGGGATAGACTGGAAGACTTAAGCCTGGTCATGCCGGTGCCCCTTTCCAAAAAGAAATGGGAAAGCCGGGGCTACAACCAGGTGGACATGATGTTTGAAGACTGGATGAAGGGGGCGGGAAAAAACTACGTCCCCCGGGGCCTTATCCGCTTTCGCAGCGCCGAAACCCAGTCCCTCCTCTCCCGAAGGGAAAGATATGAAAACATTAAAGGCATATTTCACATCAACCACGGCATGGAGGTCAGGGGAAAACATATCCTCCTGGTAGACGATGTATACACCACCGGCGCCACCATGGAATCCGCCGCCCATGAACTGGTGCGGGCCGGCGCCGCGGTGGTCACAGGCCTTACCATAGCCAGCGGGGCTATGTAAATGAAAGGAACCATTATGAACATACAAAAGAGCGCCCTTGCCGGCGCTGTAGAAGATTTATGGAAGAAATATCTGCTGTCCGTAACGGCCCAGGACATGCTCCTTGGGGAAGTGGCGGATCATCTTTATGTGGAGGATCTGGATTTTTCGACCTCTTCGGACAGAGACCTCATTTCGTCCTATGTAAGCATCGGCTTCGGGGACGATATAGGCGAGGCGGCCTGGGCCGTCAGCCATGGGGAAGTGCCGGCGCCCTATGCAGAGCTTTCCCGTTTCATGGGGGAAGAAGAAATCGGAGACCGCCTTTTTGATTATCTGGTCTCCCATATCCGCAGACATCCGGCCGGCGACATTTTAAACAATCCCTACTACCGGCAGGTCAGGGTAGAAGGGAAAACAAGGGAAGGCCATATTACCCTTACCACGAACGACTACCTGCCGGGAGAGCTCATCCAGACCTATCATGAAGGATTCAGGAAAGAAGATCCCTTTGCCTATGGGGAGGCCGCCTTTTTTGACAGCCCGGTGGTATTCCCTGTGCTCCTTGAAAACGGCAGCGTATGGATGAGCGTGGTATTAAGTGAGATCGAATCCATGAAGGAGCCCCTGGAAAGGGCAGCGGGAAAGGTCATTACCTACGGTCTGGGCCTTGGCTACTACACCTTCATGGCTTCTGAAAAGGAGGATGTGGAGTCGGTGACGGTGGTGGAACTGAATCCCCACATGATTTCTCTCTTTAAAAAGAAACTGCTGCCCCAGTTTCCCCATAAAGAAAAGGTGCATATTATAGAAGGGGACGCCCTGGTGTATATCAAAAAGCAGGAAGACGGCGCCTTCGACTACGGCTTCAGCGACTTCTGGGCAGGCACGGAAGACGGCCTCCCCCTCTATCTGGCCTTTGCAGGGGCCTGCAGCTCCTTCCGGCATACCGCCCATGATTACTGGATAGAAAATGTTTTCATCGATGCCTTCTTCCGTCCTGCAGTCATGGTTTACCTCATGGAAAAAGTGCTGGGACGGAAAGAAGCACCCCTTGACCAGGGGAAAAAGGCGGCCCGCATCCTCCGGAAATTTATTTCCTTCCTGGACAGAGAACCTATTTCCCTGAAAGGGGAGGAGGATCTGTACCATCTTCTGGATACAGAGACACTGGTCACTCTGGTACGGAAATTTGCAGCACAATCATGAAAGGAAAATATGCTTAAAAAACTGGCAGCAGCCCTCATCATCGCAGCGATTCCCGCCCTGGCCTTGGCCGAAGGGCCTGCAGCGGTGAAAATGAAGGGCAGCGATTTCAAAAATTTCAACGCCTATGAAGTAGACGGCACCTTCTATACCGCCCCCCTGGTGCTTACCAAAGGGGGAAAGTGGAAACTGTCCTGGGAAAAGGACAGACTCTACGTATATACCACGCCTCCCGCCATGAAAAAGGAAGAAAAGGTGGAAATCCCGTACCGGGAAATCGAAGGGAACAAGTACGTGGATTTTTCCTTCTTCAGCGGTCAGGCCGGCCTGGAATATACCTACAAGCCTAAGAAAAGGGAACTCACCGTAAAAAAGAAGAAGGAAAAGAAAGAGGGAAAAGAAAAAGCCCTTCCGGCGGAAAGGCCCCTTGTTCTCTGGGACATCAACTATTCCTTCAGAAATGAAAACTCCGACTTCGCCGCCCTCTCCGGCACCCACATCCTTTCGCCCACCATGGGAAGCTATGAGGATATAGAAAAAGGGGCGTACAGCTGGAACTTCGACTATCTGAAACGGGCCCGGGAGAACTCCATGGAAGTGATGCCCCTCATCCATAACGATTTCGAAGTGAAGAAAACCTCCCTTTTCATGCACGATGCCAAAAGACAGGAAGCCTTCATTTCCCAAATCGCCGCCCTCTCCGAAGTCTACGGCCTCTACGGGTACAACATGGACTTTGAAAACATGGACCCAAAGGATAAAGACCTCTTCACCGATTTCATGAAAAACCTGTCTGTCCCCCTCCATGAAGGGAAAAAGAAACTTACCGCAGACATCACCGTTTACAACGCCGGCTCCCCCACCTGGAGCCTCTGCTATGACCGGACGAAACTGGCGGACTTCTGTGACTATGAAATCATCATGGGCTACGACGAAACACCCCGCACCAGCCCCTACGCCGGATCCGTTTCCTCCTACTCCTGGCTGGACAAAAACGTAAGCACACTCATCACCATGGTGCCGCCGGAAAAGCTCATCCTGGGCCTTCCCTTCTACACAAGAATCTACGAAGGAAATCCGGGATACATGAAATCCAAGGTTCTTGCCATGAAGGACCAGGAGGCTCTCATAAACCGGCATGGCCTCAAACCTGTCTGGCAGCCCGATGCCAGACAGTACACCCTCACCTGGAGACAGGGGGGAATTCTTCATCGGACCTACCTGGAAGAAGAACATTCCCTCAGAGCCAAGGCAGCATTGGAAAAAGAATATCACCTTGCCGGTCTTGCTTTCTGGAGATATGGTTTTGAGAAGAAGGGGATATTTGAGGAACTGGAAGGGAAAGGCGATGGGAAACAGGCCGGCTATCCGCTGGCCGCTGACCGCCTTGGTGGGCGCCCCCAAAAATAATGAAGGGTGCCAGTATAAATAAAACCGGTTTAGTGGGCTAGTGAGCTGGTGGGCTAGTGAGCTAGGAAAACCATACAACCGGGCTGACGCCCGCTGGAAATGCGGCCCCCTTTGGTGGCTGACGCCACCACCTTTACCCAAAGGGAAGCATGTCACTGGATTTTCGGGTCGCTTTGCTCCCCTACATCCACTGCTGTCACCGACTCACTGGATTCTCAGGTCGCTTCCGCTCCCTTACGAATCCAGTTCGCTGGTGCAACTCCAGTTCCTTTGCCACCCCTGTTCAGGGGGCACTATGAATGCTTGCCAATGTGCCACATGACTCCGTGGTGCACTTGTCAACAAAAATTGG
>DCJJ01000135.1 GCA_002320515.1 Dialister sp. UBA1703 | reverse complement strand
ATGGGGAGACTGGCCAGAGCTATACAGAAATACTGATAAAACCGAAGCCACGGAGATAGTAATCATCGACAGTCAAATGAATTACCGAGGAAAACTTGACACTTACCTATTTTTCTTTATTTATTGGAAGATATTCGCATATGTTGTAATATATAAGTAACGAATGATTCTATGGTAATTTACTATCTTTGCGGGTGATTGCTCATGGGAAACTTTGATTTCTTACGCGGGAAAAAGGAGTATGAAGCGTTTGCTCCGGCGGCTATGGAGGCGGAAAGGGTCTATGCGACTTCTCCGGCCATGTGTGCCATCGGCTGCCGCAAGGCGCTGGAGCTGGCGGTGAAGTGGGTCTATGCGGCAGACAGGACCATGACACTTCCTTTTAAGGATAACCTGCAGTCCCTGATTCATGAATCGGATTTCCGCTATGCCATGGAATATGATACGTGGAAGAAGCTGCCACTGATTGTGAAGCTGGGGAATCTGGCGGTGCATACGGCAAGAAATATTACTGCCGCTGATGCGGTAGTTTCTCTTCGCGGACTTTTTGAATTCATTGAATGGATTGATTACTGCTATGGCAGTAGTTATAAGGAGCATTTCTTTAAGGAATCTCTCATCCCCCAGAGCAGGGTGTCGCTGGATGAAAAGCGGATTAAGGAACAGGCTGGCCTTCTCAAGGAAAAGGAAGAGGAAAACAAGAAGCTCTATGATCAGGTGCGGGCGCTGTCGGAAAAGCTGACCGCCGAGAAGGAGAAGAATAAGGAAGAGCGTCATTTCAATCCGGAAGCCATTTCTGAATTTAAGACCCGCAAAATTTATATTGATGTGGATATGAAGATGGAAGGGTGGATTTTTGACGGCCCTTCCCAGAATGTGGTGGAAGAATATGAAGTGGACGGAATGGCCGGTGTGCCCGGGCAGAAGGGGTATGTGGATTATGTACTCTTCGGCAGGAATGGCCTCCCGCTGGCGGTGGTGGAAGCTAAAAAGACAAGCCGGGATCCCAACGTGGGCAGGAAGCAGGCGGTGCTGTATGCGGACTGTCTGGAAAGACGGTTTGGCCGTCGCCCCATGATTTTCAATACCAATGGCTTTGAAACCTATTTCTGGGATGACAAGACAGGTCCGCAGCGGCAGGTAAGCGGTATTTTCAGCAGGGAGGATCTGGAAAGACTGATGGATAGGAGGATGGAAAGCCATCCTGCCTTGACGTCCATTCCTATTTCCGATGAAATCACGAACCGTGTGTATCAGAAGGAAGCTATCCGGGCTGTGTGCGCCCATATAGAGGAAGGGGGACGGAAGAATCTCCTGGTCATGGCTACGGGAACCGGAAAGACCCGTACAGCGGCCAGTCTGGTGGATGTGCTGTCCAAGGGAGGATATATTACCAATGTACTTTTCCTGGCAGACCGTACGGCGCTGGTGAAGCAGGCAAAGGATTCTTTCAGGGAGTATCTGCCCCGGATGTCTCTCTGCAATCTGTGCAGCAATAAGGACGATAAGAATGCACGGATTGTTTTCTCCACCTATCCGACGATTCTGAATTCTATTGATGATACGAAGCGGGACGATGGGAACCGGCTTTTTACGCCTGCCCATTTTGACCTGATTATCATTGATGAAAGCCATCGGAGCATTTTTAAGAAGTATAAGGCTATTTTTGACTATTTTGACGCCATACTTGTAGGATTAACTGCTACGCCGAAAACCGATGTGGATCGGAATACCTATGATTTCTTTGATATGCAGCAGGGCATCCCTACCTATGCCTATGACTACAACCAGGCAATCAGCGAAAAATATCTGGTACCCTATTATAACTATGAGGTGAAAACGAAGTTTCTGGAAGAGGGCATTACCTATGATGACCTTTCAGAAGAGGATAAGAAACGGTATGAGGATGATTTCACTGAGGATGACGGGTCTATGCCCGATTATATCCCTTCGCCGAAAATGGATAAATTTGTGTTTAACGCCAATACGGTGGATCATGTGCTTCAGGACCTGATGGAAAGGGGCATTAAGACAAAGGGTGGCGAACGTCTGGGGAAAACCATTATTTTTGCTGAAAATAAAAAACATGCAGAATTTATTATCCAGCGTTTTAATGCACTTTATCCTAAATATAAGGGTACCTTTGCACAGCGGGTAGTCTGTGGAGACAGCTATGTGGAAACGGTGATTGACGATTTCAAAAATCCGGAAAAGGATCCGGTCATTGCTGTTTCGGTGGATATGCTGGATACGGGCATAGATGTGCCGGAGTGTTTAAATCTGGTTTTCTTTAAAAAGGTGCGTTCAAAGACAAAGTTCTGGCAGATGATCGGTCGGGGAACAAGACTCTGTCCTGATTTGGAATGCGTGGATATGAGAAATGGGGAGTACAGGGGCAAGAAGTATTTCCTGATTTTTGATTACTGCGGCAACTTTGAGTATTTCCGCCAGCATATGAATTTCATAGGCGATGGGGAGACCAGGACGCTTTCAGAAAATATTTTCATCAAGAGAATCCGTCTGGTCAAGGATCTGCAGCAGGCAGCCTATGCGGACGAGAAGTACCAGGATTGGCGCCGCTCTCTTGTGGAAACTTGCCATAAGCAGGTAGTCGAGCTGAATCCATCTCTTTTCTCCGTGAAGCTACACCTCCGATATGTGGAAAAATATAAGAACAAGGCGGCGTTCCGCGCTCTCAGTGAAGGGGACTGCGGTGAACTGATTAAGGAAATAGCACCTTTGGTGTCTGACATGGAAAAGGATGAGTCGGCGAAACGCTTCGATAATCTCATGTATGGCCTCATGCTGGCCCATATGGAAGGTCTGGGGTCTTTCAGAAAGTCCAAGAAACAGCTGATTGAAACGGCAAGGCAGCTGGAGAAGAAAATCAGCATTGACGCAGTGAGAAAAAAGCTCCCCTTGATTCAAGAAGTGGAGTCGGCTTCTTTCTGGACCGATGCAGATGTACTTGACTTTGAAAAGGTGCGGGCGGAGCTCAGGAGCCTCATCCAGTTTATCCAGTTCAAACATGAACCCATCGTAGAAACGGGGCTGAAGGATTCTGTCATTTCTGAAAAAGAAGGAGATACGCTGGAGCCGGAAACCTTTGAAAACTATAAGGAAAAGGTGAATCATTATTTCCTGCAGCACGTGGATGATGTTCCGGCGGTCAGGAAACTGGTTCATAATGAGCCATTAACAGCTAAGGATTACAAGGATCTGGAGAAAATCTTTACCAGTGAATTGGGGTCAAAAGAGGATTATCAGTATTATTTCCAAAATCAGCCCTTTGGACTTACGGTCCGCCGCATTGCCAAGATGGATAAAAAGGCGGCGGAAAAGGCGTTTTCACAGTTTATCAATGACAATGCCCTGAATGATAAACAGATTGCGTTTATTCGGAATGTAATCAATTACATATCGGTCAATGGCTATATGGACAGCCCCATGACGATCTTTAATGCCCCCTTTGACAAGCCCTATGATGCCATGTCTATTTTCAGCATGGAAGATATGCGTGATCTCATACATATCATCAATACGATCAGGGATAATGCCATTCGATATGAATAGCCGGTTTCCTGATTTTTGGGGAGCTTATTTCATGGGGTATTTATGAAGATGAAGAAAATCTTATTGCTGACAGCAGCTGCTTGATGATGAAGGCACCCTGGGAGGCACTGTGCCGAGAATGACTAAGTAAGATGTTGCTGCTATCTATGGTAAACCCAAAGAGGGGAAGGTGACTTGAGTACCTGCCTGGGGACCGAACTCATAAGCGCAGATGATCGGCTATGGGGACTCGGTAACCATGAACTGTGTCAGAGATTCCGGCCGTCCATTCCGTGTAACTATGATCCATATTACGGCAAACAATGGATTCTCTACACCCAGCGGCATTCATGTAGGCTCCACCAGAAGCGAAGTGATTGGTACCTATGGGTAACCGGATATTCATTACGGCGATGCACTTTACTATAAAACGGATAGCGGTGTAAACCTTGTATTCCATATGAGAAACGGCAGGGTGGCATCCATGAATCTTGGCTGGGATGCATGAGTAAAGGGAAATAATATCATATATTTGATAAATACTAAAAAGAGCCTCTCTTTCGAGGGGCTTTTTTATGCGGCTTTATAAAGGTGAACAGGAAGGTCATCAGTCAATTACATCAGAAACCGGTGAAGGTTCCTTTTAGTGTACAGCAGGCGGCTATATTCCCGTAGGAGCCTGCACCTTCGGCGCAGAGGGGCTTATGGTATCGTCGGGGCTTTGCCCCTCGGTACCAGGGGTTGCGTCGCTGTCGCTCAGGGGGCAAAGGCCGTGGTGTGGCGCCTTTTGAAAATGAAGGGACGCCAGTATGATAAGACACATTTAGTGAGCTGGTGGGTTGGTCGGTATTCCCGAAGGGGCCTGCCGCTGCGCGGCAGAGGGTCATATGGGATCCATCGGGCCTGACGGCCCTCGGTGCCAAGGGTTGCG
>DCJJ01000076.1 GCA_002320515.1 Dialister sp. UBA1703 | reverse complement strand
AATCGAATTTCATATGAATTTTTATCCAATCGACCTCATAAGTCTCCTTAAATAGCTCGCTATTCGCGTCGATTTATTCCTTGCATTGAATAAAAATTCAAGAATGAAATCCGATAACGATTTAATCAGCGCTTCCCTAGCCTGCCCATAAAAGGGCCTTCCTTTTAATTGGTCGACCGACGTTCATTCGCTCTCGCTCAGGATGACTGGCAGGAAGGCAGGACGTCAGGCGTCTGACGTCTACTGTCTGACGTCTACGACCTCTTTCAGGAATACATTCCCTACGGAAAGCCGACAGCGGACAGCCCATAGCAGTCCTCAGTCCTCACCATCTCACTGTCCCACTGTCCCACCAGCCCACTAGCCCACTAGTACACTACCCCACTATTTCACTATTCCAAAGGAGGCCACTATGAAAGAAGAACCCCATTCTTCCCAGTCCCTGAACCGGCAGCTCTTTGAGACCTATGTCGCTTTGGACAACTGGCACAAATTCCGCCTCCGTCTGTTTATTGAAGGCATATTTGTAGGTATTTTCGGCGGACTCTGCATCAGCCTTTTCCGCTTTCTTCTGGGAGAGGCGGAGACTTTCCGCATTTTTATCTATAACGCATTCCTGCTGCCTGCCACGGCGAAGGAAAATTTCCTGCCCCTTGCCCTCTGGGCCGCAGCCCTGGTGGTGACGGGATTTCTCCTCTATGCCATGGGCCGCTATGCTCCCATGGCCGGCGGTTCCGGCATTCCCCAGGTGAAGGGTGTCATCCTTGGTCTTTATAAGATGAAATGGATCCGCATTCTCTGGGTGAAAATCATTGCCGGCGCCATGGGTATCGGTGCAGGCCTTTCCCTTGGACGGGAGGGGCCCTCCATCCAGATCGGCGCCGTGGCGGGCCAGGGGATTTCCCGTTTTCTGGGCCGCACCCGCATGGAGGAGCGGTACCTCATCACCAGCGGTGCCAGCGCCGGTCTGGCGGCCGCTTTCAATGCGCCTCTGGCGGGCATGATGTTTGCCCTGGAGGAACTGCACCGCAATTTTTCCGGCGCCGTGCTCCTCCCCACCATGACCAGCGCCATTACCGCCACCATCGTCACCCGTTTCTTCTTCGGCAACAGCACCAGTTTCCATTTCATCAACCTGGTGCCCATGCCTGCGGACCATCTGGGACTGGTGGTGCTCATTGCCATTTCCGCCGGCTTTGCAGGCATCCTTTTCAACTACGGACTCCTTCACACCGGTGCTTTCTACAACCTCCCCGTTTTTAAGAACCAGTATGTGAAAATCCTCTTTGCCCTTTTCTCTGCCTGCCTTCTGGGCTTCTTCCTGCCCCTGGTGCTGGGCGGCGGCAACGGGCTGGTGGATCAGCTGGCCGCCGGCCGCTACACCAGCCTTTCCTTCCTGCTGATTCTTCTCTTCGGGAAATATATTTTCACCCTTATCAGCTACGGCTGCGGCATCCCCGGCGGCTTCTTCCTGCCCCTTCTGGTCATCGGCGCCCTGCTAGGCAGCGTGGAGGCCAATGTGCTTTCCGCCCTGGGCCTTATTAACGAGGTTTTCGCTCCCAATCTCATCATCATCGGCATGGTATCCCTCTTTGCCGCCAGCGTGCGCTCCCCCATCACCGGTACCCTGCTCATCCTGGAAATGACCGGCGACTTCGGCCACCTCATGGCCCTGGCCCTGGGAAGCGCCGTGGCCTACATTACGGCAGAGCTCCTGAAGGGAGAGCCGATTTACGACGCCCTTCTCAAAAAGTCTCTGGCCGCCAAGCCGGACAAAACCTGCGAAGAAGAAAGAAATATTGTAGAAGTGCCCGTAGGCAGCGGCTCCATTCTGGAAGGGAAGAAAATAAGGGACGTGCCCCGGGTCAAGAATACCATCATCATCGACCTCAAGCGTCACGGCGAAAGCGTGATTCCGGATCCGGACATCCGCCTGCAGGCAGAGGATTTCCTCTATATCCTGACCGCCAGCAAGAACGCAGAAACCTTGAAGCGGCTGGGTGAAGAACAGGTACCCCGGGAGTCGGTAAGGAGGAAGATATAGTAAGTAAAAGACCATGAAGAAATGGAGAATCACTCCTTCATGGTCTTTTTGCTTAGAAGGGTTCAGAGGGTGGTGGATTGCCCTTCGGGCGTAAAAAAAGGGGCGGCTTCACCGCAGGTTGTGTAGAATGGTTGTGTTCGCTTCGCTCAGGGGGCGGGCCGGAACATTATGGATTGTCCATGGAATCACTGCGCAACCGGATTCAGAGGGCTTAAAGGGTGGTGGTTTGCTCTTACGGGCGTAAAAAGGATAGAGCGTCCGGCCGTCTGGGGCAGACTCTCTATCCTTTTTACGTTTTTCATCTTCTGCCTCTCCGTCTCTGGATGGTGCGGCCGGGGCTTCCTCTCCTGATGGCCCGGGAGGGTCTTACTTCTTCATTGGAGGAAGCAGCCTTGGTGCCGGTGCCCAGTTTGCCGGTGCGGATGGCCGTTCTTTTGGCGATGAGGAACCAGCCTGCCAGTTTGTCGGCGGTTTTGCCTTCGCTGCTGTTTTTGGCACTGCCGTCTTCGGGATAGGCCTTTTTATAATATTCCACAGCGTTCCTGCTGTTTGTTTTATCATCGGAGGCTACGCTCTTGAAGTCCAGAAGGTTCTTCCCCAGGAAAAGGATGAGGAGCGCCGGATAGGCGGCCAGAGGATATACCTTTTCCACAATGGAAAGGGCTATAATCACCACAGCCACCGCAATGGCTGCCATGGCGGTGTATTTCTGCATGGACAGCATTTTCTTGAACTTGTCATCCATGGCGGAAAGCCAGATGTTGCCGCCGGCTTTGAAGTAATGGACGAATTCCTGGTCCCGAAAGCTCCTGTCCCCCTTGTGGTGTTCAATAATCTGGTCCACGATTTTAGCCACATTCTTCTGGAGGCGTATCATCTGGTAGCCGATGAGGAACCCGATGGATGTGACGATGACTGCGATAATGATGAAAGTTAAAGACTCCATAGAAACTCTCTCCTGTCAAAAGATTTCAGATTTGCATTCCTTTATTATACTCGCCGCCGGAAACGATGAAAAGACAGGGCAGTAAAGAAATTTCATTTCCTTTGCCGCCCTGTCTTCCATAACTCTTTTGTCTTATATCTGTTGAAATTTTCCAAAGGCCCTGCCCTGTCCCAAGCCGGTTATTTCAGCCACAGGTGCATGGCGGACCTGGCCGCCTCTTCCGGCGTAATGTAGCCTTCCTGGGCCATAAGGGCCAGCACGGTGGTCATCCGTTTGGCGCCCTCTTTGGGATGGCTGATGGGGTCATAGGCCGATGGTGCCTGAGGCAGGCCTGCAAGCATGGCGCACTGGGAGAGATCCAGGTCCTTCGGCGCTTTCCCGAAGTACACCCGGCTGGCTTCCCCTACGCCATAGGCGCCGTGGCCGAAATAAATGGTGTTCAGGTAAAGCTCCAGGATTTCTTCCTTGGAATAATTCCGTTCCAGCTGCACCGCCAGGGCCAGCTCCTCCGCCTTCCTTGTCATGGTCCGTTCGTTGGAAAGGAAAATGTTCTTCACCGTCTGCTGGGCAATGGTGCTTCCCCCTTCCAGTGTTTCGCCGGCTATGGAGTTCGTAATCAGCGCCCGGGCCACGCCGATGACATCCACCGCCCCGTGGTCATAGTACCGCCGGTCTTCCGTGGCGATAATGCCCTTTTTCAAAAGATCCGGTATTTTGTCATAGGGCACAAACTTTTCCCGGTGCACCCGGGACTCCAGGGATTCTTTGAGATGGGCCACGTCATCCCACTTCTCCCGAAGGGTGCCGGCTTCCGCCTTTTCCTTCACCACAGAGGAAGGAGCGGCCCTGTCCGTCTTTTCCACGGTACCCTGGGCCGTAGGGGTGGAAGACATACCGGAAATCAAAGTGGCCACGGTCTCTTTGATTTCAGATACCACGCCCTTTTCCTCCTTCGCCGGCTTGATCTCACGGGAAGCGATGGCGCCACCATGAGAAGCCTTCGCCTGCCGGCTCAGGTCGTCGCCCTGGGACATGCCCCAGTAAACGGCTGCGCCCAGTATGATAAGGATAAATAATAATTTTTTCATAGAGTTCCTTTCCCTGAAAAAATGGAATATGCTTATTTGCTTATTGTACCATATCTTATAAAATTGGAGGCAGACGCAAAACGGCGCTAAGCTGTATTCCCGAAGGTTGATGTGCACATCCTGCATAGGATGTGCAAGTCGGCCGAAGTTGGCCCTTAGCCTGCCCATAAAAGGGCCTTCCATTTAGTCGGCCGACCGTGGTCTTTCGCGCGCGAGGGTTGATGGGGGCCGCCAGGCCTTTGGCCCTGGGCCCCAAGGGTTCTGTCCGGGATTGGCTGACGCCTTCCGGACAGGTTAAGTGCCTGACGGCACAGGGAGTTATATAGTACTGTGGAGGTCCTGCATAGGACCTCCAAGTCAGCCAAAGTTGGCCCATAGCCTGCCCATAAAAGGACCTACCTTTTAGTCGGCTGACCGTGTCGCTGGCGAGGTACGGCGCCTTTCGGCGCCAGTATAAATACTGCCATCAGTCCCGGCAGTGCCGTCCTACTGCATCACAAAAGGATACACGCGTCAATCTTCGGGAATACGGGTAAGCCCCGTATTGTTGTTCAATCGCACCGCTCCCATTTCCTGCAGAAATCCCCCGTTTATGCTATAATAACTATATAATATAAGGTATATAAAGGCAGTGGACCAATTCAGGAAGCACTGATTCAATGGCCGCTGCATTTTTTGTCAAGGAGTGTTTTATGTCTGAAGAAATTCATGAAATCCAGGCCCGCCATGCAGAGGAAAATGGCAAGAGCGATTACGGCGCGAAGGATATACGCGTACTGGAAGGACTGGAAGCGGTACGCCTCCGTCCGGGCATGTACATTGGTTCCACCTCCGCCCGGGGCTTACACCATCTGGTGTATGAAGTCGTGGATAACAGTATCGATGAAGCGCTGGCAGGCTACTGCACTCACATCGAAGTCACCCTGAATGACGACGGCAGCTGCACCGTCACCGATAACGGCCGCGGCATCCCCACCGGCATGCACGAAACCGGCAAACCCGCCATGGAAGTGGTGCTCACCGTCCTTCACGCCGGCGGCAAATTCGGCGGCGACGGTTACCCCATTTCCGGCGGCCTCCACGGCGTAGGTATTTCCGTGGTCAACGCCCTGTCCGAATGGATGAAGGTCACCGTCCGGAGAGAAGGCCATTTCCATGAAATGAAACTTTCCCGGGGCGACGTAACGGAACACATGAAGAACTACGGAGACACCGATGAGACCGGCACCTCCGTCACCTTCAAGCCGGACATCCAGATTTTCAAGGAAGGCATCGATTTCGACTATGAAACCCTGAAAATCCGCATGCGGGAGCTGGCCTTCCTGAACAAGGGCCTCACCATCACCCTGACCGACAACCGGGACGGCGCCACCCATCAGGACGTCTTCCACTACGCCGGCGGCATTACCGAATTCGTGCAGTTCCTGAACGAAGGCAAAGACCTGGTAGATCCCGCCGTCATCGCCTTTGAAGGGGAAAAGGACAAGGTCATCGTAGACATTGCCATGCAGTACCAGACCGGCTACAGCGAAAACATGTACACCTTCGTCAACGACATCAACACCGTGGAAGGGGGCATGCACCTGGCAGGCTTCCGCACCGCCCTCACCCGGGTACTCAATGATTACGCCAGAAGAAGCGGCATTCTGAAACAGAACGAAGACAACCTCTCCGGCGACGACGTGCGGGAAGGCCTCACCTGCGTCATTTCCGTCAAAGTGCCTAACCCCCAGTTCGAAGGCCAGACCAAGACCAAGCTGGGAAATCTGGAAGTCAAGAGCATTGTGGACAACATCGTTTCCGAAGGCCTCAAGACCTACCTGGAAGAACATCCCCAGGAAGCCAGGGCCATTGTGGAAAAAGGCATTACCGCCAGCCGGGCCAGGGAAGCTGCCCGAAGAGCCCGTGAACTGACCCGCCGCAAGAACGCGCTGGAAGTATCCAGCCTTCCCGGCAAACTGGCTGACTGCACAGAAAAAGACCCGAAATTTACGGAAATCTACATCGTCGAAGGGGACTCCGCCGGCGGCTCCGCCAAATCCGGCCGTGACCGCCGCTACCAGGCCATCCTGCCCCTCCGCGGCAAAATCCTGAACGTAGAAAAAGCAAGACTGGACCGGGTGCTGAACTCCGATGCCATCCGCACCATGATCACCGCCTTCGGCACCGGCGTAGGCGAAGACTTCGACATCACCAAGCTCCGCTACTACAAAATCATCATCATGACCGATGCCGACGTGGACGGCGCCCATATCCGCACCCTCCTCCTCACCTTCTTCTACCGCTACATGAAACCCCTCATCACCGAAGGCCACGTATACATTGCCCAGCCGCCGCTCTACCAGATCCGGAAAGGCCGGCAGAAATACTACACCTACGACGATGACGAACAGAATAAAATGCTTGATGAAATCGGCCGTGACGGCTGCGTGATCCAGCGCTACAAAGGGCTGGGTGAAATGGACCCGGAACAGCTGTGGGACACCACCATGAATCCGGAACAGAGGGTCATGCTGAAAGTAGAACTCACCGATGCCATCGAGGCAGACCGCCTCTTCACCATCCTCATGGGCGACAAGGTGGAACCCCGCCGCCGGTTCATCGAAGAACACGCCAAGGAAGTAACCAACCTGGATTTGTAAGGGCCGCGAAGCGGCCCTTGGACACGCCTTCGGCGTGAGGGTTAACGGTCCTTGCGGGCCGAAGGTTCTTAGGTTTGACGGGCCTTTGGCCCGAGGGTTATGGTGGCGGCTTCAAATGCCGCTTCGCCCCGCGGGTTGTGTTCGCTTCGCTCAGGGGGCGCCCTTCGGGCAATGAATATCACGCCGCCTTGACAACGGAAACTAGGGAAGCGCTGATTAAATCAATGTCTGCTTTTATTCTTGAATTTTTATGTAATGCNNAAAGCAGACTCTATGAATTAATCAGTGCTTCCCTAGGCCAGCACACCATCCCACTCATAAATCCACAAAATAAAAAAAACTCTCCTTCTACCTGCAGGAGAGTTTTTTTATGCATATAAGCCATCCGGCAATACATTTTCGCCCCTTGAGCGTCAGCGAACATAACCTTGCTGCACAACCTGCGGCGCAGCCGCGCCCCTTCTCTCACGGAAGAATCCAGTCTCCCGCCTCATTGAGAGGAGACCGGTTTCGCCTCCTCCATCCACTTCTCTATCATCTGCCAGCGGTGGGCTCCCGTCTGCCAGCCGAAAGAAAGCTCATAGGTTCCTTCCTCAAAATGCATGACATGAAGTTTTTCCCAGTCATCCTTTGCGAGCAGGGCCCTTGCCAGATTTTCCGGGCAGAAATAGGCGCCCCTCCCCAGAAGGCAGAGCCGAAGCATGGTCCCCATATTCTCCGACTCCACCGCCACATGGGGCGCAAAGCTGCCGCGCCGGAAAAGCTGTCTTGCCAGAGCGCCGGCAATATCATTTTCACTGTTCAAAAGAAAAGGGCAGTCTTCGAAGAAAAGGGGCAGTCCCTTCTTCCTTGCCTTTTCCGAGAAAAGAGAATACCCTTCTTTCCCCCAGAGCCTTTCCGTAAGGGATTTCTCCACAAGAAGCACGATTTCCTCCCTCATCCAGGGCCTGTGGGAAATGCCCGGCATCTCCCCGGGAAGCCTTGCCATGGCTATGTCGATTTCATCCCGCTTCAGACAGTTCCATATATCCTCATTGGCCATTTCAAAAAGGCGGATACCGCAGCGGGGATACCGCTCCTGGAAACGGGCAATGACAGAAGGCAGCATCACCTGTCCCCGGGACGGCGCAATGCCGATGCGGAGAATCCCCTCAAAGCGCCCCGACACATCGGACAGCTCCCGCTTCAGGGCCCGCTCGTTTCTGGCAAACAGGCGGGCATAGCGAAGGAACACCTCACCGCTGTCCGTCAGCGTCAGCGGCACATGGCGCACAAAAAACTTCGCCCCCGCCTCCTTCTCCAGAGAAGCGATGTGGGCGGACAAAGTCTGCTGGGTAATATGCAGCCTCTCCGCCGCCTTCGTAAAACTTCTCTCCTCTGCCAGCATGAGGAAATATTTCATAGATAGAAAATTCATGGTTCCTCCTGTTACTGCATTTTATCTGTATTGTATACAAGAAATAACAGTTTTTCAATGTAAGTCTTCATGAATATAATGGATATAAAGGGCCGCTCCGCCAGGGGGCCGCTCCGCGGCCCGGGTTCAGAAGGTTCAGAGGGGAAGGTTGACGGCCCTTCGGGCCGAGGGTTGTGGCCGCCTGTCGGCGGCAGGTTGTGTAGAAGGGGGCGACGGCCCTTTGGGCCGAGGGTGGTGGATTGCCCTGCGGGCAATGCTTATAAAGTCAGCGTTACGGATTCACCTTTCTGTGTCATATGGCATGATAGGCATTCTGGTGATTAGCCACCTCCGGTGGTTTTCCCCCCTTTGGTGCCTTACG
>DCJJ01000121.1 GCA_002320515.1 Dialister sp. UBA1703 | reverse complement strand
TGATTTAATCAGTGCTTCCCTAGCACAGGGCCATATGCCCCTCTGCCGCGCAGCGGCAGGCTCCTTCGGGAATACCGACCAGCCCACCAGCTCACTAAATGGGTTTTATCATAATGGCGCCCTTCATTATTTAAGGGACGCCTACCACCACCCTTTGAACCCTTTGCACCCTCTGCATCCTCTGAACCCTCACGCCCGAAAGGGCGTATCCATAAAAAAACGCCCCCAAAAGGGAGCGTTTTTTTATGATACAGGAAGGACGATGTGCTTCTGTTTCAGATTTTTCAGTTTTTCGAAGGGGAAGTTCTCTACCGCTTCTTTTCTTGTAACCGGTCTCATGTCCGGAAGGCCTCCGGCCAGGTGGAGAAGGAGGCCCATGAGGTCTTCGGGGCTGTATCCTCTGTTCCGGAGTTCTTCTATGGTAATGCCCTGCTGTCTTTTGGAAAGGCGGATGCCTTTTTTGTCAGTGAGCAGGGGCAGGTGGCCGTAGACTGGCGGCTGGTATCCCAGTTTTTCCATAAGGAAGACCTGGTAGGGCGTGGAGTCCAGAAGGTCGTTTCCCCGGAATACGTGGGTGACGCCCATGGCTCCGTCGTCTATGGAGACAGCCAGCTGGTAAGCTACAAGGCCGTCGGCGCGGCGGATAACGAAGTCGTCGGCCCCTTTTTTGAGGTGTCTTGTCACGTTTCCGAAGAAGAGGTCCGAAAAGGTCGTGTTCCTCTCTTCCATGGCCACTCTCCAGCAGGGGGGCTTGGTCATGGCTTTTCCTTCTTTTTCCGAAAGGTTTCGGCAGTGTCCGTCGTAGACAGGTCGGTTTTCTCCTTCGTGGGGAGCGGAGAGGACCTGGTGGATGCGGCTCCGGCTGCAGTAGCAGGGGTAGATGTGCCCTTTCTTTTCCATTTCAGAAAGGATTTTCCCGTAGATGTCGTATCTTCGGCTCTGCACGGTGCTTCCGTAGGCATAGGTTCCTTCAGGTCCTTCGTCATAGTCAAGGCCCATCCAGGCGAGGTCTTCCAGAATGCCTTCCGCATAGGATGTATGGCAGCGGTCTTTGTCAATGTCTTCCATGCGGAGGATAATGGTTCCCCCCTGCTGCCTTGTCCAGAGCCAATTCAGGAAGGCAATCCACAGGTTGCCCAGGTGCATGCGGCCAGTGGGGCTGGGGGCGAAACGGGTGCGTACTTTCATCAGTTCGGCATGGATTTGACAGCGTCGAAGAGGGCTTTGTCCCTTTCGATTTTGTCTTCGCTGCCCATGACGCAGATGTAGGGATCCTTTATGACGCTTTCTACCAGAGGCGCCAGTTTCCTGATGTCTTCCACCTGGCAGTTGATCACTTCGTCCCTGATTTTCATGCGGGATTCCCTGGTGTTGCCGGAGAGGTAGTGTACCATGGCCCTTTCGCCCTTCATGGAGGGAGTGAGCTGGGTTTCAGCGGCGGCCATGGTGCCGATAACGTACTTGGTCATTTCCCTGTTGGAAAGGGTAAGGTTTTCCAGATAGGCCGGCAGGTCTTCATAGGCCTTCAGGGTTTCGGCAAGGTTCGGATCCCGGTAGGAGCAGAGGATGGCCGTGCCGTCCCGGAGGAACTGGGTGAAAGCGCCGTAGGCGCCGCCCAGGACGCGCACCTTTTTCCACAGGTATTCGTAGCGGAGGATGGTTTCCATGACCTTCAGAGCGCCGGTGTATGCAAAGCCGTGGCTCTTGAAATTGCCACCCTTGGCTACGTACTGCACCTTGCCGGAAGTACGGAAGGCTTCGTTCTTTTCTGCCGACGGGAAACTGAATGGACGGGGTTCCTTCTTTTCCCCTTCTTCCATATCGTCCACAAGGAGTGCAAAGTTGGAAAGGACAGCTTTCTTTTCCTCTTCTTCCCCTATGGTTTCAAAGAAAAGACAACTTCTTGTGAAAATCTTTCGGGAAACTTCTTCCAGTTTTGCCACCAGTTTTTCCTTTTCACCGTCAAATTTTCTGGCAAGGTCCGCCAGGAAATAGTAGTAGGAAAGGCCGGACTGTTCGGCAAACTCCCCTCCCCTGGAGAAATAGGAGGTAAGCCTTGTCATCACCAGGCTGTGGCCTCTAGAGAAGGCGGTCATGTCCCATTCCGATTTTTCCTGAAGAATCAGTTCCTTCAGCCGCTTGGTGTCGGTGAAGAGGGTGTGATTGATCACTTCGCCCAGAAGGTCCAAAAGTTTGTCTGCCTTGGAGGTGAGCGCCTTGGCGCGGACGGTAAGGGCAGGCAGATAGTCGTTCGTGTCTTCCACCTTTCCGTAGCCGTTCACCGCAAAGCTCATGCCGCCGGTGTAGGCGTTGGACAGGCGGGCCAGTTCGCCGTAGCTGTGTTTTGTGGTGGAAAGACTGCGCAAAAGGGTAGAGAGAAGGATGGCATAGGGAATGTCCTCTTCCGTCAGGCCGCTGAGGGGGAAATAGAGGTTCAGGTAGGTAATGCCGTTGGTGTGTACGTCGAAATGGAAATGGTCCATGCCGGACACATTTTCCTTTTCCAGCACCTTTTCCTCCACCGTCCGTTTCAGGTCTTTGCGGGAAAGGAGGGGAATGGTTTCCAGCGCTTCTTCCGTTTCGCCGGAGGCCTGTCTTTCCTTCAGCGCTTTGGTGGAGGCCATGATTTCATCCAGCTGTTCGTCGGAAAGGCTGCTCTTGAAGGCTGCCAGCTTTTCCGCCGTTTCCCGATTCATCTTTTCGGTGAGTCCCTTTTCCGGCTTCATGGTAATCAGTACCTGGTGCGGGTTCTTGATGACATAGCGGAGAAGGAGATTTTCGAAGTAATTGGTCTTCAGGTTATCCCTCAGGGTGTTGATATCGTCGATGTAGCGGAGGGCTTCCATGGGATCCCGGTCATACAGCCAGAGGTCCATGGCCCTTACGCCGTAGAAAAGGCCCTTCGGACGGCCCTGGTAATCATTTTCACGGGCAGTGAATTCGGTGCGGTTCAGCGCCGCTTCCAGCATATCCTTGTCCAGTCCCTTCAGGGCAATGGAGCGGAGGGTGCTGTCCACCACATCCGCAAAGGCCTGCTGTTTACCCACTTCGGACCCTGTCACTTCCACAATCCATACGGGCTGCTTGTAGCTGTCGCCGTAGGAGCCGGACAGGTCGCTTCCAAGGCCTGCGTCCAGCACCGCCTGTTTCAAAGGCGCCCCGTCCATGTCGATGAGCACATAGTTCAGAATGCGGAAGGCCAGGGAGTCCATGGTAGACATGTGGTCGTTGAAAGCATTGTAAAGGGCATGGATGGCCTTGCCTTCGGTGTCTTCATTTTCCGCAATGCCATAGGGGGCGGTAACGGAAATCCGTTTCCCGAAGGGAGCCTGGGTCTTCACCATGGAGTCCACATTTCTTCTGTCGAAGGCGGAGAGGTACTCCCCGTCCAGATATTCCAGGGTCTTATCAATATCCATATCGCCGTAAAGGTAGATATAGCTGTTGGAGGGATGGTAGAAACGGCGGTGGAATTCCGTAAATTCACGGAAGGACAGGGTGGGAATCACTTCCGGGTCCCCGCCGGATTCCACGCCGTAGGTGGTGTCGGGGAAAAGCTTTTCCATAGCCCGGTCTTCCATAATAGCTTCGGGAGAAGAAAGGGCCCCTTTCATTTCATTGTAAACCACGCCGTTGTATGTGAGGGGCGCTTCTTTGTTTTCCAGCTCGTAGTGCCAGCCTTCCTGCATGAGAATCTGGGGATTCTTCAGGCAGTTGGGATAGAAAACAGCATCCAGGTACACATCCATCAGATTGTGGAAATCCACATCATTTCTGCTGGCAATGGGATACATGGTCTTATCCGGCCAGGTAATGGCATTGAGGAACGTATTCAGGGACCCCTTGGCCAGTTCCACGAAAGGTTCCTTCAAAGGATACTTGCGGGAGCCGCAGAGGGTGGAATGTTCCATAATGTGGGGCACGCCCTTGGAATTGTCCGGGGTGGTGCGGAATGCGATGTAAAATACCTTGTTGTCATCGTCATTATCCAGATACATGAGACGGGCGCCGCTCTTCACGTGCTCCATCACATAGGCATCGGAATTGACTTCTTCAATATGAGACATGGCGTTCACGCGGAATCCGTGAACCATGTCGCCTAATTTCCATTTCATATAAAACCTCCATGAAACAGGACCCTTTATTTGCCAAAGGTCAGCACTGTTTCCTAAACGTGCGAAAAAGCGCAGGTAAATACCTGTGCTTTTTCTTTGAAAAAACCAGATTATTCAGCTTTTGTATCAGGGAAAAATTCATCATGAATGGCCTGTACAGCCTTGTCCAGATCCTTCCTCAGGATGAGGCAGGAAATACTGATTTCAGAGGTGCTGACGATGTCGATGTTTACGCCGGCCCTTCCAAGGGCGCCGAACATGCGGGCAGCCACGCCGGGCGTTCCCAGCATGCCTGCTCCCACCACGGAAACCTTGGCTGTGTCATCATCATAAATGACTTCTTCCAGCTTGCCTTCGTCCCTCATCTTTTCCAGCACCCGTTTAGCATCCGGCAGATCCGTATCTTCAATGGTGAAAATAATGTCTGTCTTGTCATCATTGGAATTTCTCACACTCTGCACGATCATATCTACGGTGATATTATCTTCAGCCAGTGCGGAGAAAACCATGTATGCCACACCGGGGATATTGCGAAGCCCCAGTACCGCAATCCTTGCTGCATGGGCATCCTGCGCCACGCCTCTTACCGATTCATTCTTACCTTCCATTGTGCATACCTCCCGGATAATGGTGCCTTCCTCATCAGTGAACGTAGACCGTACATGAATGGGAATATGATACTTCATGCCCAGCTCCACGCTGCGGGGCTGCATGACACCGGCGCCAAGCCTTGCCATTTCCAGCATTTCCGTATTGGTGATTTCCTTCATCTTGCGGCAGCCCTTCACATAGCGGGGATCGGCGGAATAAATGCCGTCCACGTCAGTGAAAATTTCACACATATCCGCATGCATGGCACCGGCTAAAGCCACCGCCGTAGCATCGGAACCGCCGCGGCCAAGGGTGGCCACATCGCCGTTGGGCATAATCCCCTGAAAGCCTGCTACAATGACGATCTTGCCTTCCTCCAGCTCCCGGAGCACCCGCTCCGGCTTCACATCATCAATGCGGGCCTTCCCGAAAGCACCGCCGGCAATGATGCCGGCCTGCGGGCCCGTCAGGGAAATGGCCGGTACCCCCAGCTTCTTGAAAGTCATAGCCATAAGAGCGATGGACATCTGCTCTCCCGTTGCCAGAAGCATATCCATTTCCCTGCCATGATTGACAGAAGAAACCTGGGACGCCAGGTCCAAAAGATCATCGGTAGTATCCCCCATGGCGGACACCACAATGACGATCTTATCCCCCGGCTTCCGGTCCCGAAGAACACGGTTTGCAATATTCAGCATTTTTTCCGGTGTAGCCACCGAACTTCCACCGAATTTCTTAACATAAAGTGCCATTTACATCCCTCATTTACTGAGTAATCAATATATCTACAACTTAGAAAATTTTATCATGCCAGCGGATTTATGTAAAGAAGATTATTGAAATTGGGGGGGCGGGCCCTATGGGCCCGCGGGTTCAAAGGGCGAAGAAAGGATTCTTAAGTTTAACCGGCCTTTGGCGGTCGAGTTCTCAGGTTTGACGGCGGCTTTGCCGCCGAGGGTTGTGGATTGCCGCCTGCGGCGGCTATGAATTA
>DCJJ01000131.1 GCA_002320515.1 Dialister sp. UBA1703 | reverse complement strand
TAAGATGGAATGCCTTATGGTTCGGACACCATTAAGCGGTCGAATACGAATACCTTGTCTGTTATGGGGAGAAGATCTGAAGGAAACATTGGCAAAATCCCTTGTTTAGGGATAGAATGAGATGTGGTAATTTGTTTTTCTTTCGTCATATATACATTTATACATTTTACCACTGAAAAAGGACTTTGTACCCGTTAGGGCCAAAGTCCTTTTTCTGGTTTTCATAGGGCTGTATTTTATGAATTCATTCACAGCCCCTTTTTACATGCTTTGCATTTGTGTTGTAATTATTCCCATTCAATGGTGCTCGGCGGTTTGGAGGTAATGTCGTAGACTACCCTGTTCACCCCGGCCACTTCGTTGCAGATGCGGCGGCTCATTTCATCAAGCACTTCCCAGGGGAAGCGGAAATAGTCGGCGGTCATGCCGTCGGAGGAGGTCACGGCGCGGATACCTACGGTGTAGTCGTAGGTTCTTTCGTCACCCTGTACGCCTACGGAGCGGATAGCTGCGGGGAGGATGGCGAAGGACTGCCAGATATCGTTGTAAAGACCATGCTGTTTGATGACATCTCTGACGATGAAATCGGCACGGCGGAGGATATCCAGTCTTTCCGGTGTGATTTCGCCGATAATGCGGATAGCCAGGCCCGGTCCCGGGAAGGGCTGGCGGTTGACTACTTCTTCCGGAAGGCCCAGCTGGCGGCCCAGTTCGCGGACTTCATCCTTGAAGAGTTCGCGGAGCGGTTCGATGAGCTGGAACTTCATATCCTTCGGAAGTCCGCCTACATTGTGGTGGGATTTGATGGTGGAGGCAGTAGCAGTGCCCGATTCCACCACGTCAGGATAAAGGGTGCCCTGTACCAGGAATTTCACATCTTCCAGCTTGTTTGCTTCTTCCTGGAATGTATGGATAAATTCAGCGCCAATGGTTTTGCGCTTCTTTTCCGGTTCCGTCACGCCCTTCAGAAGGGACATGAAATGCTTGGATGCATCGATGTGGACCAGTTTCATGTTGAATTTATTTTTGAAGGTGTCCACTACCTGTTCTGCTTCGCCCAGACGGAGGAAACCGTGGTCTACAAAGACGCAGGTGAGCTGGTCGCCGATGGCCTTATGCACCAGCACGGCAGCTACGGAAGAGTCTACGCCGCCGGAAAGGGCGCAGATGACGTTGTGCTTTCCTACCTTTTCGCGGATGTTTTCCACAGCAATGTCGATGTAGTTGCCCATGGACCAGCCGCCTTCGCATTCGCAGATCTTAAAGAGGAAATTCTTCAGCATGGTGGTGCCTTCAGGAGTGTGAACCACTTCCGGATGGAACTGTACACCGAAGAAACGGCGGGCTTCATCAGCCATGGCAGCGGTAGGGGTAAGGTCTGTGTGACCGGTGAGGCCGAAGCCTGCAGGCATATCGGTGACTGCATCGCCGTGGCTCATCCATACAGCCGTCTTTTCAGAAACCCCTTCAAAGAGGGCGGAGCTGCCGTCTCTGTAGAATTCCGTGTGGCCGTATTCATGCTTGGCGGGCTTGGATACTTCGCCGCCCAGGGACTTGGCCATGAGCTGCATGCCATAGCAGATACCGAGAATCGGCACTCCTGCCTTGAACACTCCCGGATCTACCTGGGGAGCATTTTCTGCATTCACGCTGGAAGGGCCGCCGGAGAAAATAATGCCCTTCGGATTCTGGGCAAGGATTTCCTCAGCACTCTTGTTGTATGGCAGGATTTCGCAGTACACGCCGCATTCACGGACGCGCCGTGCAATGAGCTGGGCGTACTGGCCGCCAAAGTCAACAATCATAACAATTTCCTGATGTTTCATCTGTTTCCTCCTGTGGAGACAATATCAGTAACGTAAACATTGTATTCCTTATTATATCATATTTGGGAAGCGGCTGACGCCGCCTTTCAAAAAGGGGGCGCGGCTGGCGCCGCAGGTTAGGGCCGCCTGACGGCGGCGGGTTGTATAGCAGGGTTGCGTTCGCTTTCGCTCAGGGGAAAGGTATCGCCTTTGGCGATGAATTTTATATGCTGCCAGAGGCAGCGAAAACCGTAAAACCGGGCTTCGCCCGATGAAAATGCACCCCTTTGGGTGCTGCGCACCACTTCCCCCGGAGGGGGAAGTTTATTCACTGCTCAGCCTTGAGCTAACTTAAGTAACTCTATGTTTTTCATAGAGCAAATCTCCCCCTCCGGGGGAGACGCCGCCGCAGGCGGCAGAAGGGGTGCATTTCCAATGTGGAGACCCTGCAGAGGGTCTCCAAGTCGGGCAAAGTTGGTCCTTTGCCTGCACATAAAAGGACCTTCCTATGAATTGCCCGACCGATGCCAAAGGCGCGGTTGTATGGTTTTCCAACGCCCGTCAGGGCGGTTTGTCTGTTTTTCCCGGGCGAAAGCCCGGTTGTCTGGTTTTTACCAGCTCACTAAAGCTGTTTTCTACAAACCGGCGGCAAAGCCGCCCACCACAACCCTCGCGCCAGCGGCGCGTCAATCTTCAGAACCCTGAGAACCTTCGGCCCACAGGGCCGTCAACCCTCACGCCCGCCAGGGCGTGTCACAGCGGCCCTGCTTCATTCCGCTTTAAACAAGGGCAGCGGTTCCAGGTAAATAATATCCTTTCTCTTCGCCGCATCCCCTTCTGCCAAGATGGCTGCCTCGCCGATGACGTGGGCGCCGGCCTTTTCCGCCAGCTCCTTCATGGCCTTCATGGAGCCGCCGGTGCTGATGACATCGTCCACCAGGAGCACATTCCTGCCTTTCATCAGTTCCACATCCGAATCCATAAGATAGAGCCGCTGCTTGCCGGCGGTAGTAATGGATTCATCCTCCACCCAGATCGGGTTTTCCATGTAAGCCTTCACCGATTTCCGGGCCACGATATACCGCTTCATGCCCAGCGCACTGGCCAGTTCATGGGCCAGGGGGATGCCCTTGGTCTCCGCCGTCATGATGATGTCCGTATCCCCGGGCACCTTGGCCGCCAGCTCTTTGGCGCAGTTCTCCACGATTTCCGTATCCCCCAGGATTACAAAGCCTGCAATCGCCAGAGTATCGGAAATATTGATTACAGGAAGCTGCCTTGTGCAGCCTGCCACATGAAGCTCGTAATGTCTTTTTGCCATCATACACCTCGAAAAAATTTATGTAATATCTACCTGCGGCGGCGGGGTGGAAGTGATTTCCACCTTCGGTGCCTCGGTAATGGTAACCGTGACCTGGTCTGCATCAGGATTTCCCTTCTGCACATTTCCCTTTTTCTTCACAGTCTGCCCCTCTTTAGGAGGCGCTGCATCAATCAGGGGAACCACATCAGGAGGTGCCGTCTTACCCAGCTTGTCCTTCCTGGCTCCCATAATGGCAGCGATTTCAGAAGACAGCCTGTCACGAGTACCATCTTCCGCCATGGCCTGACGCATGAAATAAACCACCAGCGCCGCCGGGTCTTCCGTGCCTGGCGGGATTTCCCGCCGCCGGCCATCCTGCCCCAGGGCCCAGGCCTTACCATCTACACTGTAACGTACATGGATTACGCTTTCCGTAACGGCTTTTGAAGACTTCACGTCCAGGGTCTTCACCTTCGCCTGCAGCCCGTCCTCAAACACATCCTCCACTGTCAGGGAGGACAGGTCAAGAAAAAGCCCGGTTGCGCCGTCATTATAAATACCGCCGGTATTCTGTATCATGGGATAGGTTTTATCGCCATTCAGGTAATAAGGCTCAAAAGCCCCTGCCGTCACTCCCCAAGAAAAAGCCAGAGAGACCCCCAGCAAAAGCGCCCATTTTTGAAATCTCTTCAACCTTATCATCTCCTGCAAAAATACTTGATACCTTATATATTTTACACTAAATCAGGGGGATTGAGTACTGATTTTGAGGAGAAATAGGATGAAAAGTTGCCAGCCCCTGCGGGGCTGGAGGTTATGGCCGCCTGTCGGCGGCAGGTTGTGTAGAAAGGTTGTGTCCCCAGAGGGGAAACG
>DCJJ01000036.1:6903-7218 GCA_002320515.1 Dialister sp. UBA1703 | reverse complement strand
AGGCATCAGGAACGGTTTATCGGTATCGCGCTGAGGAGTCGGGATGTATTCATCTACAGCTGCCATGAGGTCGCGAATCTTCTGTTCGTCTTCTTTGTTGCCGTTGAGGGCGCCAAGAGCGGAGCCAACGATAATCGGCACTTCATCTCCCGGATAGCCATATTCAGTGAGCAGGTCTCTGATTTCCATTTCTACAAGGTCAATCAGTTCAGGATCATCAACCTGGTCAGCTTTGTTCAGGAATACTACGATAGCCGGAACGCCTACCTGTTTAGCCAGGAGGATATGTTCACGGGTCTGGGGCATGGGGCCGTC
>DCJJ01000036.1:0-6895 GCA_002320515.1 Dialister sp. UBA1703 | reverse complement strand
GTGATCATGTTCTTTACATAGTCGGCATGCCCTGGGCAGTCAACATGTGCATAGTGACGTTTTTCGGTTTCATATTCAACGGTGGAGGTGTTGATTGTGATACCACGGGCTCTTTCTTCCGGTGCTTTATCGATGGAAGCATAGTCCAGGAAGTTAGCCTTGCCTTCTTCAGCCAGTACTTTGGTGATAGCGGCAGTCAGTGTAGTCTTGCCGTGATCGACATGGCCGATGGTGCCGATGTTAACATGCGGTTTTGTTCTTTCGTAATGAGCTTTTGCCATTTCTTTCTCTCCTTATACAAAAAAGAATTTGCAAAAATAGATTTGCGCTTTATTTATTATACATTGAAAGTCAACGGGAAACAAGAAACAGGGCGCAATTCCATATGCAATTTCAAAGAAATATAAGAATTCTGTCACCGGCCTTCGTCTTACCATACGAATGCAGATAACAGTAAAAAGAGCTCTCCGGAGAGAACTCTTTTTTACGGTGTTTGGTGGCGGCTCAGAGATTTGAACTCCGGACACAGCGGGTATGAACCGCTTGCTCTAGCCAACTGAGCTAAGCCGCCATGGAGCTGATAACCAGGATTGAACTGGTGACCTTATCCTTACCAAGGATACGCTCTACCGACTGAGCTATATCAGCAAATCTATATATAGGAAAGTATTAACATGGTGGCGGGGGCAGGACTTGAACCTGCGACCTTCGGGTTATGAGCCCGACGAGCTACCAACTGCTCCACCCCGCGATATTGGTGGGCGGAATAGGATTCGAACCTATGAAGGCAAAGCCGGCAGATTTACAGTCTGCTCCCTTTAACCACTCGGGAATCCGCCCATATGGAGCTGGCAATAGGACTTGAACCTACGACCTGCTGATTACAAATCAGCTGCTCTACCAACTGAGCTACGCCAGCACGCAAGTGACGAAAGTTATTATACACAATTTCGTTCCGCTTGTCAAGAACTTTTTTAGTTCTTTTTGCTCACTCAGAGGTTTGTCCTCATCACGTTTATAGATTATACCATCGAGATGACGCTCTGTCTACCCCCTTTTTACAATTTTTTGAAAAAGGTTTACGAAGAGGATGGGACATGATGAAACGCCGCTGCCCCAAGCCGGACAGGAAGCCTTTTGTCCATAGTTTCCTGTTGCTATGATACGCCATGGCCCCAGGCCGGAGAGGAAACTTTTTGCCCATAGTTTCCTGTTGCCATGATACGCCACGGCCCCAGGCCGGAGAGGAAGCCCTACCCTTCCGTAGACTCTTCGCTTCTCTGGGCCAGAGGGGTGTCCTTTGTGACGTCACGGTTCAGTACCTTCTTGGCACCTTTCAGAAACTTGGGGCGGGGAATGAGGACGATGTGCCCGCAGCCACAGCATTTGATACGCATATCGCTTCCCAGCTGCAGCACTTCCCATTCCTGGCTTCCGCAGGGATGTTTCTTTTTCATCTGTACAATATCGCCGATACGAAACTGAATAAATTTCATTTTAGGTCTCCTTTGTTGAAAACAGATAGGGTGGGTAGCTTCCAGCTGCTTATTTCCGGTCCAGGGATTCCTTTTCCGGCACCATGAGGAAGCGGACAGGCAGGTAGGTGGCGCCGGCGGGAATGAAGCGGATGTAAAGGTCCTTCCCCATGTCCCAGGTGCCGCAGGAAATATAGTCTCTTTCGGTGCCGTTTCCAAACCAGCGCCGTCCCAGGCGGTCATTGGTGCGGTATACCCGAAGGAGCCTCGGATTGGTACCGATCTGGAAGGTACCCATGTACACGCCGCCCTGGGCGTTGATATATAGATTATACTTCCCGCTGCCGCTGTTATGAAAGGTCACATGATAGGTGATGCCGTAGTCTCCTGTGTTTTCCCTTTCCACATGGCTCATTTCATCCTGTCCTTTCTGGAAGGGATAGGAATTGCCGATGGAAATGTCGGCAGGTCCTTTGGCAAAGTCCCAGGTTTCGTTTTCCAGGTAAATATCTCTGGCAAAGGTACCTCTCATTTCATGAGTATCCGGCGGGAGGGGAATCGCTGTGTCCAGAGCCTTTTCCAGGTCTTTGGCATCGCCGTCGGGAAGGATGGCAGTGCCCAGGGTGACGGGCTTCTTCGTTTCAATTTCCACCATGCCGCTGACCAGGTTTTCCTCGGCAATGCCCTGGGGATCATCGTCAAAAAGGATGGTTTTCTTTCCCAGAAGGAGCGTAACCGTTTCCGGCTTTTCTTCCTCTCCCACCGCTTCCCGGAAGGACAGGGTAGCGCCGGTAGGGATGTAGCTGCTGCTGGCATCGCCTTTGATCCGGCGGTTCACAGTGATGGGCTGTTTCTTGTCTGATTTCGCGTACACCAGCACCCGGGCGGGACCGCCGGTTTCATTCACATGGTAATAATAGACCCGTCCCTTTCCGGGAGCGGCGGTGCCTTCATACAAAATGCCTGCCTGGTCTGCATACTCCGGGCAGTCGGAAAAAATCAAAGTGCCTTCAGCCTTCGTCTGTTTCAAAGGAAGGGTGGTATAGGTTTCATCCACCGGAGACGATGCGAAAGCAGTCAAACCACCTGCCATGGTCATGGCAGCGGCGAGGGATGCAATAGTTTTTTTTAAGATGGACATGGGTTTACTTCTTTTCTGTATGTATTTCCTTTGCTATGTTAAATATTCCATAGACGGTAAAAGGTCCAGAGGGCTGTGGTGGCGGCATCGCCTTTGGGGCGATACCTGTAAAGCCTGCTTTACCTGCTTTTTCCCCTCAGCCCGTTTTTCCGCTTTCTTCCATGGCCTGTACCAGGGATTCTATTTTTTTGAAGCGGTGGGCCAGGCCGGATTTGGTGATGCCGCAGATGGCGGCCAGTTCGGAGAGGCTGGCGTTGGGATGGGAGAGGCGCACTTCGCAGGCTTCCCGGATTTTCGGGGACAGGGAGGACAGGGTGTTTCCTTTGAGAAGTTTCTGCACCATATGGGTCTGGTGAACGGCGGCGTCCACGGTTTTCTGCAGGTTGGCTGTTTCGCAGTTCACCTGGCGGTTCACCCGGTTTCTCATGTCCTTCACCACCCGCACGCTTTCAAAGTCCAGGTAGCTCTGGCTGGCGCCTACGATCTGGAGAAATTCGGACACTTCGTCTCCGTCTTTTATATATACAATATAGTCGTTTTTCCTGTCGGTCATGCGGGCGTTCATTTTGAAATAGGCCATGGTCTTCACGATTTCTTCTGCAAACCGGAAGGACTGGGTCACCATTTCCAGATGGTAGTCGCTTTGGGGCCGGCTCACGGAGCCGCCGCCCAGGAAAGCGCCGGCCAGGTAGGCCCTTTTTTCTTCGCCGCTTTCAAGGAAGGGGCTGTCGTCTACGCCGGCCATGGGGGAAAGGCCCATGGTGTCCAGGAAGGAGAGCCCCTTTTCTGAAGGCTCCACCACCAAAGTGTATACGTTTTTCTTCCGGAGACGGCGGCCCTGTCGCACCATGGCGCTGGGCATGAATCCGAAGTCTTTTTTCAGGTACACCAGCACCCGCCGGGCTACGGCGCTGTTTCCGGTGGAAAATTCCAGTCCCCAGCGCCCCCGGGATCCGGTCACGAAGGAACCGCTCATACGGAGAAGGGCCAGAAGCTCTGCCCGGCGACAGGACGCTTCGTCCCTGCGGATACGGGCCAGTTCGTTCTTGACCTGTTCTGTAAATGACATTAATGACTCCTCTTCAAATACTCTTCCAATGCTTCCGGCGCGATTTTCGCCTGGAGAAGGTTGTGGATACGGACGATTTCATCGGAAAGGACTTCCGTGTCCTGCACCGCTCCACGGGCTCCGCCCAGAAGGTCTGCTTCAATAAGCTGGGCGCCCAGGGATTCCACCTTCTTCCGGTCGATGGATACAGGGAAAGCATGGGCTTTTTCATATTTCTTCAGCACCTCCGGCGAAGGAGTGCCGTTGTTGGCAAGGACGAAATCCACCACCCCGCCGCCGATGTGATCCACCAGTGCCTTCAGGTGATCTCCTACGGTATAGCCCGTGGTTTCGCCGGGCTGGGTCATCACGTTGCAGATATAAAGCACGGGGGCCCCGCTTTTGCGGATGGCTTCCAAAATTTCCGGCACAAGCAGGTTGGGCAGTACGGAAGTATACAGGCTTCCGGGGCCCAGGGTAATGAGATCCGCTTCCTTGATGGCCTCCAGGGCATCCCCTACGGCCATGGGGGCTTTGGGGACGGTGGTCATGCGGACGATTTTCACGTCCCTGCCGATTTTACCGGGGTAGGCGGAAATTTCCGACTCCCCTTCCACGATTTCCCCGTCCGACATTTTGGCCCGGAGCCGTACCTTCTGGGAGGTGGCAGGCATGACCTGGCCGCGGATGTTCAGAACCTTGCTGGCTGCTTCCAGCGCATTCTGCACGCTGCCGAACTGCTTGATAAGGGCCGCCAGGAAAAGATTTCCCAGGCTGTGTCCTGCCAGCTCGCCTTCGCCGCCGAAGCGGTACTGGAAAATCTGCTCCAGCACCGTTTCCTTGTCAGCCAGCGCCACCAGACAGTTCCGAAGGTCGCCGGGGGCAATGATTCCCATTTCCTCACGGAGCCTTCCGGAGGAGCCGCCGTCATCGGCTACGGTGACAATGGCGGTAATATTGGAAGTCCTGTTCTTCATGCCACGGAGCAGCATGGACAGACCATGGCCGCCGCCGATGGCCACCACCCGGAGTCCCCGGGAGAGCTCCATGCGGGACAGGAGCTTCTTGGACACTTCCTTCTGGTCCGGCGCCAGAAGCTCCACAAACCGCTTCATGAGCTTCCTCACCGCCGTAGTCATGATCCACAGCCCCAGAATGACAAAGAGGGTGCCGCAGATGGCCAGGAATGTATAGCTGTAGCTTCCGGTCATCTGGAACGCGAAGCGCAGCATTTTTTCTTCCATAATTCCGAAAATCTGGTAATTCAGAATCAATGTGGCACCGAAGACCAGGAGGATGATTCCCAGGGAAAAGAGAACCATCCAGCGCTTAATGGCAAGGCCCGGCCGGAGCCACTGCATGAAATGTTTCATGAAACTCATCCTTCCGAAGAATCGGTCACATCATGCTCTATATGATTGCGATGCAGATCCCGATGTTCCACATTCACATGTCCGAACTTTTCTTTCAAATGGCTGCCCAGCCTTTCCGTCACGAAGACAGAGCGGTGCATACCGCCGGTGCAGCCGATGGCAATGGTGAACTGGGTCTTTCCGGCCTTGCGGAAACGATCCACCATGAAATCCATAAAATCGTAGAGCTTGGCCAGGAATTCCTTCGTCACCGGCGCCTTCTCGATATAGTCTGCCACTTCCTTCACCCGGCCGGTGGAATACTTGTATGCCGGCACATAGAAAGGATTGGGCAGGAAACGCACATCAATCACCGTATCCGCATCAATGGGGATGCCGTACTTGAAGCCGAAGGAGAAAACGGTGACCTGCATATCCGTGCCGCTTCCGTCCACGCCGAAGCGGCTGGACAGGTACTCCTTCAAATCCACCGTCTTCATGGCAGTGGTGTCCACGATCACATCCGCCTGGGCCCTGATGCCTGCCAGGATTTTTCTCTCCTGGGCAATGCCCTCCTGGATACGCATATTTTTCGCCAGAGGATGCTGCCGCCTCGTTTCCATATAGCGGCGCACCAGCGCTTCATCAGAAGCCTCCAGGAAAACCACTTCGTGGGGAATGCCCCTTTTCTTCAGTTCATCCAGCGCCTGGGGCAGGGCGTCGAAGAAAGAGCCGCCCCGAATATCGGTCACCACCGCCACATGGCGGGTATTGGACGTGCTCTTCCAGCACAGATCCGCAAACCGGGCAATGAGCACCGGCGGCAGATTATCCACGCAGTAATAGCCCATATCCTCCAGCTTCTGCATGAAATTCGTTTTTCCGGCTCCGCTCATGCCGGTAATAATGACAAAGCGGAAATCATCCTGCATGGTTCATCCCTCCAGTACATATTTCTCAACAGCCCGGGCCACACCGTCCTCATTATTGGACAAAGTCTCATGGGCAGCCGCCTCCCTGGCACTCTTCGTGCCGTTAGCCACGGCGAAAGACCAGGGCGTGGCGGAAAGCATGGAAACATCATTGTTCCCATTGCCAAAGGTCATGACATGGTCCATGGAAATCCCATAGGACTGAGCCAGTGATTCCACAGCCCTTCCCTTGGAGCACTCCTTATTGTTCATTTCAAAGAAATAGGGCTTCGATTTCACCTGGTTCACCAGTTTCCCGTATGTCTCTCCAAGGAGGGCTTCGATTTCCTTCATCTTTTCTTTATCATGCTCGCACACCAGGATTTTCGTAGGCGCCTTGGCGGGATGCCAGAAATCATCCCCCGCCACATGGGCCTTCACGCCGCACTGCTTCTCGTATGCATCGGTCCTTTCATCCCGGAAAGGCACATAGAGCTCATCGTCGATATAGGTGTGGGCATACCATCCATGGCTTCTGATATCCGCCAGAATGGAAAGGGCCAGCTCCTTTTCAATCCGCACATCCCGCACAATCTTTCCGCTCTCGCAGAGCCCCGTCATGGCGCCGGTATAGCAGATCACCGGCACATCACCCAGACCGATGGCCTTCCCCCAGGGACGGGCCGCCTGGAACATGCGCCCCGTGGCAATGACGATCTTCACGCCCCGGGAAAGAGCCCGGGCCAGTACCTGTTTCGTGTAGTCCGAAACGGAAATATCATCCCGTAAAAGGGTATCATCCAAATCAATGGCAATCATTTGTATAGAAGACATGGTATGCTCCTTGTAATCAATTGGACACGCCTACGGCGTGAAGGTTCAGAAGGTTCAAAAGGTTCAGAGGGGAAGGTTGACGGGGCTTCGCCCCGAGGGTTGTGGCCGCCTGACGGCGGCGGGTTGTGTTCGCT
>DCJJ01000153.1 GCA_002320515.1 Dialister sp. UBA1703 | reverse complement strand
ATAGTATAAACCTCATTGCAGCAGGAGATTTCGGGGCTCAGAGCCTCAATAGAACAAAAGGCATTATCATCTATAACTACATGCAGCATCGCTCGAAATGACGCAGAGGCAGGAGGCAGACTGTCATTTGACCAATTTCCGTGAAAATTTATATATACAAAAAGGGCTGTGAAAAAATGATTTATATTTTTTTCACAGCCTCAATGAATTTTTTATGCCTCCTGCGGCGGCGTTTGTTACGGGAATGACCTTTCTGCCGAATATGGGCATTCTGAGTGAAGAATCTCAGCACATGCCGATAGTGACTCATCTACAGATAAACACCGGCCGGCGGGAAGAAGCCTCCTTTCCACAGTCTGATAGTTTCTTAAAAACAAAAAAGCCTTGAAGAAACGATTTCCATTTCTTCAAAGCTCTTTTTTTATCTTTCCTGTTTGACGCCTTCGCCGAGGATCCGCACATCCAGAGGCACATGGATATGGTAGTTGTCCATAATGCGCTTCTGCACTTCGTGAAGCACCTCCAGTATCTCTTTGCAGGAGGCATGGCCGTTATTCACCACGAAATCAGGATGCTTGGTGGAAACCTGGGCATCTCCGATGGAAAAGCCGATGAGGCCGCAGGCTTTGATCATGGGGCCTACATGGTATCCCGGCGGACGGAGATACATGGTGCCGACGCTTCTCTTTTCCAGAGGCTGCTTGGTTCTTCTGGAAATCTGGTGCTCCGTCATGTTTCTCTTGATTTCATCGGCATTGCCCTGAGAAAGGTGGAGCTTGGCGCCTACGATGATGTCGCCGTTATGCATGAAAATGCTGTCGCTGTCGCCGTAGTGCAGGTCATCCCATCCGTAGGTGCGGTCTTCCTTGCCGTCGCCGGAAATGGTATACACTTCCTCCACCACGTTCTTCATCTGGCTGCCATAGCCGTTGGCATTCATGAAGACAGCGCCGCAGAGAGTGCCGGGGATGCCTACGGCCCATTCAAAGCCTTTGAGGCTGTTCTTTTCCGCAAACCGGGAAACGGTGCCGGTGCCTACGCCGCCCATGGCGGTAATCCATGTCTCATGGCAGACAGTTTCCTGCTTCAGCCGGTTCGTGCAAAGGGTAATGCCGCGGATTCCCAGATCCGATACAAGGAGGTTGGAGCCGCCGCCTATAAAGGTGACGGGAATGCCTTCATCATGGGCTTTGGAGAGCACCTTTTTCAGTTCCTCCACTGTCTGGGGCATTACAAAGCAGTCTGCCGGCCCGCCGATACCGTAGGTGGTGTGGCGGCTCATAGGTTCATCCAGCTTATACTGCCGTTCATTTAAAATTCCATCAAGAAATGCTTTCCAATCTGTCATTGTTTATTCAGTTCCAATACATCCATACCCTGCGCCATTGCATCGGATACGATCTTCTGCAAATCCGCAGCCACCTGATTCCAGCGAATAAATGCCTGGAGATATTCCTGGGCATTGCTGTTGTTGCTGACAAGCACAGCCAGTTCCTGCAGATGCTGGTAGCTGTCCTCGTCTTCCTTCTGTCCTGCCAGTTTGGCATAGTCAGCTTTCATCTGGGCCATGATATATTCCTTCACCATTTTTCTGGCTTCCTCATCGCCCTTGATCTTTTCTGCTGCCTCGGTCAAGCGCTTCATTTCATCGCTTTCCCTGATAGCCCTTGCCAGATCATAAGCTGCATCATACGTATTCATGGGTGCTTCTGCCTCCTTTAAACAACCGGCCGCTTTCCCTTAAAAGATGGGGAAAACCGGTCTGTCTCAGTGCTTCCAGGGCCACAATGGCCACCGCGTTGGATAAATTGAGAGAACGGGCTTCTTCTATCATGGGAATCCGGATGCAGTCCTCCTTATGGGCCAGGAGCATATCCTCCGGAAGCCCTTTGGTCTCCTTGCCGAATACAAGCACATCATCTTCCCTGAAGGATACCTCCGTATAGGACTTCACCGCCTTGGTGGTATTGTAGTAAAAATGATGGCCCTTCAGCATTCTTTCCACAGAAGCGAAATCAGGATGCACATGAACCTCCAGAAGATCCCAGTAATCCAGTCCCGCCCTTTTGAGATGCTTGTCGTCAATGGAAAAGCCCAGGGGCTCCACCAGATGAAGAGTCAGATGCTCCGCTGCACAGAGGCGGGAAATATTTCCCGTATTGCCCGGAATCTCCGGCTCCACTAACACAATATGCATATGTATCCTTTCATGAAATCAGAAATAACTGCCGTACCGGTCACGGTATCGGTCTACCTGCTCCCGTCCCCCGTAAAATTTGAATGTTCTCGGTTTCTGTCCCCGGTAGGAAATCTGGTAGATGGGCCCCTTTTCCAGTCCGTTCACCGCAATGCGGTAAATGTTGTAATGGAAACCGTCGCTCTTCTGGGGCACCGGAAGGCCTACGGCCTCCACACCCTCATTGAAGGTAAACTCCGACTTGTAGCCGGGCGCCAGAAAACGGGAAATATCCAGCTCCTCCTTCGTCAGAGGATCCGCCATTTCCACTTCCACCGTCAGCTCATCCACCACGAAAACATTTTTTATTTTATTGGCGGAAACAGGCAGTATCATTCCTAAAGATAATAAGACTGCCGGAACAATATATTTATATTTCATAGGTTCCTCACTTATAAAATGGTAAAACACTGTCCCCTCCCTGCACTTTTACTATTCTACCACATCCGGGCAATGAGAAAAACAGGGGTATACAAAAACGCAGGGCCTGTGGCAAATAAAAAAACTGCAGCAGCACTGCAGTTTTTTTACCATTATTTTCTTTCTTTAATTCTAGCTGCTTTACCGGACAGGCCGCGCAGGTAGAACAGTTTAGCACGACGGACGATACCGCGGCGCTTCACTTCGATCTTTTCCAGACGAGGAGAATGAACCAGGAATGTTCTTTCAACGCCTACGCCATAGGAAATACGACGAACGGTGAAAGTTTCTCTCACGCCGGCATTTCTGCGGGCAATAACGATGCCTTCGAATACCTGTACACGTTCAGTCTTGCCTTCGATGACCTTTACATGAACTCTTACGGTGTCCCCCGGGCGGAATTCAGGAATGTCATTTCTGAGCTGTTCATTTTCCAGTGTTTCAATAATGTTCACGATCTTTTCCTCCTTCTCACAAGACATTCATGCCGATCGCTTTTGGCAGAGGACTGTCCAGACTAACAGTAGCATTGTATCATACTTTCCCTTCCATTGCAATGAGAAAGCAGGTACTTTGATGCTGAATGCTTGAATATTATACTACAGGAAAGACAGAAAAGCCAGTGGAAAATGATTTCAGAAACCGGATTCATGAAGACACTCCACAGCCCCGGTTCAGAGGGTGGTGGCAGCGTCCTTCGGGCACAGTATGCAGGGGACTCTAAAGGGCGTCATCATACCTCGCCGGCGGGCATGGTCAATCCATAGAGACACTTTTATGGGCAGGCTAAGGGAGGACTCTGGTTTATCAGCGCCCCACTGAAAAAAAGGAGCCATGCCTTCCGGCACAGCTCCTTCCTCTTACAGTCCAGCCATGGGCATGGCCTGCTTTTTCAATTTCTTCAGCGCTTTTCCTTCAATCTGGCGAATACGTTCGCGGGTGACGCCGAAGTGTTTGCCCACTTCCTCCAGCGTGCGGGGTGTACCGTCATCCATGCCGAAGCGGAGAGCCAGCACGCCCTTTTCTCTTTCCGTCAGGGTATCCAGCATCTTATAGACCTGTTCCCTTCTCATGGTGGCTGCTGCTTCATCTTCCGGAGACGCGGTTTTCTGGTCTTCAATGAAATCGCCTAAATGGGAATCTTCCTTTTCGCCGATCGGCGTTTCCAGGGAGATAGGATCCTGGGCTGCCTTCTTGGCTTCCCGGATTTTTTCCACGCTGATTCCCATTTCCTTGGACAGTTCCTCATTGGTTGCTTCCCTGCCGTGTTCCTGCAGGAAGCGGCGGCCCACCCGGTTCATCTTATTGATGGTTTCCACCATGTGCACCGGTACGCGGATGGTGCGTGCCTGGTCTGCAATGGAGCGGGTAATGGCCTGGCGGATCCACCAGGTGGCATAGGTGGAAAACTTATAGCCCTTGGTATAGTCGAACTTGTCCACTGCCTTCAAGAGGCCGATATTTCCTTCCTGGATGAGATCCAGAAAAGGCATGCCCCGGCCGGGGTATTTCTTGGCAATAGATACCACCAGACGGAGATTGGCATTGGCCATTTCCTTTTTAGCATTTCTGGCCGCTTCCTTCTCCTCCGGCGTAGCGTCTTTCCTCTTGCCCTTTTCAATGATTTTGGCCAGGTTCATTTCCTGTTTCGCACTGAGCAGCGGATTGGCGCCGCATTCGCGGAGATAGAGCCGTACAGGATCGCTGACGCCGCCGGCAGCTCCGTAGTCTGCCTCTTCCGCTTCCGCTGTATCGCCGCCGCTCCAATCCTTATCCTCTTCCAGGCCGTCTTCTTCATTTTCCAGAATCAGCTCTTCAGAAAGATCGTCATCTTCACTGAAATCAGCTTCATCCGGTTCCCCGGCATCTTCATCTTCATCATAAACAAGATCAATATTGTGCTCATGAAGAAGATTAAAAATCCCATCCAACTGTTTCTGCGTCAATGATTTTTCTTTTGTAAACCGGATGATTTCATTATATGAAAGATTGCCATCCACATTGACCCTTTCCTGCAGTTCCTTTAGCCACTGTGCAAGCTGTGCTGCCTTAGCTGCCAAATTAGGGACACCTCCTCAAACATTCAAATATTTTACGCAAAATAAATCTGTCAGGGAGCTTATATGATTGTTTTCTGCTTCGTCAGAAGCCCGTTAGAAATAGCCCGCCCTGTTTCTATTAAGTTAGACTACAATGATACTCTACTTGCAGTCAAAAAGCAATAGAGAAAATTCATTCCATAATGGATTCTGTTTTTGTTCATAAAAAAAGCATTCCCGAAAGAATGCTTTTCATGGTGACCCAGGAGGGATTCGAACCCACGACCCACCGCTTAGAAGGCGGTTGCTCTATCCAACTGAGCTACTGAGACATTTATAAGTTTTATGCAATTTTCAAGGCTCGAAGGAATCGAACCATCTGCCGCTTAGGAGGCGGTCGGACTGATGCAGGCCGCATTTGCGGCGGGAAAGCCTTTTGCGCTGGCGGTGACCGGCACCAGCATGTCCCCTCTTCTGCGGGATCAGCGGGACGCAGTGTTTCTGGTTTCCCCGCAAATGCGACCGCCCAAAAGGAACGACATTCTTCTTTTTAAGCGGCAGGACGCGCTGATCCTGCACCGGATTCTTTCCGTAAAAAAAGACGGCGCCTTTGTTGTAAATGGGGACGCGCAGACCTGGTGCGAGCGCGTGCAGCCCGAACAGGTGCTCGCGGTGGCGGCAGCCATCCTGAGAAAAGGAAAGCGTATTCCCTGCGACAGTGCAGGATACCGCTTCCTTTCCACCTGCTGGCGGAAAACCCGGCGATTCCGTCCGCTTTTGCACAGGATGCGCCTTTTTTTCCGGCCAAAAGAGAACGAAGTATCTTAAAAACGCATCGGAGTGTTATAAATCCGATGCGTTTTTATTCTTATACAAGAAGCCGGTTTGTACACTGGAATCTATACCCGCGCTTTCATCGCCCTGGCATAGTCAAACAGATTCCGGCACGCGGTGCGAAGCGCATGCGGCCCGTTTTTTCTGGCTTTCTCTTTCAACTCTTTTTGCTGTCTAAATAAGGCGGGGCCCCCATGATATTATCGGTATCATGGGGGCCTTTATTCTTTGTCCTTATTGGTTAAAAGACTTGTCCTTTTCATTTCACAGCGGGAGAAACGTTGTGGCAATCTGGAAATAGAGCAGTACCGAGCATGCGTCCACAATGGTTGTGATCAACGGCGACGCCATAATGGCCGGATCCAGTCCTACGCGCTTTGCAAGAAGCGGAAGCACG
>DCJJ01000033.1 GCA_002320515.1 Dialister sp. UBA1703 | reverse complement strand
TTAATCAGCGCTTCCCTAGTGAGCCAGGAAAACCATACAACCGGGCTGACGCCCGATGGAAATGCGGCCCCCTTTGGTGGCTTATGGCACCACCTTTCTCCCAGCAGAGCTGGGGGAACTATGGACGCTTACCAACGTGTCACATCACATGACTCTGCAGAAAAGCGTAGAGAGGTTTATTCTCCCCCCTGAATAGGGGGGGAGTCCCGCGAAGCGGGATAGGGGCTGGCCACCGGAGGTGGCCAATTCATCGCTATGTTTAGCGGGACTTAAGCAGCAGGAGGGTAATCCCGTAACGCTGACTTTATAATTATTGCCGCCAAAGGCGGCAATCCTTCCCCTCTGAACCCTCTGAACCCTTTCTGTCCCCACGGGCCCTGCGGGCCCGCCCCCCTTTGGTGCTGACGCACCACCTTCCCCCCGCAAGCGGTGGGACAATAAGTGATGGGGAGGGAACTCTCTGAACCCGGGGCCGCAGTGCGGCCCCATATGATATAATTATTATACAGCTTCTTTATAAGAGGCACATACAAGTTAAATTTTATTGGCTGATACAAAAAAATAGATGAAATATCAGTTCCTTTTCAGGAAAGGAGAATGTATGAAACCGGTGAATTTATATTTCCTTCATCACAGCGGATTTATGGTGGAGCTGGAGAAAGTGATTCTTGTTTTTGACTATTATCTGGACCCGGCGGGTCATGTGGAGAAAAAGCTGCAGGAGACGGATAAGGCGGTCTATTTCTTTGTTTCCCATGTGCATGGGGATCATTTCAATCCGGCTATCCGGAAATTTGAAGACCGGGTGTCCGGTTATTTCCTTCACCGGGACTGCCGGCTGGTCCTCCAGAATGACAGTCTTCTCCATATGATGGACGTGGGGGACAGTGTGGAAGAGGGCCCTCTTTCGGTACATATGTATGGATCCACCGATGCAGGCGGTTCTTTCATGGTGGAAGCCGAGGGCCTTCGTATTTTCCATGCCGGCGACCTGAACTGGTGGCACTGGGCAGGGGAGGGAGACGGGGATAATTGGGACGCCCGGGACGGTTTCTTCCATGAGCTTTCTCTGATTAAGGAGAAAGCGGTGGATCTGGCCTTTATTCCTGTGGACGCCAGACAGCAGGTGGCAAGGGAGTGGGGCGTAAAGCAGTATCTTTCCCATTTCACCGCCGGTCTTCTTGTTCCCATGCATGCCTTTGGACAGCGCTGGGCGCCGTCTTATGAGTTCCACTGGCTCTTTCCGGACCAGGAAATGTGGATTCCTGCCGGCGACGGAGATACTGTG
Source organism: Dialister sp. UBA1703 (assembly GCA_002320515.1). Classification (GTDB taxonomy): domain Bacteria; phylum Bacillota; class Negativicutes; order Veillonellales; family Dialisteraceae; genus Dialister. Next base: position 3,243 of record DCJJ01000033.1, on the reverse strand, counting down.
AGGAAAACATTATGATTTCCATGACCTGGATTTACATTATGCTGCTCATGCTGGTAGGAAGTTTCATCCTCCAGATGGTGCCCCTTCTGATTTATTTTCCCGCCGTGCTGGTGGTGAATATCCTCATCTTTATCATTGCTTTTATCCTTATCCGGAGAGACCCTTACGTGGAAAAAAGAGGAAATATCCTTTTCATGGCAGGGCTCACGGTGATTAATATCCTAACCGACCTGGGCATCCTTTCCTACCTCATGTCCTGGGCCGCTTTCGCCGCACTGATGGTGTGGTCCATGTTCGGCGGCGGACGGAAGGATTAATCAGTGAATTTCATCATTTCCACGGTTTCGGCAACTTGACAATAATTTATAAAAATTTTAGAATGGAAACAGGTGCTGAACCAAGTGAACATTCCTTTTAAGGTTTGATTCTGATTTTATATATAAAGCTCCTGCACAGTATGAAATTGGCGGGGGCTTTCTCCCTATGGGATAAAATATTCATTCAATAAGGAAATCCATCTGTTTCAGCCTGGAGAAATACTCCTTCTGCTATTGATTGGATTTCCTTTTTGCGTGTTTACAGGAGAATCCAAAGAAGAAAGGAAGGATTTTTTCCTGTATCTCCCAGCGGGGGATGCTTTGTTTATTTTTTATCTTGTGGATATAGAAATATCAGAAAGAGAGAGGTGAATCATTTGACACTGGATGAAGTTTTACTTTACGTCATTGTGGGCTGCATCGTGGCGGCAGCTGTAGGCGCCGGCATCGGTTACATGCTCCGCAAGCGCATTGCGGAAGCCCGCATCGGCTCTGCAGAAGAGAAGGCCCGCCAGATCGGCGAAGAGGCCAAGAAAATGCTGGACAATGCGTCCAGGGAAGCGGAAACGCTGAAGAAGGAAACCCTTGTACAGACCCGTGAAGAAATCCACAAACTTCGTGAAGATGTGGAGCAGGAGAACAAACAGCGCCGTGATGAGCTGCAGAAGTACGAACAGCGACTGGTCCAGAAGGAAAATAATCTGGACTGGAGAAGCGGCAACCTGGAACAGCGGGAATCCCAGCTGGACAAAAAGGAAAACCAGGTAAAAGCGCAGAAAGAAAAGCTGAACGGTCTCTATGAACAGCAGCAGAAAAAGCTGGAAGAAATCTCCCAGCTCTCCAGCGAACAGGCCAAGGATATGATTCTTTCCAGAGTGGATGAAGAACTGACCCATGAAAAGGCAGTCCGCATCCGCAGCGCTGTGGAAGAAGCCAAGAGCACTGCCGACGTGAAGGCAAGGGAAATCATTGCCGCCGCTATCCAGCGCAACGCTGCAGATACGGTTTCCGAAACCACCGTTTCCGTGGTATCCCTGCCCAACGAAGAAATGAAGGGCCGTATCATCGGCCGCGAAGGTCGTAACATCCGCGCCATCGAAACCCTGACCGGCGTAGATCTCATCATCGACGACACACCGGAAGCGGTCATTCTTTCCTGCTTCGATCCTATCCGCCGTGAGGTGGCAAGGCTGGCATTGGAAAGCCTTGTGAAGGATGGACGAATCCATCCGGCACGGATTGAAGAAGTGGTGGCCAAGACAAAGAAAGATGTGGATAAGGCTATTCGCGAAGCCGGTGAACAGGCTGTTATGGAGTGCGGTATCCGGGGTATGAATCCGGAACTGGTAAAAATCCTGGGCCGTCTGAAGTACCGGACAAGCTATGGGCAGAATGTGCTGCAGCACTGTATTGATACATCCTACTTTGCAGGCATTATGGCCGGCGAAGTGGGGGCCAATGTGGAACTGGCCAGAAGGGCAGGTCTCCTCCATGATATCGGCAAGGCCGTAGACCGTGAACAGGAAGGCACCCATGTGGAACTGGGCGTAGAACTGGCCCAGAAATACCATGAACCGCCGGAAGTTATCAATGCCATCGCCTCCCACCACGGAGACACGGAAGCCACCTGCGTGGAGTCCGTACTGGTGGCAGCAGCCGACGCCATTTCCGCTGCCCGCCCCGGCGCCCGCCGCGAAACCCTGGAAAACTATATCAAACGTCTCACCAAACTGGAAGACATTGCCAAATCCTTCCCTGGCGTGGACAACTGCTATGCCATCCAGGCAGGCCGCGAACTGAGAGTCATTGTGAAACCGGAAAAGGTATCGGAAGACCAGTCTACCATCCTGGCCCATGATATTGCAGCCAGAATCGAAAAAGAACTGCAGTACCCGGGACAGGTCAAAGTAGTGGTTATTCGCGAAACCAGAGCCACCGATTTTGCCAAATAATCTAAAAAAGCTGTGAAGAAATGCCCTGCATTTCCTCACAGCTTTTTGCTTTTGCCATGAAAGCATGGGGCTATCGGCTATCGGCTATCGGCCTTGGTGGGTGCCTCTTAAATAATGAAGGGCGCCAGTTTGTATAAAACCGATTTAGTGGGCTGGTCTGTATTCCCGAAGGGGCCTGCGGCCGTAGGCCGCAGAGGGCCATATGCCCCTCTGCTAACGCACGGGCCAAGGGTTGCGTCGCTGTCGCTCAGGGAGCAAAGGTCTTGGTGGGCGCCCCTAAAAAAATAAAGGGCGCCATTATGATAAAACCATACAACCGCCCTTGCGGGCGAGGGAAAAGCGTTCCCCCTTGCCCGCTCCGCGGGACTTACCCCGCACAGCGGGGTGGCAAGCGAACTTGGTTCGTAGGGGAGTGATAGCGACCTGAGAACCAAGTGAGACGCTTTCCCGTGGAGAAAGGTGGTGCCGTAAGGCACCAAAGGGGGAAATGCCACCGGAGGTGGCAAATTCAGCAGAATGCTTGGCGGGACTCAAGCAGCACATAGCAAGCTCCGCCGCTAACCCTTGTTTCCCCTTGAGGGGAAGGCCCGCGCAGCGGGAAAGGGTGTACGAGGGTAAGCGCAGAAATGATACTCTATGCTGAACTGACTGCCGCAAGACAGCATTCTGCAGTGAGATTTGAGGGCTCCCTTTCACTGGCTCCATGTAAGGCAGATTCATATAGGGCGCTTATCACCGCTCGAAATGACGGGGGAGCCATAGTGGCACAAATGCAAGTCCCGTAACGCTGACTTTATACTTATTGCCGCACCAGCGGCAATCCACCACCCTCAGCGGCGAAGCCGCTGTCGCCCCCTGAGCGAAGCGAACATAACCCTTCTACACAACCTTCGGGGCCAAAGGCCCCGTCAACCTTCCCCGCTGAACCTTCTGAACCCTTTGAACCCTTTTACACAACCTTTCTACACAACCTG
>DCJJ01000065.1 GCA_002320515.1 Dialister sp. UBA1703 | reverse complement strand
AACGCCGGAATATATTCGAAAAAAATCGATTTACCCAGTGGTGTGTTAAGGTTACACTTTTTTAAGAAAAAACAATAAATTTCTTCAAAAAAAAAGACTTGACATATGACCAGAATACTGAGCGCAGCGAAGGATCTCGGTACATGGAGTAAGTGGGGCAGATGGTGGTAACTACCGGTCGGCGGGACTGGAGCGTCATGGGTGGCTGGTGACTGGGAAAACCAGGGAGCCCGCCTGCGGCGCGATGGAAAAGTGGCACCACCTATACCCAAGGGGAAGCGTGTCACTGGATTCTCAGGTCGATGGTGTGACTCCAGTTCCTCTGCCACCCCGCAGGCGGTGGCAGTACAACCCGTGCTTAATGTAGTGCAACTTATGATGGTAATGTTTCGCGGAGCTTTGTTGTTCCCCCACTTTTGCGGGGGAAAGGTGGTGCCGTAAGGCACCAAAGGGGGAGAAGCCACCGGAGGGGGTTAATTCAGCAGAATGTTCAGCGCGATTTATGCAGCAGGAAGCTCATCCCGTAACGCAGGCTCCTTTCTCAGAAAGGAGCTGGGCGAAGCCCTGAGGAACACTGGAAGATAGCTCCAAGCCACTGTGAGCCATCTTAGGCCCCTGCGGGGCCTCGGTCTTTTTGCGAAAGGCCTGCTATCATCCGTCGCCTGCGGCGACACCTTCTTCCAAAGGAAGAAGGCTCCGGCTCTTCGTTATGCCGCACTGGTGACACTAAGGGTATTCCCGCAGCGTTAGGCTCCTTCCTCAGGAAGGGGCTCCGCGGAGCGGTGGGGATAGGCCTTCGCGCAGCAAAGGCGCCGCCGTAGGCGGCATTTCACAAATGAGTCACAATCAGGCCCTTTCAGGGCCTCGTCCTTTCTGCGAAAGGCCTGCTATCATCCGTCGCCTGTGGCGACACCTTCTTCCAAAGGAAGAAGGCTATAAAATGCGGCGTCAGCCGCCACCACAACGCTCAGGCCGCAGGCCTGTCGAACCTAAGAACCCGACCGCCCGAAGGGCCGGTCAATCTTAAGAACCTTTTTCCCTCTGAACCCTTGCGCCCAAAGGGCATGTCAATATGGTATAGTATAACCAAAGGAGTAACCAAAGGAGGGAGACACCATGACATTTACACCTATTGACAGGCGCCGCTGGGACAGGGAAGAGTATTTCAACCACTTTCTGAACGTGGTTCCCTGCATGTACAGCATGACCATGGACCTGGACGTGACGCCTATCATGAAGCGGAAGGAGAGGCCCTATCCTGCCATGCTCTATTTCCTGTCGGTGGTGGAGAACCATCACAAGAGGTACCGCATGGCCCTCAGTGAAAAGGGGGAGCTTGGCTATTTTGACCTGGTCCATCCCAGCTATACCATATTTCATAAAGACGACCATACCTTTTCCAGCCTGTGGACAGAGTACAGCCCCTCCTATGACCGTTTCCTCCGCTCCTACGAGGACGATGAAGCCCGCTACGGGAACGTGAAGGGCCTCTTCGGGAAACCGGACCGGCCGGAGAACCTCTTCCCCGTGTCCGTCATCCCCTGGGTACCCTTCCGGTCCCTGCACCTGAGCTTTTCAAAAGCCAGCCGCTTCTTCTTCCCCATGTATACCCTGGGACGAATCCATCGGAAACGGAGCCGCTACTATATGCCCCTGGCCCTGGAAGTCCACCACGCCGTCTGCGACGGGTACCATGCAGGACGGATTTTCAAAGAAGTACAGTCCCTGATAAACCAGTGGAGGTGAAACATGAACAGAAAAGAACTGATGAACTTTCTGGAAAAGAAAGGCCTCCTCTCGCCGGAAGACAGCCTCACCATGGCCAGCGGAAAAGAGGCCTCCAGCCTCCCTTTGACCCTCTCTCACATCCTCATCGTCCGTGACCTTTCCGAAAAAGATGAAAAGACACTCTGCCGCCGCCTCCTTGCCGCCTATGATGAAACATCGCCGGTGATTCTCCTTTCCGGGGAGGGCATTCTTCGCCTCAGCCTGAAGGAAATGGAAATGCGAAGCTTTGGGGAAAAGGAAACCATCCTCTTTGACAGCAGGAAAGCCATCCGCCGCCCGGCCTTTCCCTGGAACCTGGAAGCCCTGGACAGCACCGTCCACCGGCTCCTGGCGCCGGGAGGCTGCCCCTGGGACCGCTCCCAGACCCATGAGACCCTCCGTACCTATTTCATCCAGGAAGTATATGAAGTCATCGACGCCATTGACAGAGGGGACATGGACAACCTGAAAGAAGAACTGGGAGACGTACTCTTCCAGATCCTCTTCCACGCCGCCCTTGCTGAAAAGGAAGGATACTTCACCATGCAGGACGTGGCAGACGGCATCCGGGACAAAATGGTGCGACGGCACCCCTTCGTTTTCGATAAAAACAGTACCGATTCCACCCTTTCGGCGCCCCGGGAGTGGGAAAAACGGAAAAGAATTGAAAAAAACAGGAAATATCTGCTTTCCGGCGTCCCCAAAGGCTTGCCAAGTCTGCTATTAACGTGTATAATTCAAAAGAAAGCTAGTTCCAATGGGATTCAGAACTTATTACAGTCTGAAGACCTTCCGGTGGAAATGAAAGATCAGATTTCCCGCTTCCTGGAAGATGACCGTGAAATGGACAGAGAAATGAAAGCAGGCGCTTTCCTCTTCGAACTGGTCCATTATCTGCAGGAAAAAGGAATAGAGCCGGAGCTGGCTTTGCATCGATACGCCGCAGCCTATATGAGAAAACTCCGCGCCTTCGAAGACTACGTCATCGAAAAAGGCGGAACCATCCCGGACCTCTCTCCGGAAGAAACCCTGCGGCTCTGGAAAGATTTCCTTGCAGAACAACCTTCCCCGTTGGAGCTAAAGACGGTTTAACCGCCAATTATTAAAGGAGGATGTTTAGTTATGAACAAAACAGAACTCATCACAGCAGTTGCCCAGGAAGCAGAAATGACAAAGAAAGACGCTGAAAAAGCTGTCAAAGCAGTCCTTGACGTAGTATCCCAGGCTCTCGTTAAAGGCGACAAAGTACAGCTCATCGGCTTCGGCACCTTCGAAGTCCGTCAGCGCAAAGCCCGCGTAGGCCACAACCCGTCCACCCAGGCAGAAATCAAGATCCCGGCATCCAAGACCCCGGCATTCCGCGTTTCCAAACAGCTGAAAGAAAAAGTCAACGCAAAGAAGACAAGAGCAAAGAAAGCAAAGAAATAATCCATAAACAAAAGCCTCCCGCCGGGAGGCTTTTAACGTGCCCCAAATCCTGTGATTGAAATGGATAGCATAAAGATGATTGATACCTTTTCATCATTTATGCATTCGACTCATTGACGAATAGGTTTGTTTCCTTTTACAATAAAGGGAATAGAAAGTTCGCAGCGTTATTTTTTCTGATTGGTACACCTGTCCATCCTTTATGTTCTGATTATTTTATAATTTAAAACGATATTCAATTCTTTTCTGCTTTTATATTTTATAATTTACATCAAATAGGAAGGAGTTCCAATGGAGAAGACGTCGTTTGGCAGAGAAGGGGAAGCATTGGCCAGAAGCTATCTGGAAAATAAAGGTTATCGATTCCTGTCTGCCAATTTCAGGACAGCCCACAGTGAAATCGACCTTATTATGGATGATGGCGGTGTTCTTGTCTTTGTGGAAGTTAAGTCCCGCCATAACCGAAGGTATGGAGAGCCGGTGGAGGCGGTGAATCCATTCAAGCAGCGGCATATTCGTCTTGGGGCCAGGGCTTATGTATTAAAAAGGAATATCACAGACCGGCGTATCCGGTTCGATGTGGTGGAAGTTATGGTACCGCGGGAAGGCGAGCCCCGTTTCCGGCACACCAGGAATGCATTCTGATATTTTATCTCTATGGAGGGAAATCATATGTATGCAAAAGTTCTTGGAACAACGACCTTCGGCCTAAACGGCCATGTCATCGGTGTAGAGGTGGATATTAACAAAGCATTCCCTGCCTTTGATATCGTTGGCCTTCCTGCAGCGTCCATCAAGGAATCGAAAGAGAGGGTTCATTCAGCTATTCGGAATTCCGGATATCATTTTCCTGTGGATAAGGTAACGGTGAATCTGGCTCCCGCTGATTTAAAGAAGGATGGATCGGGGCTGGATCTGCCTATTGCCATGGGACTTTTGGCAGCTAGCGGTGAAGTGCCTCTGGAATGTTTTCAAAATACGATTTTTATCGGGGAATTATCACTGAAGGGAGAAATAAGACCGGTGCCGGGCATTCTTTCCATGGTGCTGGCCGGTAAGGAAGCGGGGGTGTCTCGTTTTTTTATGGCGCCCTCTGTGACGAATGAAGCTCTTTTATGTGAAAATATTGAGGTTTATGGCCCCAAAACATTAAGAGAACTGATTGAATTTCTGGTAGGAAAGAGAGCCATGTCTCCGGCAGTCCGGCATGAGTCGGAACGGCCTGCCATCAATGACGTGGACTTTGCGGAAGTTCAGGGACAGGTTATGGCAAAGAGGGCTATGGAAATTGCAGCGGCCGGTGCTCATAATGTGCTCATGACAGGGCCGCCCGGTTCCGGAAAGACCATGCTGGCCCGTCGCATTACTACCATTCTTCCGCCTATGACTCGGGAAGAGGCCCTGGAAGTGACGAAGATATACAGTGTGGCCGGACTATTCAAAGCGGAAGATATTATGAGGGAAAGGCCCTTCAGAAGTCCCCATCATACCATTTCCATGGCGGGACTGATTGGAGGGGGAACCATACCAAGGCCGGGAGAAGTTACGCTGGCTCATCGAGGCGTACTCTTCCTTGATGAACTTCCTGAATTTCCCCGTTCAGTGCTTGAAGTACTTAGGCAGCCTTTGGAAGACAGGGAAGTCCATATTTCCAGAGTGAATGCATCATTCACCTATCCTGCAGACTTCATTCTTATCGCCGCCATGAATCCCTGCCCCTGCGGCTATCTGGGGGATCCTGATCACCCCTGCACCTGTACGGATGGTGAAATCAGAAGCTATGGAAGAAAGATTTCCGGTCCCCTTTTGGATCGTATCGATCTTCATGTTTCAGTGCAGCGGCCCAAGTACAGTGAACTGACAGCCACCATTAAAGGAGAGGCTTCGGTGGATATTGCCAGGCGGGTAGAGGAAGCGAGAAAGGTGCAGGCAGAGAGACTTGCGCCCTGGCATATGCAGAATAATGCCCAGATGGGGCACAGGCAGCTGAAAGAAACATGTCATTTGGACAAGGATGGAACGGAAATGCTTCGGGAAGTCTTTGAAAAACTTCATCTTTCAGCGCGAAGCTATGACAGAATCATCAAGGTAGCCCGTACTGTGGCTGATTTGGATGGGAAAGCAGGAATAGAAGCCTCTCATGTGGCGGAAGCCATCAGTTATAGGAACATGATACCCCGGAGGTGACTATGGACAAGTACGCAGCGGCCCTGCCGGGATGTCCCCGTCTCGGTGCTAAACGTATGCGGGGTCTTATTGAGTATTTTCATACGGCAGAGGATGCATGGAAAGCGTCAGATGAGGATATACGAAAATCCCATGTGCTCCATGGAAATGGAGAAGCCGCTTTTCTTTCATGGCGCCATGAAACAGATCCTGAGCAGGTTGTGGAGAAAATGATTCAAAATGGAATTCGCTGCTGTACCTGGGAGGAGGAAGAGTATCCGGCTCTTCTTCGAACCACTGCCAATCCGCCGGCTGTACTTTTTTATAGAGGAAAGCTCCCGGACAATGAAAAACTCATAGCCATAGTGGGCTCCAGGAAAGCGACTGCCTATGGCGTGCAGACGGCGGGACGATTTGCAAAAGGGCTGGCCGAAGAAGGGGTTACCATTGTTTCCGGCGGCGCCAGAGGCATTGACAGTGCTTCCCATGAAGGCGCTTTGGAAGGGAAAGCACCAACCATAGTGGTGGCAGCTTTTGGCTTGGACAGGGTATATCCCCCGGAAAATCGGAATCTTTTTCATAAAATCGTGGAGGAAGGGGGCGCCATTATTTCCGAATACCCTTTGGGAACGCCTCCTTTGGGAAGGCAGTTTCCTGCAAGAAATCGAATCATTGCCGGTATGTGCCGGGGTGTTATCGTAGTGGAGGCGGCTGAGCGGAGCGGATCCCTTATTACATCGGATTTTGCCCTGGAGGAGGGCAGAGATGTCTTTTCCGTTCCAGGAAGTATCTATATTCCTTCCTGCAAAGGAACAAATCAGCTTATTCGGAATGGTGCCATCTGCTGTACCTCTTATAAAGATGTGCTTTCTGAATATGGATGGGAAAAGCAGGAAGAAAAGGCGGAAGCCGGAAAGCCGGGGATGGAAGTTTTGACCCTTGAAGAAGAAATGGTATATAAATTCTGCTGTACGGAAAATGAAGTGCAGGCGGAGGATATACTTCAGCAATCCGGCCTCTCCGTCGTCAAGCTGACCATGCTTCTTCTCCGGCTCCAGCTGAAGGGGTACATCAAAGAGACCGGGCCTGGGAGGTACATAACGGTGAGATAGGGGGGCGGGCTGGTTTTAATTCCTTGTGAATCACCGGCGGTATGCCGCCGCCGGCTGTCAGCGATTCGCGACCAGCCCCCAGTCCCCAGTCCCCAGGCATCCGCTGTTCGTCGCAGAAAGTCACAATCCCGATCTCGACCCCGACCCCGACCGCGCCGTCAGGCGCTCACTAGGGAAGCGCTGATTAA
>DCJJ01000115.1 GCA_002320515.1 Dialister sp. UBA1703 | reverse complement strand
GCGAATGAATCAGTGCTTCCTTAATTCATTCCTACACATGCATGCCGGCTTCAAAAGCTTCATGCAGCACTTCATGATTTTCAATATCCCCAGCCTCCGTTACGCCGCCGGCAAAGACCGTGTCTGCCAGACGGGACTTGGGGAAGCAGTCGATCCAGCCGGTCATACCGGAAATGGCCCTTTCCGGTGTATGGGGATTATCATCGGCTGCGGTCATGAGCAGGTACACATCCCGGAAACGGTATGCCTGCGGAAACAGGGGATTGCACCGGTCCAGCAGTGCTTTCATCTGTCCGCTCATGCCGTAGTAATAGACAGGTGTGGCAAAGGCCACCACATCCGCTGCCCCGATTTTTTCACTGATTTCTTCTGCATCATCCTTCATGAAACAGTGGAATGTTTTCTGACAGGAAAGACAGCCGGTACAGAAACCGAACTTCTTTCCACGAAGGGAAATCACTTCCACCCGGTTTCCCGCCTCACCGGCCCCTTTGGCAAAGGCTTCTGCCAGCCTTTGGGAATTGCTCCCGCTCCTTAAACTGGTGGAAATAACAATGACATTTTTATCCACCAAAAACACCTCCTGCTCTGCAACGAAACATCCTGTTTGATGATTTCATTATAGAGCAGGAGGCATTATAATAACCAATACCCGATTGTTTTTATTCATCATGCTGTTTCGGCATGATTTGGTTACTCATTTCCCCTTTGAAAATAGTCTTCCATCCGGCTTTTCAGAAGTTCCGCCGCCTTGGACAGGGTTCTTTCCTTTTTCCATACAAGGAAATTGCTGTTGTGCAGGGCAGGAATGAAGGGCCGGAACACCAGATTCTCCCGGTAAGGCGTATCGCAGGGAATGAGCCGGTCATAGGTAATCATGCTTCCCATGCCTGCTTCCACCATAAAGGCCGCATTGTAGGCCAGATTGTAGGTGGACACGATGTGAAGCTCCCCATCCCCACCCATCCACCGCTGGATTTCATTTCTGGAGACCATCTGGGCGGAAGCAATGAGCGGTTCCTCCCTTACATCCGCCACCCGGATGCCCGGTTTGCCGGCCAAAGGGTTATCCTTCCTGAGGAGCAGCCCCCAGGTGTCCCGATAGGGCAGACGGATATAGTGGTACCCCTCCGGCGGCACGTTCCGGCAGAGGAGAGCAAAATCGAGGAGCCCTTTTTCCAGATAATCCAGGGACTGTTCCCCGTTTCCACTTAAAAGATGGAGATGAATGTCCCTGTACTCACGGAGAAGAGGCGAGAGACCATTGACCACTTCCCGCATGGCTTCCGTTTCTCCGCAGCCCAGGTACACATCTCCTGCCACCGCTTTACTCAGATGGGAGAATTCATGGATGGTTCTCTCTTCCAGGGAAACCAGCTCCTCTGCCCGCACCTTGAAAAGAATGCCCGCCTCTGTGAGGGTGGTTCTCCTTTTGCCCCGGATGAAAAGCTCCGCCCCCAGTTCCTCTTCCAGTTCCCGAAGCTGCCGGGAAAGGGTGGGCTGGGTCAGGTGAAGCGTTTCCGCCGCTTTGGTAATATTCTCCTCCCTGGCCACTGCCAGGAAATACTTAATAACCCTTAATTCCATACTGCCTCCTGTTAATTTCTTTACGAAGCGCTTCCCTTTTCCTGCAGAAATTCCTGAAGTACCACCGTCTGGTTGTGTTCTTTGTCCTTGGCGCCAAAGAGAAGGGTCACCGGTCCCTTTGCCAGCTCTGCCTTTACAAGGGAAATCAATCTTTCCGTTTCCGGATTTTCTTCCAGTTCATCCCTGTATTTTCTTCTGAATTCTTCAAACTTTTCCGGTTCATGGCCGAACCACTTCCGAAGCTCCGGCGACGGTGCTATGGCCTTTTCCCAAAGATCCAGGGCTGCCTTTTCCTTAGAAATGCCCCGGGGCCACAGACGGTCCGTAAGAATACGGAAACCGTCGGATTCTTCCGGTTTTTCATATACCCGTTTGATTCTCAGATCCATAGTAAGACTTCCTTTCGCGATTCCTATTGTAACATGGAATTCCATAAAAAAATGTGACTTCTGCAAAATTTTCATAAAAGAAAGGCATAATAGAAAAGGCTGTGAAACCATTTTCATGATTTCACAGCCTTTATTTCATGTTCTGTATTTCTGAAGAAATCAGATTACATCATTCCGCCCTGAGGCATAGGAGGCATAGCCGGTTTTTCTTCCGGGAGATCGCCTACTACCGCTTCGGTGGTGAGAACGAGAGCGGCGATGGAAGCTGCGTTCTGCAGTGCGCTTCTGGTGACTTTGGCCGGATCTACGATGCCTGCTGCCAGCATGTCTTCATACTTGTCATCTGCTGCGTTGTAGCCGATGCCGTCGCCTGCTTCTTTTACCTTTTCAGCAACGATAGCGCCTTCCAGGCCTGCGTTGTCAGCAATCTGGCGTACAGGAGCTTCGATGGCATGGCGAACCAGGTTGACACCGGTCTTTACATCGCCTTCAGCCTGGATGGAATCAAGGCTCTTCTGGATGTCCAGGAAAGTGGTGCCGCCGCCGGCAACGATGCCTTCTTCCACAGCTGCTCTGGTCGCATTCAGGGCATCTTCAATGCGGAGTCTCTTATCTTTCATTTCAACTTCAGTAGCTGCGCCTACTTCGATGACAGCAATGCCGCCGGACATCTTAGCCAGACGTTCCTGGAGTTTGTCTTTATCAAACTGGGAAACAGCATCTTTGTACTGTTCGCGGATCTGTTCCACTCTGTGTTTGATTTCATCCTTGTCCCCTGCACCGCCTACGATGGTGGTGTTGTCTTTGGTAATGCGTACCTGATGAGCGGTGCCCAGGTCATCCAGGGTTGCGCTCTGGAGCTTGCGGCCCATATCATCGGAAATCACATGGCCGCCGGTAAGGATGGCAATGTCTTCCAGCATAGCCTTGCGGCGGTCGCCGAATCCCGGAGCCTTGACAGCAGCGCATTTAAGGGTGCCACGGAGTCTGTTCACTACCAGGGTAGCCAGTGCTTCGCCTTCCACATCTTCAGCGATAATCAAGAGTTCCTTGCCGGAACGAGCAACCTGTTCCAGAAGCTGGAGCATATCCTGCAGCATGTTGATCTTCTTGTCGGTGATGAGGATGAATGGATTTTCCATGACGCATTCCATCTTATCCGGATCGGTGACCATGTATGGGGAGAGGTAGCCGCGGTCAAACTGCATGCCTTCTACAACCTTCAGGCTGGTGCCCATGGTCTTGGAGTCTTCTACAGTGATAACGCCGTCGTTGCCTACTTTTTCCATAGCGTCTGCAATGAGGCCGCCGATGGTCTTATCAGCAGAGGAAATGGAAGCAACCTGGGCGATGGCTTCCTTGGTCTTAACCGGAACAGCCTTCTTCTTGATTTCATCTACAAGAACCTTGACTGCTTCTTCAATGCCCTTCTTCAGCACCATGGGGTTGGCACCGGCTGCTACGTTTCTCATGCCTTCATGAATCATGGACTGAGCCAGCAGGGTTGCGGTGGTGGTGCCGTCACCGGCTACATCGTTGGTCTTGGTGGCTACTTCTTTAACAAGCTGGGCACCCATGTTTTCAAATGGATCCTTCAGTTCGATTTCACGGGCAATGGAAACACCGTCATTAACGATGTTCGGAGCGCCGAATTTCTTGTCAAGAACTACATTGCGGCCCTTCGGTCCCAGGGTAATCTTTACTGCATTAGCCAGCTGGTCAACACCCTTCAGGAGAGCTGCCCGGGCTTCTTCATTATAAAGTACTTTTTTAGCCATTTATATCACTCCTATAAGTTCATTGAGAATTAAAGAATAGCAAGGATATCTCTTTCAGCGAGAAGCAGGTACTTTTCGCCGTCTTCATCAATATCTACGCCGGAATATTTAGCAAAAAGAACATGGTCTCCTACCTTGACTTCGAAGGGAAGACGGGTGCCGTTGTCCAGCACTTTGCCGGAACCGATAGCCATAACGGTACCTTTCTGGGATTTTTTCTGAGCTGTATCCGGAATCAGGATTCCGCCTTTAGTCTTTGTTTCTTCTTCATCAACTTTAACGAGAACACGATCTGCCAATGGTTTTAACATGTCTATTCCTCCTTTGACTATTAGCACTCACTTACATCGAGTGCTAACTTACTTTTCTATAATACATAACTTTCTTCAAAAATGCAAGTGTTTTATTGAAAAAAATCATTATGAAAAGGGAAGGCCTGAAATGTCCTGCCACGGTTCAGAGGATTCAGAGGGTGTGGATTGGGGCTGTGAAAAAAGAAATGACACAGATTCCACTCCGCCTCACTGTCATTTCGACGGTCGCCGGTCAGCCGACAATAGGAAAGCCTCTTATTGGGCAGGCCAGGGAAGCACTGATTAATTCGCAG
>DCJJ01000002.1 GCA_002320515.1 Dialister sp. UBA1703 | reverse complement strand
CAAAATGTGTTCGCTGTGCACCGCTTCGCTCGGGGGCCGCCGATTGGCGGTCAGGAAAATGATAGAGTGTCATATCTCTGCTCAGCCCCGTACACCCTTTTGCCACTACGTGGCATTTCCCCTCAAGGGGAAACGAGAAAATAGGTGGCACCGGATATTGTGTCACATATAACACAGACAGCCAATCCCGTAACGCTGACTTTATAAGCATTGCCGCAGAGCGGCAATCCGCAACCCTCGGGGCCAAAGGCCCCGTCAAACTTAAGAACCCTTGGGCCCGAAAGGGCCCATCAATCCTAAGAACTTTTTCCACAGCCCTTCTACACAACCGGCCGCCATCAGGCGGCCATAACCCTCGGGACGAAGTCCCGTCAACCCTCACACCGCAGGTGTGTCCAAGGGCGATACCACCGCCCTCGGCCCGGAGGGCCGTCAACCTTCTTTTCTGAACTTTTGTACTTCTTTCCTGAGACCTGATGCGCCACTTTTCTCCCGCAGGCAGTGGGACAATAAAAAAGGATACCTCGCAAGAAAGGTATCTTTTTTTTATTGTGGTCTTATGTCCTATTCTCCATAAGCCAGGCTGTACAGCTTCTCCATGGCCTGTGGTGTCCTTACGCCGGGGTTCATGAGGAAGAGGTCCGGCTCCAGGAAGTAGACCCGCTTGTTCTGCACCGCCTTCAGGTGGGCCCAAGAGGGGTTGTTTCTCATGGATTCGTCCAGTTTCTTGTTGATTTCATTCTGTTTGCCCATGGTGACAATGAAGATGGTGTCTGGATCATCGGCAGAGAGCTGTTCCAGAGAGTAGGGGACGGTTTTGCTGTCCAGTTTGATGTCTTTATGGCTGGTGATGACGTTGTCCATTTTTAGCATTTCCACCATGGAGGCGCAGATGGATTTCGGTGTTTCTGCGGTTACATCCTTGCCGGTGGCGCGAAGGACAGCGACTTTGGCCGGCGTTTTGGCAGCGGCTTTGTCTTCTACGGCTTTCACTCCTTCTTCATAGGTTTTGATTACATTGTCTGCCTTGGCCTGCTGGTTATAGAGGGTGCCCATGAATTTCAGAAGAGGTACATTATCATTGATGCCGTCATACTGGATAAGGAGGTAGGGGATTTTATTGCTTTTTAAGAGGGACTCCAGCTTGGAGTTCTGGTTCTTTTCACCAAGCACCAGGTCCGGCTTCATGCCTACCAGGGCTTCCATATTGATATTCTGTACATGGCCCAGGGTGGGGAGGGATTTTGCCTCTTCAGGAATGGGGCTTGAAGTCTCCGGCCGGGCTGCAGAGGTGCCGCCTACAGCATAGGCCATGTTGAGAAGGGGAGCGGAAAGCTCTACCACCCGCTTCGGCGGCGCCTTCATGGTTATTGTCTGGTCTTTGTAGGTGTAGGTGACGCCGTTCCCGTTTCCTTCCTGCTTGGACGTGCCGCAGGCGGAAAGGGAGAAGCAGAGGATGGCAGCGGCAGCTGCTGCTAATATTTTTTTCATCAGATTCTCCTTTATTTTTATTAAGATGAAAGAAACCCCTTCGCCGAGATGACGAAGGGGTCTAATGCAGAGACAAATCATCTCTTACATATCATACCACAAATTATTTCTGCAGTGCTGCCAGTGCTTCATCAGCGCGCTGTACATATATATCTCTGACAGCTTTGTTTTCACCAAGGCCGTGGATGTAGGTGGAGACTTTGAAGCCCTGTGCTTCCAGCTGGCTCTTGTGGGAGTCAGGATCAGAGCCGGCCATATCGTTGTTTGCATGGTCGCCGGCAACCATCATGATCGGCATGAGGGTTACATGGGTGTAGCCGCCTGCTTTCAGTTTCGGAATGACATCTTCCAGGTTCGGACGGCCTTCAACGGAGTAAACAAATACATTGTTCATGCCCAGCTGATGGAGTCTGTCCTGGATAACACTGTAGTAAGCGTTGCCCGGATGGGGAGTACCGTGAGCCATGATAAGGGTTGCATCATGAGCACCCATCTTCGGGAACTGGGAGGAAAGGGCGTTCAGGAAATCGACTACCTGGTCCGGTTCGCCTTCGGTGCCCTGGAAGTACATGAGAGGGGTAGCCAGGGAAATTTTCTTGAAGTTCGGAGCCTGCATCTTGGTGACTACGGAGTCATAGCTGTATTCCATGCCCGGAATGACATCCAGGGAAACGACAGCAACGCGGGTGTATCCTTCGGCTTTCAGTTTTGCGAAAGCTTCTTCCGGGGTCATCTTGGTGATGCCTTCTTTAGCTTTTACACGGTCGATGATAATATGGGAAGTATAAGCTTCATATACCGGTACATTCGGGTTAGCTTCCTGGATAGCCTTTTCTACGGCATCAATGGTCTTGTGACGGGTGTCGGTGAAAGTGGTACCGAAGGTCATAACCAGAATAGCATCTTTGTCTGGTGCGTTTTTCATTGCCGGATTTTCATGGGTCCATACACCTACGGTGGAAGCTTCGCGGAGAGCCGGGGTTACATCCTTAACTTCCGGGTTCAGTTCATAGGCATTAACGGACATGCCCATTCCCATGACACAGAGAGCTGCCATAGATGCAGTTAAAATACTTTTGATACTTTTTTTCATGAAAAATCACTCCTTTGAAAATTTCCTGAGGGAAGCTGCATGAAACAGTGCTTACCCGTAAACCAGGATTCTGTACAGTCCAAAAAACATACAAGATGTTTCCCAAGTACTTGTATGATTCCGGCAGTACTTTGCATGACTTAAGTTTAGTACATCACTATTGCAAAGTCAATAATATTTTTTATTTTTTCTAATCTTTGGAGTCTAAATATTAAGATGATAGAAATGGAATTCAAAAATAAACGGATAGGAGATTAAGAATAGGGGGATGGGGATAGTGTCGGCTATCGGCTGTCGGCCTTGGTGGGCGTGCATCCGCGGAGCGGCTGGGATCGAAGATCGGGATCCAGGATTGGGGGCCGCCTGCGGCGGCAGGTCGTGGGCGCCCTTTAGGGACACGCCCTTTGGGCGTGAGGGTTCTCAGGTTTGACGGGGCTCTCAGGTTTGACACGGCCTTTGGCCGTGAGGGTTGTGGTGGGCGGCTCCGCCGCCAGTATGAATAAAACCGATTTAGTGGGCTGGTGGGCTGGTGTACTAGGGAAGCACTGATTAATTCATAGAATCTGCTTTTATAAGGATTTTTATACACTGCTCCGTCATGGGACTCCTTAAATAGCT
>DCJJ01000037.1 GCA_002320515.1 Dialister sp. UBA1703 | reverse complement strand
GTTCCTTAACTAAGTAGCATTGCTATTCAGGGGGGAGAATAAACCGCTCTATACTTCCCTGTAGACTCATGTGGCACACTGCTGAGCGTCCATAGTGCCCCCGAACAGGGGGAATTGTGGTGGCTGCGCCACCAAAGGGGGTGCGACTTTCCATCGCCCGCCAGGGCAGCCCCCTGGTTTTACTAGCTCACTAGCCCACTAGTACACCAACTCACCAACTCACTATACCATCCCGGTCGGCAGGAAGGAATGACGTATCAGCAAGTATAAATTACATAAAAGCCGTATTCAATGGCTCTTAATTCCTCTATCATTTCAAAAAGCAGTGGAAAATACATAAATTCACCACTGCTTCTTTTCATATGTATATGAACTTATCTTCATATGTATATGAACTTATCCGTTCAAATTAAATGTAATGGGTACTCTGGAGTTGGCTGTCACCGGGGTGCCATTCTGTTTGGCCGGCACAAACCGCCAGCTGTAGACAGCAGAAACGGCTGCACTGTCCAGGGTGCTGTTACCGGAGGAACTTTCCACCCAGGCACTGGATACGGAGCCATCGGTGGAGACTGTCATACCAACCACGGTGGTGCCGGAAATGCCGGCCCTTCTGGCAGATTCGGGATAGCTGGGTGCCGGTGCACTGAGAATCTGTATACCGGTGGTTTCACCGCCGCCGCTTTCCCCTCCGGAACCGTTTCCGTCGCCATTCCCATCACCGCTTCCGCTGCCGCCCCCGCTGCCAGAACCGGTGCCGCTTCCTGTGCCGGTACCGTTACCGGTGCCGGTGCCGCCTCCACTTCCTCCGCCGCTTCCGCCGGAATTAGAATCAGAAGCAGACTGGCTGTCACCGGATGAAGAAGACATCTCGGAAGACGAGTCCTGGTGCGGTGCGATTTCATGCACATCATCAGCTGCCGCTTCATCTGACTCGGAAGGGACTGCAGGAGGAGGTGCAGTGGGAGTTGCCTTCGCCTCATGGATTTGCGGAAGCTCTTCAGCAGCGGAATTTCCTCCGCCTCCGCCTCCACCGCCACCGCCGCCGATGTCGGAAACCAAATCCACCTCGATTGGTTCACGTTCGGGCTGGGGCGGCGCAAAAAGAGCCATCAGCCCTGTTAACGCGCCAAAAATCGCTATCTGGCACAGAAAGGACAATCCAAAGGCAGAGGACCAACGGTACTTAGTCGTACGCATGGGACCACCTCTTTACTGATTCTGACCGGTCTTCGACTCTGTAGCAATCCCCACCTTGCTGATACCTACAGATTTCAACTGGTCAAGTACAAATACAAAATCTCCATGTTCCGATTTCGAATCAGCCCGAAGCACCACTGCCAGATCAGGATTCCTTCCTTTTTCGATTTCCATACGCCGCCGGAAATCATCTTTGGCAATCTTTTCCTTCTCCACGTAGATCGTGCCGTCGGAAGTAATGCTGATGGGAATCGTCTGCTCCACATTCACTTTAGCCGTAGCCGTCTGTGGAAGATTGAGGTTGATGGACTTCTGCACCACCATGGAAAGCATGCTCATCATGAAGAAAACCAGAAGGAAGAAAATGATATCAATCATAGGGATAATCATAATCTTCGGTTTCTTCTCCACATTCATCGATTCCAGTTTCATTCTGTCTTCGCCTCAACGATTGCCAAATACAGGGTCCCCAGTTTTTCCATCTGGGAAACGAAATTGCTTACCTGCTGTGACAGGTAGGTATAGGCAATGAGGGCAATGATAGCCACGAAAAGACCGGTGGCCGTGCAGACAAGAGCCTCCGCCACGCCGCCGGTAACGGCAAAGGGCTGGCCATTGGACACAGAAAACACATTGAAGGAGCCGATCATACCGATAACCGTGCCCAGAAGGCCCATCAGAGGCGACAAGGTAACGATAACATCCAGATAATTCAGATAATTCTTCAGAAGACCTGCCGCATGGGATGCCGCCCCTTCAATGAGAGAAGTCTGATCCACTTTCAGATTCATATGCTCAACACCTGCCAGCACCACGGAAGCCGGAATGCCTCCGTCCTTCTCAAGCAGAGCCTTCAGCCCCGCGTAATCCCCTCTTTCCAGAAATTCAGGAATCTCCCTGGCAAGCTGGTCTACATGAGAACGGTTGGCCCGATAAAAGCGGAACCTTTCGATAAAAATAGCAATAACAATAAAAGAGCAGAGAATCAGCGGATACATCATAAACCCGCCGGCTTTGAATAAATGCAAGAAATCCATCAAATGCCTCCTGAAAACGAAATAAAATGATTAGATAATACTTGGACATCTCTAACATTCACATCAAGACTATCATTTTAAAAGCGATTAGTCAAATAATATTTCTTTAATTCTTTCTATATTAATTTCTTATAATCAAGATGAGATCAGGGAAGCAATGAAATTTTCTCCTACTGCTTCACTCCCTTCAGGGAGAGACTGATACGGTTTCTTTTTTCATCCACCTGAATAATCTTCACCTTCAGGATATCCCCTACGGCAAGCACATCGGAGGGATGGTTCACCCGGTGTTCCCCCATCTGGGACACATGGAGGAGACCGTCGTGGTGGAGGCCTATGTCTATGAAGGCGCCGAAGTCGGTAATGTTGCGGACCGTGCCTTTCATGATGGTGCCTTCCTTGATTTCGGAAATGTCGGTAATCGAGGAGCGGGTCAGGGGCTGGGGCAGGTCGGCTCTGGGGTCGCGGCCGGGGCTGACCAAGGCGTCCAGGATGTCGTGGACTGTAGGAAGTCCGGCGGAGAGTTTTTCCGCCATTTCTTTTTCATTCACCCCGGGCCTCTCTTTACGGAGGCGGGCGATTTCCTTTTCATCCTTTAAATCATCGGGCACCATGTGGAAAAGGGCAAGGATTTTTTCCGCCAGGCCGTAGGATTCAGGATGGATGGATGTATTGTCGAAGGGGCTCTTTCCGTTTCTGATGCGGAGGAAACCGGCACACTGGGTGAAGGCGACAGGTCCCAGACGGGGCACCTTGAGGAGGGTGCGGCGGCTTCCGAAGGGGCCGTTTTCATATCTGTAGGCCACGATATTTCCTGCCACAGCGGCGCTGATGCCTGCGATATGGGAAAGAAGGGATGGGCTGGCGGTATTGAGATCCACGCCTACGTGGTTGACGGCGTCCTCAATGACCGCGTCCAGTGATTCTCCCAGAAGTTTCTGGTTCACATCGTGCTGGTACTGCCCCACGCCAATGGCCTTGGGGTCGATTTTTACCAGTTCCGCCAGGGGATCCTGTACCCGGCGGGCGATGGAAACGGCGCCGCGGATAGTGACATCATACTCCGGCAGCTCCTTCCTTGCCAGTTCGGAGGCAGAGTAAACGGAGGCGCCAGCTTCACTGGTGATGAGGTAGTGCACATCCAGATGGTTTTTAGTAATCAGATTGGAAACGAATTTCTCTGTTTCATAGGAAGCAGTTCCATTTCCCATAGAAATCAGGGTCACGCCATGTTTCCGGATAAGGGAAAGTACTTTCCTTTCCGCCATCTGCCTTTCCCCTTCTGATTTCGTTACCTGGATGACGCCGTGATCAAGCACCCGTCCGGTGGCATCCACCACAGCCATCTTGCAGCCGGTGCGGTAGCCCGGGTCAAGCCCCAGCACCCGGTAGCCCGCAAGGGGCGGCTGGAGCAGAAGCTGCTTTAAATTCATGCCGAAAACTTTGATAGCCTGCTTTTCCGCTTCCTCTGTCATCCGGTTCCGAATTTCCCTTTCCAAAGCAGGAAGAAGGAGCCTTTTATATCCATCCTCTATGGCACCGTGCAGTTCTTCCCTGAAAATGGAGGGGCCTTTATAGTATTTTCTGAAAATCCCCTCTATAGCCTGTTCATGATCGAAATCCATATGAACTTTGAGAAGTCCCAGTTTTTCGCCGCGGTTCATGGCCAAAACGCGGTGGGAAGGCATACGGCGCAGCATTTCACTGTGATCCTTGTACATAAGGAATGTGGATGCCCCTTCTTTGGATTCATCCAGTTCCGTTTCAATCATGCCTTTTTTCCACAGGCGGCTCCGTATGTCCTGACGAAGAGACGCATCTTCCATGATTTCCTCCGCCAGAATATCCCGGGCGCCGGAAAGCGCCTCTTCCGGTGTATTGACATCTTTCTCCGGATTGACAAAGGAAATCGCATAGGAAAGGGCAGTCCCCCTCTTTTCCTTCTGCTCCCTTATAGCCTTTGCCAGACCGGCCAGGCCCCTTTCCCTGGCCTTGGACGCTCGGGTAGCCCGTTTCTGCCGATAGGGCAGGTACAGATCCTCCAGCTCCTGCAGCTTCACCGCCTTCGTAATCCTGTCACGAAGAGAGGCCGTAAGCTTTCCCTGCTCCTCGATTTTGGAAAGGATTTCCTCCTGCCGCTTCACAAAGTTTCTGAGGTAAGCCGCCCTTTCCGACACAAGACGTACCTGCTCATCGGTGAGGGAACCGGTCACTTCCTTCCGGTACCGGGCAATAAAGGGAACCGTATTCCCCTCATCCAAGAGTTCCATGGTTTTGACCACCTGCTGTGAAGAAATGGAAAGTTCCTGTCCTATGATTTTCGGGATGTCCGTCGTAAGCATATGTCCTCCTGAAATGAAAATATAGTTCTCTGCTTCCCCTATCTTACCATACCCTTGAGGAAAAAATACCAATGAAAAGAAAGTGGAATCCGTGCTTCCTCAAGTCCCTATGGACAATCCCGGCATTCTTCAGGATGACTTTGGGAGGCGGGCCCGGTCAGCCGCAATATTTCTATCGTTTATCATCTTATCCAAAAGCGCCGCAAGCGTCCTCTCTCTATTACCAATAAAAAAACAGCACTCCGAAAAAGGAATGCTGTTTCTATTTCATATTCTTACCAGAAATAAACCAGGGCGAAGGCTGCCACGAAGAAACGGTAAATGGCAAAGCCGGTGAGGGTGGATGTATTCAGGAATTTCAGGAACCAGAGGATGGACGCATAGGCCACCACGAAGGCGGTGACGAAACCTACGGCCAGGATTCCCAGGTCTCCCATGGAAAGGCTGCCGATGACCTTCAGCAGATCATAGAAGCAAGCCAGGAACATGAGGGGCACTGCCATGATGAAGGTGAAGTCGGCGCCTGCCTTTCGGGAAATGCCGAGCAGAAGGCTTCCGGCAATGGTGCTGCCGCTCCGGGAAAAGCCGGGCCACAGGGACAGGCACTGGAAGAGACCGATAAGGAAAGCCTGTTTTGTGGAAATCTTATCCACGTTCGTCACTTCAAATTCCTTCCCTTTTCTTGTCTTTTCCGCCACAATCATGAAAACGCCGCCCAGCACCAGACCGATGATAACGGTGGTGGGGCTGAAAAGATGGTGCTTAATAAAGCCATGGAAGAGAAGGCCCGTGAGGCAGGCAGGGAACATGGACACGCAGAGATTAAACACAGAGGGCCCCTTCCTGCGGAACCAGTGATGGGTATTCAGGATAAAAGTGAATTTCTGCCGGTATACCACCAATACGGAAAGGATGGCCCCCAGCTGGATAAATACATCAAAAAGGTCTGCCAGGGTGCCTTCAAACCCCAGCATGTGACCTACAATAATCATATGACCGGTAGAAGAAACAGGGACATATTCCGTGAGACCTTCTACAATACCAACAACTAACGCACAGAAATATTCGTACACACTAACACCTCAAACGGTTCTTTACTTCGTGGGATTCATGGCACTGACAATGCCTTCCACCTTATTTTTTGAAAAATTAATAATCAGCACATTGCTCTTTCCCTTGGAAAAGTAAATGTAAGACGTCTTTGGCTCACTGCCGGATACATTCATTTCCAGACGATGGGGCTTCCCGTAAAGCAGCTCCACCGTAGACACATCATCCCCCAGCGTGAGTCCCCGGGACGTGACCATGCGCTTATCCGTAAGGAAAAGGGCGGAAATGATGGAACTCCTCACCGTCAGACGGACAGCATACCCCGGGAAATAGAGGATTTCCTCCCTGGGATTGGCCATCTTCTTTTCCCATTCCTCAAAGGAATGGGGCTTAAACGTACTTCCCAGCTCATAGCCGGCCATGCGGAAATCCTTATCCCCCAGGAAAAGCTTTCCCTCGCCGTCAAGATAGGACAAATCTTCCTTATTCACAGGCCCCGTCAAAAGAGACATACGGATGGAAGAAACCTGATCCCCCTTCACAGTGAAAACCATTTCCCTGTTTCCAAGGCCATAGCGGAAATCAAAAGACTGTCCCTTACCATCCCAGAGAACAGCAAGGGGCCTGCCATACGCACGGATCAGATTCTCCCGGCCAGTACCAACCCCTACATTTCTAGGAGTCACTGCAGCCGGTCCGGCGGCCAGGATTTCAGACACCCCTTTGCCGGGGAAAACAAAATCCTTCGGCAGATCCGCCCGCCCGGAATAGGAAAGAAGGAAAGGGGCTGTCCTCTTGACGGTCAGATCCTTAAAAACATAGGAATCCCTGGTATTCTCATGGATTGTCTTTTCCGGCAACCCCTTCCGATGGATAACCGATGAAATGGAATCTCCCAAGGATACACCATGCACCTGGAAATCGCTGTCGGAAAGAGGAGTGTCGGAAATCGGTAAAAGCAGAGCCTCCGCCCCTGTCAACGGCAGCTCCGCCGTAGTACCGGTCCCCACCGCAGCAGGATGAGCCGCCTCAGCAGCGGAAACACTCAAGACACTGCAGGCAGAAACAGCCGCGGCCAGCAGCGCCGCCTTCAATTTATATTTCATGGGCAGTCTCCTTTTAATCTAAAAAGTACCTGGACGCAAAGGTACTAGTTCATTATGATAGCCCAGATGATATATGTCAAGTATAAAAGGGGCCGCGCCTGACGGCGCAGGTTGTGTAGAAGGGTTGTGTAGAAAGGGGCGAAGAAAGGTTCAGAGGATTCCCTCCTCCATTTATTGTGCCCTCGCTACATCGGGGGAAAGGTGGTGCCGCAGGCACCAAAGGGGAGGCGACTTTCCCCCGCCCTCCAGGGCGGCTCCCTGGTCTTACTAGCTCACTAGCTCACTAGTACACCAACTCACCAGCCCACTCCACTCTGCTGCAGTCGAAATGACGATGTGGGAGCCTTAACCGTTATTTTACAAACGAATGGCTTATACAGGAAATATTCCTTCTCTTCCTCTTTACATACCTATTAAAATCCGTTATTATTGAAAGAAACACTGTTATCTTTTGATTTTTATATTTCATTAAAATACATAGAAATGTATAAATTTCAAAAGATTTCAAAAATTTGCGAATGTTTGCAGGGGGAAAAGTTATGGATTTGGAAAACAACTGGCCTATAGCGCTGGCCTTTATGCTGTACCTGGTTTTGATGATGAGCATCGGGCTTTATTATTCCCGCAGGCAGAAGAATCTGTCTTCCTACATTTTAGGGGACCGGCAGCTGGGGCCGTGGCTCACCTCCATGAGCGCCGAAGCTTCCGATATGAGCGGCTGGATGCTCATGGGCCTTCCCGGTTATGCCTATCTCCACGGTCTGTCTGCTTTCTGGACGGGCATTGGACTCATTATCGGCACCTGGGCCAACTGGCTCCTTGTTTCCCAGCGTCTTAGAAATTATACGGAAGTGGCCAATAACAGCCTTACCATTCCGGATTACCTGTCCAACCGTTTTGAAGACAGGAAAAACGGCCTGCGTCTCATCTGCGCCCTCTTTATTATTCTTTTCT
Source organism: Dialister sp. UBA1703 (assembly GCA_002320515.1). GTDB lineage: Bacteria > Bacillota > Negativicutes > Veillonellales > Dialisteraceae > Dialister. The sequence goes on along the minus strand of DCJJ01000037.1, from coordinate 1,532 downwards.
TTATCATTTATACATCCTCCGGATTTGTGGCAGCAGGGAAGCTCTTCAATACCATTTTCGGCATTCCCTACCTCCATGCCCTTCTCCTCGGCGCCTTCGTGGTGGTATTCTACACCTTCCTGGGCGGCTTCTCTGCCGTAGCCCTCACCGACTTTATCCAGGGCACCATGATGTTCTTCACCGTCATTTATGTACCGGTGGCGGCTACCATCGCCATGGGCGGCCCCATGCCTACCCTGGACATTCTTTCCAAGGAAGGAGCCGATTTCTTCTCCTTCTTCCCGGACTCCACCGGCATGTCCGCTCTTCTAGTCATGATCGTTTCTTCCCTGGGCTGGGGCCTTGGTTACTTCGGCCAGCCCCATATCCTAGTGAAATTCATGGCCATCGGAGACCCGAAGGAATTGAAGAAATCTACACGCATTGCCATGACCTGGGTGCTTCTTTCCCTCACCTTCGCCATTGCCATCGGCGTCGTAGGCAAAGCATACCTCTCCACCCCTCTGGAAAACGCCAATGCAGAGCGTGTCTTCATCCTTATGGCTGAATCCCTGTCCGCCCCCTTCATCACCGGCATCATCTGGTCCGCCATTCTGGCAGCCATTATGAGTACCAGTTCCTCACAGCTTCTGGTCACCTCCTCCGCCGTTTCCCGCGACCTCTTCCAGGCCTTCCTGAAAAAGGATGCCTCTGAAAAAACACTCATCCGCGTGTCCCGTTTAAGCGTCCTTCTGGTTTCCGCCATTGCCGTATATCTGGGAAGCGACCCCAACAGCTATATCTTCTCCATCGTCTCCTACGCCTGGGCCGGATTCGGTGCCTGCTTCGGCGCCACCGTACTCCTCTCCCTCTACTGGAAACGGATGACCTTGAAAGGCGCCTACGCCGGCGTCATCGTAGGCGGCGTCACCGTACTTATCTGGAAACAGTTCGAATGGTTCGGCCTCTATGAACTGGTGCCCGGCTTCTTCTTCTCCATCGCCGCCATCATCATCGTAAGCCTTCTGGATAAGGAACCATCGGAAAACATCAAAGAAACCTTCGAAAAGGCCCTGGCCCTTTCAAAATAAGAAATCTAAAAAGAGGATGTGCAAAAATGATAATCATTTTTGCACATCCTCTTTTGTATGCATTCATGTTCAAAGAAATCTCCCGACGAAGTGAAACCGGTAACATTGTGGAATGAGATTTCTCCACTGCGGTCGAANNGTCGAAATGACGATGGTGTAAAGTTTACGAAACTGATTAAGCCTCCACAATCCTAAATTCGATTCCAGGGAAGCGGCATTAAAAAAAGACCGGAAATGCAATTCCGGTCTTTTTAATTACAGAGCGAGCATTCAATAAGCCGAGTTCTGTCCCGTTTGCACGGTGATGATTATCTGTCTAGCCATCCAATTGCTTGGATGATCAAGCGACGCAACCCGGAAGGTCAGCGGGCAGCCTCAACCCTTCCCTATTCGGTCTTGCTTCAGATGGGGTTTACCAAGCCAGCCGGTCTCCCGACTGCTGGTGCGCTCTTACCGCACCTT
>DCJJ01000106.1:2806-5040 GCA_002320515.1 Dialister sp. UBA1703 | reverse complement strand
ATGGGGAGACTGGCCAGAGCTATACAGAAATACTGATAAAACCGAAGCCACGGAGATAGTAATCATCGACAGTCAAATGAATTACCGAGGAAAACTTGACACTTACCCCGCCAAAGGCGGGTATTGACAATAGCCTTTATCCATGATACTGTATTCATATCAATAGAAAACGATGAAGAAAAGAGTAGCCATACTGAAGACGGCCAAGCGAGTCCGGAGAGTGGGAGCGGATGCGGATAGGGTGGTGAAGTGCATTTCCGAGTTTGGCGGGCTGAACGTGAGTAGGTCTTCCCGGGAGCTCCCGATACAGAGCAGGGGTTTGATGGAACTCTCAAAGGTATATCCGGTGACGGATATATGAATTTAGGTGGAATCACGGGTCTCCCGTCCTGAAAAGGATGGGAGGCTTTTTATTTTGTAAGAACTTACCATAAGGAGGAAATATTTATGAAAAAATCTTTAAAAATCGCGTCAGTGGCATTGGCATCTCTTCTGGCAGCCGGTATTTTTGCAGGCTGCGGCGGTGACCGGAAAGCCGCTTCTTCCAAAGCGGCTGCAGCAGACGGCAAGACCACTGTGAAGCTGGTTCTTTCCAGCACGGAGAGACCTCTTTCCTGGGCTGATGAAAACGGCAAGCTTCAGGGCTATGAATACGATATCTGGCAGGAAGTAAATAAGAACCTGAAGGATTACCATCTGGACATCCAGGCGGTTCCGCCGGAAACCCAGGACGTGATGATGGAATCCGGCGATGCCAAGGTAGCTTCCGGCGGCTACTACCGCACACCCCGCCGTGAAAAAGACTATATCGTGCCGAAGACGCCTATCGGTGTATCCTCTGTCATGGTTTACATGTCCAAGGAAAATGCAGAGAAGTACCACAGCCTGGAAGATGTCATCAAGGGCGGCGGCAAGCTGGTGCCCAATACGCCTAACGGCGGCATTTACAAAGTCCTCACCGACTGGAATGCAGCCCATGACAACATCATGAAGGAAGTCCCCATCCAGGACGGCCTTACCCCCGCAGAACGAATTACGTCTCTGAAGAACGGTCAGTACGATGCCCTGGTTTACCCGAACAATTTGGGCGTCGAAGATATTGCCAAAGCCATGAATTTTGAAATCGTGGCCCTGGATAAGCCCATCAAAGTGAATGAGACCGTGGTTATCGTCAATAAAAATGAACAGAAACTGGCTGATGAAATCGAAGCAGCCCTGGAAAAAATGTCCAAGGATGGCACACTGCAGAAGATTTCTGAAAAATGGTATCACAAGAACCTCTTCGACCAGCTGAAGGATGCAGGAAAATAAAACTTTCTACTATATATGTAAAATAAAAGAGGCAGTGAAAAATGATTGGCATTTTTCACTGCCTCTTTTATATACATTCATTTTCATGGGAATTTGCCAAATGATGACATTGCTGCCCGTTTCCGATGTCATCTCGGGCGGGGCTGTATGCCTGTATGAAGGTAGATGTATTTCTGCTCATTGAGGCTCTGAGTCAAGAGATTTCCTGCCGCAATGAGGCTTGTGCTGTTGAGGCATGAGATTTTTTCACGCTCCCTCTGCTCAAGTCGAAATGACAGTGGTGCCATGCAGCGCCTGTGCCATTCGTTTTTTATGACCGTACTATATCTTCTGAACCCAGGCACGACGAAAAGCCTGAAAGACCTTGCCCGGTACAGACGAAGGTGCACTGGAATTCGTCTGAATCATCTTGACGATGAGATCTTTCAGGCTATTCGGTTCGTACAGCATTAACCCATATTTCCTGAAGCCCCCAGCCTTGGGAGGCAGAAGCTTAAGAACGCATCGAACGGACTTGGGATCCGGAGCTCTTATGGATTCATCTTTGCGAGATGGCTTGCAGTATCGGCAGGAACCGGGGATTTTTATGTGGCCACTCCCCGGACCTTTCCTTTACTCTCATCTAATGAATATTATATATGAAAACATAGAAAAATAAAATAGGAGAAATAACGATATGCATTGCCAAATATGAAACGCAAGTGCTGATTATGAATTAAAGAAATGATTCAGAATAAGAATTTTCCCGATGTTATTTCAATCCAAAACCCGTTTCTACAGGTAACGCTGATTTTATTTTTTGCCGCGAACCGGTGCACAGGGAATCTTTCCACCTGTGGGGCAGATTATACTTTAAAATTGCGCCCTAAGGAAGCGCTGATTAAATCACTGTCTGCTTTTATTCTTGAATTTTTATGCAATGC
>DCJJ01000106.1:0-2767 GCA_002320515.1 Dialister sp. UBA1703 | reverse complement strand
CTTCGGGGCGAAGCCCCGTCAACCATCCTCTCTGAAACCTCTGAATCTTTTGCACCTGCAGCTTTTGACCATTTTGCGCCCTTTCCATGTTACAATGTATAGAAAAAGCATTCATTTCAGGGAGGTCGATTTCATGGATACAAAGATTGAAAAATATATGGCCCATCTCAAGGGCGTGGTGCAGTTACCTACCGTTTCTTCCGTAAATGATGAGCACACGGACTGGGCTCAGTTTGACCGGCTCCATCAATACATGCAGGAGGCCTGGCCTTTGATTTTTGAAAAGCTGAGTCTTACAAGGATTGGCAAGGCCAGCCTTCTCTTCCACTGGAAATCGGATTATCCGAAGAAGGAGCCGGTCCTTTTCATGGCCCATCAGGATGTGGTGCCTGCTATCCATGAGGAGCAGTGGAGTCATCCGCCCTTTGGAGGAGAAGTGGATGAAGGATGCCTCTGGGGAAGGGGTGCCGAAGACTGTAAATCCGTGCTGACTGCTGAAATGGATGCGGTAGAAGAGCTTCTGGAAGAGGGCTTTGCGCCGGATTTCGACATTTATTTGTCCTTTGGACATAATGAAGAGGTGCAGTGCACACCCGACAAAAAGGGGTCCCTACTGACGGCTGCTTACCTGAAGGAACAGGGCGTCCATCTCGCCTGCCTTTTCGATGAAGGAGGCAATGTGGAGGAAGGAAATGGAGAAAAGCCGCCTCTGGCTCTGGTGGGCATGGCGGAAAAAGCGCCGAATGAATTTGTGCCCTATAAAGACGGCAGTGGCGGCCACGCCAGCAAACCGGGCAGGGGCACCGTGCTGGGAGACGTGGCAAGGGCCATGGCGGCAGTGGAAGCCCATCCTATGCCCTACCGCCTTACTCCTTTGGTGAAGGCCCATCTGAAAGCGGTGGCGCCGCTGCAGGAAGAACCTCTGAAGTCCATTGCAAGCCATCCGAAGAAAAACTGGAAGAAACTGGTGAAACTGGCGAAGCATGACAGGATTATGGATGCCCTTCTCCATACGACCTTTGCCGTCACCATGGCAGAAGGAAGCAGCCAGGCCAATGTGCTTCCCTCCCATGCAGAAGCCACCATGAGCGTCCGCATCCTGCAGGGAGATACGGTGGACTCTGTGAAGAAATATCTGGAATCCATCATGCCGGCGGGGGTGAAGGTGAAGGCTTCCTTTGCGGAAAATCCCAAGCCTGCTGGCGATGTGAAGGGAGATATGTTCAAACTTCTTTCCGACACCATCCATGAGGTTTACGGAAAAGACACGGTGATTGCTCCAAATCTCATGCTTGGTGCCACGGACTCCAGAAATTATGCGGAGGTCTGTGACAATATCTATCGTTTTACCGGAAGGGTGAAGACCGGAAGCTGGGGTGAAGCCCACCAGGTGGATGAAAAAATGCCGGTGGATAAACTGGACTGGCCGGTACGGTTTATCAAGACATTCCTGAAAAATTACACAGAACGATGATTTACGGGAGCTGTGAAAATGGTAATCATTTCCTGGCAGCTCCTTTTTATTGGCTCCATCGTATCTTATGATTCATAGCATCCCTTTCCTTCGCCTGAAATGACGATGGGCCTCTGACAGAGGGAGTATCTATAGGGGTCATCATTTCCCCACGGCTTTTCCTTTTCCTTCATTTTCAAGATTTCTGTCCTGTGGTAAAATAATCCAATGTGAATACAGGAGGACCTATGATACAGAAACCGAAAATCGGACAGATACAGTTAGACGGCTGGGCGGTGCTGGCTCCCATGGCAGGGGTGAGCGACCTGGCTTACCGCGTCATTGCACGCCGTATGGGCGCTGCCATGACCACGGCGGAAATGGTAAGTGCCAAGGGACTTTACTATAAAAATGAAAAAACAAAGGACATGCTGAAAATTGATCCCACCGAGCATCCGGTGGCCCTCCAGCTCTTTGGAAGCGACCCGGATATTATGGCCCTGGGCGCAAAGGAAATGGAAAAGGCGGGAGCCGACATCATTGACATCAACATGGGCTGCCCCATGCAGAAGGTAGTGAAAAACGGGGACGGTTCCGCCCTGATGAAGAACATTCCCCTGGCGGCGTCTGTGGTGAAGGCCATGGTGGAGGCGGTTCATGTTCCGGTGACCGTGAAAATGAGGCTTGGCTGGTCCCGGGAAACGGAAAACTGCGTGGAACTGGCAGAGGCTGTGGAAGAAGCAGGAGCCGCGGCTATTACTGTCCATGGAAGGACAAGGGAAGATTTTTATACGGGCACTGCGGACTGGGGAAAAATCGGGGAAGTGGTGAGAGCGGTCTCTATCCCTGTCTTTGGAAGTGGGGACGTGGTGGATGGCCCCACTGCCAAAAGGCTGATGGAAGAGACCGGCTGCGCCGGCGTGGCCATCGGCCGGGGGGCCTGGGGGAATCCCTGGGTCTTTGAGGCGGTGAATGCCTACCTGGAAACGGGAAATATCCTTCCTCCGCCTGCCAATGAAATGCGCCTTGCCATGGCAAGGAAGCATCTTCACGGCCTGGTGGAGGAAAAGGGGGAGCACGTGGCGGTGAGAGAAATGCGGGCCCATGCCAGCCGCTATTTCCACGGCCTCCCTGAAGCGGCAGCCTTAAGAAGGGAAATCATGAAGGCACTGACGGAAGAGGAATTCAACCGGGTGCTGGATACCTATGAAGAGGAAAGACGGAAAAAAAGCCGGATTTGAGATGGATGAAGGGCTTTGGGACGCGGAGATAAAATATAGAATATAGAAGATAGGGAAGCACTGATTCATTCAT
>DCJJ01000096.1 GCA_002320515.1 Dialister sp. UBA1703 | reverse complement strand
CACAACCCTCGGCCCGAAGGGCCGTCAAACTTAAGAACCCTCCGGCCGTCAGGCCGGTCAATCCTAAGAACCTTTTTCCACAACCCTTTGAACCTTCTGAACCCGGGCCGCTTCGCGGCCCCAATAAAAAAATAATAAATGTATACTCCATTTTTCTTTTAAATGTGATACAATAAGAACAACTGTGAAAGAGAAAGTATACTATTGTGGAGGCATACAATGAACAGACAACTTTCTATGGAATTTGTAAGAATCACGGAACAGGCAGCTCTTCGGAGCGGCCGTCTCATGGGCGTAGGCGATAAGGAAGGCGCTGACCAGGCTGCTGTGGACGGCATGCATGAACAGTTTGCCAAGACTCCCGTTTCCGGTACCGTAGTCATCGGCGAAGGGGAAATCGATGAAGCGCCTATGCTCTACATCGGCGAACATGTAGGTGCCGGCGGAGAAGAAGTGGATATTGCCGTAGATCCTGTGGAAGGCACCAATCTGGTAGCCAAGGGACAGAACGGCGCCATTGCCGTACTGGCCATTGCGCCCAAAGGCTGCCTGCTTCATGCACCGGATATGTACATGCAGAAAATCTGCGTAGGCCCCCGTGCGAAAGGCCGCATCGATATCAATGCATCGGTGACTGAAAACCTGAAAAACGTGGCTGATGCCATGGATCGTGAAATTTCCGACCTTACTGTTGTCATTCTGGACCGGGAAAGACATGAAAAGATTATCCGCGAAGCCAGAGCGGCCGGTGCCCGTATCCGCCTCATCACTGACGGCGACGTAGTCCCCTCCATCGACTGCGGCATCCAGGGAAGCGGCATCCACATGGTACTTGGCTCCGGCGGTGCGCCGGAAGGCGTCCTTTCTGCGGTAGGCCTCAAATGCCTGGGCGGCGATATGCAGGCCAAACTCCTTCCCCATACGGAAGAAGAAGTGAAACGGCTCCATGCCATGGGCATTGATGATCCCAACAAAGTCCTCACACTTGATGACCTGGTCAAAGGCGACGATTGCATCTTCTCCGAAACAGCCATCACCGACTGCGCCATGCTGAGAGGCGTCCGCTACTTCGGCGGCGGTGCAAGAACCTCTACCCTGGTCCTCCGCTACAAAACCGGCACCGTCCGTTTCGTAGACACCATTCACCGCTTCGGCGACCCCAAACCGGCTGTCCGCCTCTGGTAATTATGAAATAAAAAACAGCTCTCCTGCGGGAGGGCTGTTTTTTTCATGGAAGCCGCAGCCGGAAAGGGGGAGCCGCGTAGCGGCTAATCACCAGAATGCTTATCATGTCATATGACACTGACAGGCCAGTCCCGTAATATAGAAGGCTGTGAAAAATGAAGAAATGACACAGATGTTAATTCGCCTCACCGTCATTTCGACCGCAGCGGAGCGGAGTGGAGAAATCTCATTCCACAATAATACAAGCCTTATCGGGGCAGGAGATTTCTCGACTCAGAGCCTCAAAAGAAACAAAAGCATTTTCATCCATAACTACATGCAGCATCNNAAATGACGTAGAGGCAGGAAGCAGGCGGCCCCCTTTCTGGGGAAGTGCAGGTTAGAAATAACGGTTAGACATCAGAATGTCAGACATCAGAAGCTTTGCGTATCATGGCGGTGCTTACCACTCCGGCAGTTCCCCCTTTGGTGCCTTACGGCACCACCTTTCCGCCCCTCTGGGAAGCGTGTCACTGGATTCTCAGTCGCCTACGGCTCCTTGCGAATCCAGTTCCCTTGCCACCGCAAGCGGGGGCACTACAAGGCTCCGCGAAGCCATGTACTCATAAGTCGCTCTACTTTAAGCACGGGTTGTTCTGCCCCCGCTTGCGGGGGAAGTCCGGCGCAGCCGGATAGGGGGTGTATCTGCCGAAGGCAGATAATTCAGCAGAATGCTTATCATGCCATATGACACAGAAAGGTAAATCCCGTAACGCTGACTTCATAAGCATTGCCCAAAGGGCAATCCACCACCCTCAGCGCCGCAGGCGCTGTCGCCCCCTGAGCGAAGCGAATACAACCTGCCGCCATCAGGCGGTCACAACCCTCGGGGCGAAGCCCCGTCAACCCTCACGCCGCAGGCGTATCCACGGGCGAAGCCCCGTCAACCCTCACGCCGCAGGCGTGTCCATAAGAAAGGAGCTATCCATGGCAGAATACCATTTTGATGATTTAGCAAAGAAAGCAGGCATAGAAAACAGCGCCCCCTCCGCTGGGGTAAGCCCGGAAGAAGCAGAGAGGGAGATGGAACGCATGAAATTCCGCTTTTCCGTTACCGACGGGTACCTGGTGGAGAAGGGCGGGCAGTTTGACTATGTGTTTGATTTCTCCAGGAAAACCTTTGAAAGGAGCGACTGGAGGAACGGTCTTCCGGTGGTGACAAAGGGGGAGATTCCCAGGGAGGTAGCGGATGATTTCGTGAAATCCATTTCCTTTATTCTCACCCTGTCCCAGACACACTTTGTAACGAATACGAAGTCCATGGAAGTGAATACCAATGCCTGGGAACGGGAAAAGTACGGCCCCATCAAGCGGTATACCCGCTGCGAAGTGCGCATGGGGGAACGGTTCTTCCGCTGGGTGGCGGAAAAGGATGTAGACACTCCCTTTAAAGAACTGTACTCTGCCCTGTCCGCCCTTCGTCGGTCAGTCGATTCATTTAAATAACATGGAAGAGGAGGTGCATTATGGATGCATTTATCGATTTCTGCCAGTCCTGGACCATGGGAGGCATAGCCACCAGGCTGTTTCTGGCCACCCTGGCAGGGGTGATTATCGGCATGGACAGGGAATATAAGAACAAAGGCGCCGGCATCAAAACCCATGCCCTGGTGTGCATCGGCGCCGCCCTTTCCATGATTGTGAACGAATTCATCCTCCGCACCTTCCCTGCCTCCAATACGGATCTCGCCCGCATGGGTGCCCAGGTCATCAGTGGTATCGGCTTTCTGGGCGTAGGCACCATCATTGTGACCGGGCGAAATGAAGTAAAAGGCCTCACTACCGCCGCCGGCCTCTGGGTCTGTGCCGGCATTGGCCTTGCCGCAGGCATCGGTTTTATCAAAGGCACGATTCTGGCCCTTCTCTTTGTCATTTTCATTCTTCGGGTGCTGGAGCCCATGGACAAGAAACTCCGCGCCCGGTCCCGGGAATTTGACCTTTACGTTGAATTCAAAGACCTGGCATCCATTCATCAGGTGATTGCAGAACTCCGGGACAAGGGAGTGAAAGTCTATAACTTCAGCATCTATAAAAGAAGAGAATCCGTCATGTCTCCTGCAGCGACCCTCACCGTCAAAGTCCCTCACCACGGGGAACACGAACTTTTCATCCAGAAGATACGTCATATTGAGGGGATTACATATGCAGAAGAAATATGACACAGAATGGTAAACCCGTTATGGACAAGCCCTGACGGGCTTGAGGGTTCAGGCGCCTCTCGGCGCGGTCGGGATCGGGACCGGCGCGGTGCTTTCCGGTATTCCCGAAGGTTGACACGCCCTTACGGGCGTGAGGGTTGAGCCAGCCGCCGGGCCTTTCGGCCCTGGGCTGCCAGGGTTCTGCCTGTGATCGGCTTCGCCTTACAGGCGGGCTCCGGGCTCTCGCCCTCGGGAGTTATATAGTATCGCTGCGCTGGCGAGGTACGGCGCCTTCGGCGCCATTT
>DCJJ01000088.1 GCA_002320515.1 Dialister sp. UBA1703 | reverse complement strand
ACATGCAGCATCGCTCGAAATGACGTAGAGGCAGGAAGCTGACTGTCATTTGGCCAATTTCCGTGAAATTTACGTATACAAAAGGAGCTGTGAAAAAATGCAAATCATTTTTTCACAGCTCTTTTTTGATTTCTTATTTCAAGAACTGGCCCAGTTCCTTCACCGGCATGGTGTAGAGGAAACCTTCGCCGATTTCCTTGATCAGGGTGATCTGGATCACATCGCCCTTGATTTTCTTATCATGCTTTACTGCCTCATAGAGGATGTTGTAGGGAATGGTGGTGCCGATGGGTAGGGACAGGGATTTCAGCACATACTCCAGCCGGGAGGTGGTACCCCTCTTGGTGAGGCCCTCCAGCTCCGAACGGCGGGTGATGAGGTACATACCGATGGCCGTGGCTTCGCCGTGGGTGATTTCCGCATCATTATACCGAAGGCACCGCTCAATGGCGCCGCCGATGGTGTGGCCGAAGTCCAGGATCCGGCGCTCCCCTTTGGAGAAAGGATCCATTTCCACATAACGGGCCTTGATGGTGCAGCAGCGGCGGATGATTTCCGGCAGCATCCGGTAAATATCCATATCCGACGACACCTGTTCGAAAAGCTCAAACAGCGCCTTGTCCGCCACGCAGCCCAGCTTCACCGCTTCCCCCAGGCCGTTGTGGAAATAGCGGCGGGGCAGGGTCTTCGCCATGCCGGGGTCGATGAAAACCGCCTTGGGCTGGTAGAAGGTGCCTACCACATTTTTCCCGGCGGGTATATCCAGATCCAGGGTGATTTTCCCGCCGATGGAACTGCCGATCTGGGACAGCACGGACGTGGGAAACTGGATATAGGAAATGCCGCGGTGGTACGTGGCTGCCGTGAAGCCGGTAATATCGCCCACCACCCGGCCGCCCAGCGCCACCAGGGCATCACTGGAACCAAGGCCGAAATCCACCAGGGCGCCGTACACCCGGCGCACAATGCCCAGGGTGCGGGACTTCTCGCTGGAGGGTACCACGATCATCTGGGCGCGCACTCCCGCATCCTCCAGGGATTTCACCAGGCTCATGCCGTAGAGCTTGTCGATGCCGTCCTCCGTGATGACAGCCACCTTCTCGGCGCCCGTCAGGTCACGAATCGCCGGCCCTGCCTTCCGCACCAGCCCTGAATCGATGAGGATGTCATAGGAATCCTTCCCCAGGTTAATATGAATTTTATCCATATCCAAATCACCTCTTTCAAATGGTCTTCCTTTACTTCTATTATACATCACATACCATGGAAATGGATATTTCAAAACTCCTTCTCCCTGTTTCAGCCCAAAAAGGGAAAGCCCCCTGCCCTCCTGCCTAAGGGCGCCCCTCCGTCCTGCCGGTCCTGTAAGAAGAAAAAAGGAAATTGCAGGGCACGGCGCAGAACTTGCGTTCGATTTCTATTTCATCTATGCTGAAACCAGCCGCGGAAATACAAAAGGCATGCCGGAAACGGACAGCACATGAAAAAGGAAAATGATTATGAAGAAGAAACGAAATGGATTCAGGAAGCCCGGCAGGGAGACAAAGAGGCCATGATGCGCCTCCTTAAGAAATACGAACCCCTCCTCCGGAAACTGGTGGCAGGGGAAACCAGACTGGACTGGGAAGACCTGCTTCAGGACCTCACCCTGGCCTTCCTCAAAGGGGTCAAAGCCTACGACAGCGCCAAAGGCGTGTACTTCGCCTACTACATACGCCGCCTCCTGTACTGGAAAAAAGGGGACATCATCAAAACCGCCGCCAAACGGTTCAGAAGCGAAGTCCACTCCCTGGAAGGACTGGAAGACATCCCCGATGAAAGGGTGCCCATGAAAATGGACCCCATGGAAGCGGTGCGGAAAATCGCCGAAAGCCTCCCCTTCTCGCCGGAGGACAGGAAACTCCTCGCCGCCATCCTCCGGAGAGACAGCTGGCAGACCATCACCGGCCGCACCGGTATGAGCCGCGCTGCCTACTACCGCGCCAGAGCCCGCCTCTTCGCCTCTCTTCGGAAAGAAAAAGACCGGTTCCGGGATATGGTGGGAGATAGAAGGTAGACGTCAGACTTCAGACTTCAGACGACAGATTTCCCGCTTTCCCAGGCGGCCATAGCCTTCGGCCGCAAGGGCCGCCCTCACTGACCTGATTTCATCCCATCTCTTTACAAATCCCCTTTCTTTTTGTAAAATAAAATTAATGCGTTTGTAGCTCAGCTGGATAGAGCAGCGGTTTCCTAAACCGTGTGTCGGGAGTTCGAATCTCCCCAAGCGCACCACGATAAATCAGCACCTTTGGAAAATTCCAAAGGTGCTTTTTTTATGGACTGTCATTGTGAGTGGCCTAATGAAATTAAAAGTGTGAAGTGAGACGGCTGTCCACTGTCCGATGGGCCGTATTTTCTGAAAGCTTGGAGGTTCAGGCGCCAGACTTCCCGCCGGGCAAGCTCCGTAACGCTGACTTTATAATCATTGCCGCCGATAGGCGGCCATCCACAGCCCTCGGCCCCACAGGGGCCGTCAAACCTAAGAATCTTCGCCCGCAAAGCGGGTGTCAATCTTAAGAACCTTTTTCCGTGGCCCTTCTACACAACCTGCCTGCGTCAGCAGGCCATAACCTGCGGCGCCAGCCGCGCCCCTTTGCGTCCTTCCGCCCCCCTTATTTCCCTGCCACGGCACCTACGGCCAGGATGATGAGGGCCATGCCGAGAAGCTGCCAGGGGTTCATGAGGAGGTGGAAGATGAGGAAGGCGAAGAGGATGGAGGAGAAAGGCTCGATGGCGGAGATAATGCTGGCTTCGGTGGGGAGGATGTAGGCCACGCTTCCCAAATAGAGGACGAAGGAGCAGATGGTGCCGAAGAGGACCACATAGGCGAAGGAAAGGAGCACCGGCATATCCACCGCACCGGTGAAGGGGGTGAAGGCTGCCACGGGGATGAGGAAGAAGGAGGCCAGGAACATACCCCAGCCCACCACCAGAGGCGCGCCGTATTTCCTGATGATTTTTACCGGCGCCACGGTGTAGAGGGCGCAGGCCAGGGCGGAGAGGAGGCCCCAGAAGAGGGCTTTTTCGGAAATGGCCAGGCTCCGGAAGCTGCCGCCGGTGGCAATGAGGGCGGTGCCGGCTACGGCAAAGATGGTGCAGAAAATTTCCCGCCTTCGGGGCCACCGTCTTTCGGTCAGGCAGTACCAGAAGATGATGAGGATGGGCATGAGGTATTCCAGAATGGTGGCGGTAGGGGCGTTGCTGGCGCTGATGGAGGCGAAATAGCCGTACTGGGTGCCCAGCATGCCGAAGATACTGAAGATGAGGAGGGTGTTCCTGTCCTTTTTGTCCTTCCAGATGGCGCCGATATTTCCATGCAGGAAACGGGAGAAAAGGAGCAAAAGAAATCCGGCGGTAAGGAGCCGGAAAAAGGTGAGCCACTCAGGGGCTATATTCTTATTGATGAGAAGAAACTGGCCTGCAATGCCGCTGCTGCCCCAGAAGATGGAACCCAGGGAGGCGGAGAGGATGCCTTTCTTTCTGTCTGCTGTCATAGGTATGTCCTTTCATGAAATGGGATTTCATGTGGATATCATAGCAAATGGAGGGCGGAGAGTGCAAGGAAGGGGTGAATGCCCCTGCCGCTGGCGGTTTCCCTGTATTTAGGAACGCAGGGAAACGGATGTCAGCGGGTTAGGGAAGCGCTGATTAAATCGTTAACGGATTTCATTCTTGCATTGGATAAAAATTCATATGAAATTCGATTCTGCGAATGAATCAGTGCTTCCCTGGACATTCTGTCTTTCGGCTGTCGTCCCCGCTTGGCCAGGGGGATGGTCAACGGGAGCAGGAGGACAGGGAAAATCAGCGCTTTTTCAATTTTTCTGCCAGAGCCTGCACTTTCATGTCGATTTCATGGATGGCGGACAAAAAGGCTTCTTCTCCTTTTCCGGCAGGGTCTTCCAACTGCCAGTCCTCGTCGAAGGGGTGGCCCATCCACGGACAGCCTTTTATGCAGCCCATGGAGATGAGGATGTCCGGCCGGGGAATCTGATGAATGGACTTTGGGAACTGCTTTTCTTCCATATCTATATGGTAGAGTTTTTTCATGAGCCTGAGGGCGGTGGGGTCTATGGCAGTTTCCGGTTCTGTTCCAGCGGAGCAGCATTCAAATAGTCGGGCGCCGTATTTTCTTCCCAGGGCTTCTGCTATCTGGCTGCGGCAGGCGTTGTGGGTACAGATAAAGGCTACTAGCGGTTTATGATTCATGAGGGAGCCACCCTTTCGTTGCATTGGCTATCCTGACCAGTGTCAGCATGACCGGCACTTCGGTGAGGACGCCGACAGTGGTGGCCAGGGCGGCGGGGCTCGAGGGGCCGAAGAGGGCCACCGCCACGGCTACGGAGAGTTCAAAGAAATTGGAGGCGCCGATCATGCCGGCAGGAGCGGCGATGGTAAAGGGGAGCTTCAGCAGATGGGCAGCGCCGTAGGCGAGGAAGAAGATAAGGAAGGTCTGGATGGTGAGAGGCACTGCAATGAGGAGGATGTGCAGGGGATTGGCAAGGATGATGCCGGCCTGGGAGCTGAAGATAATGACCAGGGTGAGGAGAAGTCCTGCGGTGGTGGCGTTGTCGAATTTATGAACGAAAATGTTGTCCAGATAGGCCTGGCCCCGGCTCCGGAGGATGGCGTGTCTGGTGAGGATGCCGCCGGCCAGGGGGATGACCACGAAGAGGAAGACGCTTACAAAGAGGATGTCATAGGGCACGGAAACTTCAGAAACGCCGAGAAGAAATTTCACAATGGGCACAAAGGCGATGAGGATGATCAGGTCGTTGGTGGCCACCTGCACCACGGTGTAGGCCGGATTTCCCCGGGTGAGGGTGCTCCATACGAAGGCCATGGCGGTGCAGGGGGCGGCGCCCAGAAGGACGGCGCCTGCCAGGTACTGCTGGGCCAGGGCATGGGGGATAAGGCCGGAGAAGAGGTGGAAAAGGAAGAAGGCTGCTATGCCGTACATGGTGAAGGGCTTGATGAGCCAGTTCGTCACCCAGGTGACCAGCAGGCCCCTGCCGTTCTTTCCGGCCTGTCTGATGCTTCGGAAGTCCACTTTAATCATCATGGGGTAAATCATCACCCAGATGAGGATGGCAATGGGAAGGGATATGCCGTCGATTTCCAGACGGCCCAGAAAACGGGGAAGGGCGGGAAGGAAATGGCCCAGGGCCACGCCCAGCGCCATGCAGAGCAGTACCCACAGGGTGAGGTAGCGCTGGAAGAAACTGATGCCCTGTTCTTTATCGGCAGCATGCATGATGATCATCTCCTGTATAAGTGACTTGAAATAATTCCTGGATCATCCGGGCAAGGGCCTGCCCTTTTTCCCGGTTCAAAGAGTAGTAAACCCATTTCCCCTCTTTCCTGCTTTGCACCAGCCCCGCCTCGCAGAGGGTTTTCATGTGGTGGGACAGGGTGGGCTGGGAGAAATGGAGCCCTTCCAGCAGCACGCAGGCACACTGCTCGCCCTGCCGGAGCAGTTCCAGAATCCGGAGCCTGCTGTCATCGGTGACGGCCTTCAGCAGCAGGAGCCGTTCGTCTTTTTTATCCATAGGAGCCTCCTTATATTTATCGTGGTCAATGTGTACGGGGACAGTATAGCGCATACATTTACGGGCGTCAATACGTGGAGGCGGGGAAGTGAGGCGGTGAGACTATCGGACATCGGACGGTCAGATTTCAGATATACGGTATTCCTGAAAACAAAGGGGGAGGAGCCCGGGTTCAAGCCGCCATGGGGCTCAGCCCACAGAGCGGGCGGCCAATTTCCGCCGACTGGTTTTTAGTGACAGATGAGTCATTGGCGGCGCGTACCAAGATTTTTCGCTGTTGTGGAGGTCCTGTATAGGACCTCCAACTCAGCCGAAATTGGTCCAGCACAAACTGGTGAAGGAGTATCATAATTATTCTTACCCTCGTACACCCTTTTGCCGCTCCGCGGCACTTCACCCATAGGGAAGCGTGTCACTGGATTCTCAGACATCGGGCCGGATAGCCAAAGGAAAGCGCCTTTATGGGCAGGCCAGGCGCCAACCTATCCGGCCTTGCGTATTCTATGCAGAATACGCACCTTACAGCTCCCTACAGCACGGCTATCACCGACTCACAATAATTTGCGCGTCGCTTTGCTCCTACAAATTATGTTCGCTGGTGTGACTCCAGTTCCCTTGCCACCTCAAGGGGAAAAGAGAAATATAGAGAGGCCTTCCTTTTAGTCGGCTGACCGATTGCAAGGCAGCGTTCTGCAGGGAGATTTCTCGGCTCCCTTTCACCGGCTCCATGAAACTATGTGATTCATGCCGACATATACCACCGCTCGAAATGACGGGGGAGTCATGGTGGCACAAATGCAAGCCCCGTAACGCTGGCTTTATACTTATTGCCGCGTCAGCGGCAATCCACAACCCTCGGGCCGCAGGCCCGTCAAACCT
>DCJJ01000038.1:5980-6463 GCA_002320515.1 Dialister sp. UBA1703 | reverse complement strand
TATTGTTAACAGGAGAAAAAATAGGCAAGAAAAAAGCACACATCAAAATGACATGTGCTTTCGGATTTTTTCTTAACTAAGTGGCATTGCCCTTTGGCGGCGTCAGCCACCACCTTTGGGTAAGTCCCGCGGAGCGGGATAGGGGGCCACCGGAGGTGGCCAATTCACCGCCATGCTTAGCGTGATTTATGCAGCATAAAGGAAATCCCGTAACGTAAGGATCCTTTCTCAGAAAGGAGCTGGGCGGAGCCCTGAGGAACACTTGAAGAAAGCTCCAAGCCACTATGAGACATCTTAGGCCCTTTCAGGGCCTCGGCTTTTTGAGGGGCGCACTGATTCAGTCGCAGAATCAGCGCGCCCCTTACGATAATCCGCTATCCTCCGTCGCCTGACGGCGACACCCCCTTCCAAAGGAAGGGGGCTCTGGCTCTCCGGCATGCAGCACTGGTGGCACTAAGGAAGCACGTAACGCTGACTTCATAA
>DCJJ01000038.1:245-5921 GCA_002320515.1 Dialister sp. UBA1703 | reverse complement strand
GTGCTGTAGGGAAGCGACAGCGACACGGAAATCCAGTGAGTCGTTTCCCCTGTGGGGCAATCCACAACCCTCGGGCCCAAAGGGCTCGTCAAACCTAAGAACCTTAAGAACCCTCGGCCCGAAGGGCCGTCAACCTTCCCCTCTGAACCTTTTGAACCTTTGGGCCCAAGGGGCCCATTAAAAATTTTCAGTCCCCTATTGGATTTTTGTGAAAAATTTTGTATAATAGGGTTACATGGAGGAAATGCCATGGGATGGGTGTATCCTATCCGGTCTCATTGATGATTATTTCCCTGATTATCAATCGGACTGCGGGGCTGTCATACTCCTCAATGGCGGCTTGGCACAGAAAAGCGGTGTATGCCGCTTTTTTTGTTGGTTCTTTCTCTTTTCCCGCCGTGTTATAATGGGGGTAATGTTTTTGATACGGAGAAAACCGGTTCATAGGGGTGAATCAGCGTTTTCTATTTCCTGAAAGAAGGATTATCAATGAAAAGACAGCATCGCAGATATACATGGAAGGATGGGAAGTCTCTGGAACTGGGGGAGAAGTCCCTGGTTATGGGGATTCTGAATGTGACGCCCGATTCGTTTTCCGACGGAGGAAAGTGGAATTCTGATACCCTGGCGGTGTCCCATACTACCGATATGGTGAAGGACGGGGCGGATATCATCGATGTGGGTGCGGAATCCACCCGTCCCGGCCACCAGGTGCTGACGGCGGCGGAGGAGACAGAGCGGCTCATGCAGTTTCTTCCGGATGTGCTGAAGGTGAGCATGGTGCCTGTGTCTGTGGATTCCTATCATTATGAAACCATGGAAAAGGCGCTGTCTGCCGGCGCCCATATGGTGAATGATATCTGGGGCTTCCAGTATGACGACGGCAGCATGGCCAGAGTGTCTGCTGCCTTTGATGTGCCTGTGATTCTCATGCATAACCAGGAAACAGAGGAGTACGGGGACGATATCATTGAGGATTTGAAGCATTTCTTTGATAAGTCCATTGAAATCGCCCTGTCTGCCGGTGTGAAGACGGAGAATATCATCCTGGATCCGGGCATCGGTTTTTCGAAGAATGTGGAGCAGAATATGGAAATCCTGACGCGGCTTGATGAGCTCACGCTGGCCTTCCCCTGCCCCTGGCTTCTGGGGGTGAGCCGCAAGCGGTTCATCGGCGCCATTCTTGATACCGACGCAGCTGAAAGGGATGAAGGTACGGCAGCGGTGAACCTGTGGGGCGCGGAAAAGGGCTGCACCATTTACCGTGTGCATGATGTGAAGACCACGGCCCGGGAGCTTAAGGTGTGGGACGCTCTCCGCCTTTTCCATAAAGAAGGAGAATGACATGGATCATATCGACTTGAAGGGGATGGCCTTTTTCGGCTACCATGGCGATGAGCCGGAGGAGACAAAGCTGGGACAGCGTTTCTACATCGATGTGGAAATGGATCTTGACCTGTCAAAGGTGGGGAAATCCGATGCACTGGAAGATTCGGTGAATTATGTGGCTGTCTATGAAATGGTAAAGAAGAGAGCGGAAGGGGGCCCCTACAAACTGCTGGAAAGGCTGGCAGGGGTGATTAATGAGGACATTATGGAGGGTTTTCCCCTGGTGATGAAGGTGATTACCACGGTTCACAAGCCCGGTTCTCCCATCCCCGGCATTCTGGAGGATGTATCGGTGACGCTCTCTGCGGAAAGGAAATGACAGAAAAGGAAGACTCCTTTTCTTAAACACATGAATACATATATTATGGCAATGGGATCCAATATGGGGGATTCCCTTCGTATACTGAAGGAAGCTGTGGAAAGGCTTTCCAGGGAAGAGGGACTTACGGTGAGGAAGGTCTCTTCCTTTTACAGGACAAAACCCTGGGGGAAGAGGGACCAGCCCGATTTCATCAATGCCGCCGCACTGGTGGAATGGGAAGGGAGCGCAGAGGCGCTCATGGCTCTCCTCCTTCAGGTAGAGAAGGAATTCGGACGGGAAAGGAAGGTCCACTGGGGGCCCCGTACCCTGGATCTGGACTTGATTTACAGTGAGAACTGCACAAGGGAAACGGAATTCCTCCGTCTGCCGCATCCGTATTTCTGGGAGCGGCCTTTTGTGCTTGTTCCCATGGAAGAAATTCTGCCCTCCTTTACCTATGAGGGGAAGACAATCCATGCACGGATTCTGGAACTTGAGGGATATAAAGACCTGGTGAAGATGAATGAGAGAAAGGAGGCAGGAAATGAGTGAAAATACACCTTCCTTATCAGCAGTGAAGGAGGCCCTGACGGGGGAAAGAAAGACTTTTGAAATGGACAGTCATACAGGTCCTTCCCTGGTGGAAGATTTAGAGCCAAGGGTAAAGAATCTTCTGGGAGGCAGAAAGAAAGCCCACATGATGACCGGTATTTCCGGTTCCCAGAAAGCGCTTCTGGCAGCCTCCCTTCTTCGCAGCTTTGGGCAGGCGGTGATTGTGGTGCCGGAGCAGAAGGACATTTTCCGCTGGGAAGAGGATCTGGCCTTTTTTGCGCCGGATTTTGAAGTGCATCCCTTCCCCCTGGTGGAAGAGGCCGGTTTCAATGTCACCTTCTCCGGCATGGAAAGGCAGCGGGACTTCATGCAGGCACTCTCCAGGCTTATGGACAGGAAAAAGACGGTGATTCTGGCGTCCTCTGTGGAAGCAGCCCAGAAGATTGTGGGCCCCCTGGCTCTGAAAGACCATGCCCTGTCCTTTGCCCTGGGACAGGAAATAGAAAGGGAAGAGCTTTTAGAAAAACTGGTATCCGCCGGATATGAAAGGGTGGACCAGGTGGAGCGCTGCGGCCATTTTGCAGTGCGCGGCGACATTGTAGATGTATTTCCGGTAAGTGAAACCCATCCGGTGCGCATGGAATTCTTCGGCGATGAAATCGACAGTCTCCGTTCCTTCGATGAAGACAGCCAGCGGTCTATTGAAAATTTCAAGGAGGTCATGATCCTTCCCCTTTCCCTGAAGGAAGAAAAGGACAGCATTCTTTTCGATTATCTTAATAAGGGACTCATTATTTATGATGAACCGCAAAGGGGAGAAGAGGGGCTGAAGCGTTTCTTCAAGGAAGAAAGAGAAAACAGGAAAAGGGCCCTTTCTTTCCATGACATGGCGGTCAGGGGAAGGAAGGGAAACCGGGAAATCATCCTTTCCCTCCTGAACCGTTCCCTGGATGATTTCTCGCCGGAAGTGCACAGCTGGCAGGGCCAGTCCATGACCAACTACCAGCGGCAGATTCCTATTTTCATCGAAGACCTGAAGGCTCTTCTGAAGAAGGAGTGGAAGGTGCTCTTTGTGGTGCCCCGGGCTTCGGAGGAAGAGGAGTTAAAGGGCATATTGAAGGAATATGACATTCCTCTTTCCGAAGAACTCATGCCTTCTGCGGTGCACCTTATCCACGGCGTCCTGTCCGAAGGTTATGAAATGGCAGAGGACAAGCTGGCAGTGCTCACTGCCGGCGATGTGCTGGGGAAACAGAAAATCCGGCGAGTAAGAGGCGCCGGCAGGGGACGGCAGATCCGCTATTTCTCCGACCTCAACGTGGGAGACTATGTGGTGCAGGACGTGCACGGCATAGGCAAGTACCTGGGCATTAAAACCATAGAACTTTCCGGCGTGCACCGTGACTATATCGCCATCCAGTATGCAGGAAATGATAAGCTGTACCTGCCGGTGGAAAAGATTTCCACCCTGGAAAAATATATAGGCCCCGAAGGGGGCACGCCGGTGCTCAGCAAAATGGGGGAGGCCCACTGGGAAAAAATCCGGTCCAAAGCCAGAAAGTCCATTGAAGAACTGGCGGAGCAGCTGCTGGATATTTACGCCAAGCGGGAAATCACCAAAGGCATTGCCTTTGCCAAAGACGGCGTGGAACAGAGGGAATTTGAAGACACCTTCCCCTTTGTGGAAACGGAAGACCAGCTCACCGCCATCGACGGTATCAAGAAGGCCATGGAGCGGCCTGTTCCTATGGACATGCTCCTCTGCGGCGACGTGGGCTTCGGCAAAACGGAAGTGGCCATGCGGGCAGTCTTCAAATGCGTTATGAGCGGCTACCAGGCCATGGTGCTCTGTCCTACCACTGTCCTTTCTCAGCAGCATTATAAAAATTTCAAGGAGCGCATGGAACAGTTCGGCGTGAACCTGGCCCTTTTAAACCGTTTCACCACCCTGAAGGAAAAGAAGGAAATCCTTCGCAAAATGAAGGACGGCGAGGTGGATGTGATCATCGGCACCCATGCGGTGCTGAACAAAAAGGTGACCTGCCGGAAACTGGGCCTTCTGGTGGTGGATGAAGAGCAGCGGTTCGGCGTGGTGCAGAAGGAAAAATGGAAATCCTGGTCCTCCGGCATCGACGTGCTCACCCTGTCGGCCACCCCGATTCCCCGCACCCTGCACATGAGCCTTACAGGGGTGAGGGACATGGTTACCATTACCACCCCTCCCTCCAACCGACACGCCATCCAGACCTATGTGACGGAATACGATGACGCCATTGTAAAGGACGCCATCCTCCGGGAAAGGGAAAGAGGGGGGCAGACCTATTTCGTATACAACCGCATCGAAACCATGGGCGC
Organism: Dialister sp. UBA1703; assembly: GCA_002320515.1. Classification (GTDB taxonomy): domain Bacteria; phylum Bacillota; class Negativicutes; order Veillonellales; family Dialisteraceae; genus Dialister. Next base: position 1,324 of record DCJJ01000038.1, on the reverse strand, counting down.
CATGCTGGACCATTTAAGAAGCATCCTTCCCGAGGATATTACCATCGGCGTGGCCTACGGCCGCATGGAAGGCAGGCAGCTGGAAAAGGTGATGGTGGACTTCTACGAAGGACGGTACGACGTGCTTCTTTGCACCACCCTCATCGAAAACGGCCTGGACCAGCCTAACGCCAACACCATGCTGGTTTATGACGCAGACCGCATGGGCCTTTCCCAGATTTACCAGATGAGAGGGAGAGTTGGGCGGTCTGAAAAAATCGCCAGGGCCTGGTTCTTCTACCGGAAGGGGAAGATCCTTTCGGAAGTGGCGGAAAAACGACTGGACACTATCCGCGAATTCACAGAACTGGGCAGCGGCTTCAAAGTGGCCATGCGGGATCTGGAAATCCGCGGCGCCGGCAACCTGCTGGGCGCCGCCCAGCACGGCAACATTGCCAGCGTAGGCTTTGCCACCTACTGCACTATGCTGGAAGAAGCGGTGGAACGGCTCCGGGCCAAAAGAGAAAACAGGCCCCTGCCGAAGAAACTGCCCAATACCACCATCGAATTCCGCCAGGATGCCTATCTGGACGGCGGCTATATTTCCAATGAAGAACAGAAAATGGAAATCTACCGCCGCCTGGCCTCTGTGGAAAACGAGAAGGCACTGTCCGACCTCATCGACGAAGTGGTGGACCGCTACGGCTCTCCCACGGTGCCGGTGGAAAAACTCTTCCGTATCTCCCACATCCGTGTCAAAGCCAGACATCTGGGCATCGGGAGCATTATGGACGGCGGCACCAATTTCGTCATTACCTGGGCGGACGAAGACCCCATGCATGGCTGGAATCCCATGAAACTTCCAAGAACCATGCTCCCCTACATCCGCCTCCTCCCCGGCACCATAGCTAAAATGAGCATTAACAAAAAAGGCATGGCCGGCGATGAAATGAAATGGATGGACGGGTTTATGGATGAAATGTACAGGGAAGTGAAAGGGGAGTAAGGAGAGGCCGCTGTGCGGCCAGGGTTGACGCCTGCTATGCAGGCGAAGTTTGACGGGGCTGCCGCCCCGAGGGTTCTAGGGAAGCACTGATTAA
>DCJJ01000038.1:0-141 GCA_002320515.1 Dialister sp. UBA1703 | reverse complement strand
TGATTTAATCAGCGCTTCCCTAACTGCTATCGCCTCTACGCGTAGTGGCTATTTCCTGCCGATCGTTATTTATTACCGATCATCTCAAGAGCGCCAAAAGGCACCTTTCTTGGGGGAGATTTCTCGGCTCTGTTTCACTGG
>DCJJ01000129.1 GCA_002320515.1 Dialister sp. UBA1703 | reverse complement strand
CGATTTAATCAGCGCTTCCCTAATCTTTCCGAAGCCCTTTCAGCAATGCGATTTCCTTTTCATAGCCGGGAAGCTCGTTTGGCGTTTCCAAATAGAAGGGAAGGTTCCTGAGCAGGGGATGGTTGATGATGCGGGCGATGGCGTCAAGGCCCAGGGTGCCTTCCCCGATTTTCTCGTGACGGTCCTTGTGGCTTCCCAGGGGATTCTTGTCATCGTTCAGATGAATGGCATGGAGGCGGGGAAGGCCGATGACTTCGTCGAAATGCCGGAGCACGCCACCCAGGTCGTTCACTATGTCATAGCCGCCGTCGTATACGTGGCAGGTGTCAAGGCATACTCCCAGACGGTCTTTCCGCTCTACCCTGTCCATGATGGCCGCCAGCTCTTCAAAAGTACGGCCTACCTCTGTGCCTTTGCCGGCCATGGTTTCCAGGAGCACATACTTTGGCAGCTCTTCCTGGTCCATGGCGTAGTTCAGCATGTCCGCAATGAGTGTGACCGCCTTGTCCACGCCTTGCTTCAGGTGGGCGCCGGGGTGAAAATTGTACATACAGCAGGGCAGGTGGGCGGTCTTGGCCAGGTCTTCCCTCATGGCAGTCCTGGCAAACTCCCGCACACTGTCCTTCGTGGAGGCGCCGTTCATGGTGTAGGCACCGTGGCAGAGGATGGGACCGAAGCGGTGCTCCTCCATCCACCGGGCAAGGCCGGCCACGTCTTCTTCTATAAGAGGCTTGGCCTGGCCGCCCCTAGGATTCCTGGGAAAGAACTGGAACGTATTGCCTCCCAGGGCCGTGGCGGTTTTCCCCATGGCCAGGAAGCCTTTGGAAACAGATAAATGACATCCGATGATAAACATATTTTTTCTCCTTTATATAGGGCCGCTTTGCGGCCCGGGTTCAGAGGGTTTTGCGCCCAAAGGGCGCGAAAGGTTCTTAGGTTTGACAGCCCTTCGGGCTGAGGGTTGTGGTGACGCAGCCACCAAAGGGGGGCGGGCCCTTCGGGCCCGAAGGTTGTAGCCGCCTTCGGCGGCAGGTTGTGTAGAAGGGTTATGATTTAAAAAGATTTTTAAGGTTCTTAGGTTTAACAGCGTCCTTTGGACGCTGAGGGTTGTGGATTGCCCTGCCGGGCAATAAATTATATAGGCCGCCTTCGGCTGACCCCTTCCGGCTCGCTGCGCTCGCCACCCACCCCTTAGGCAGGGTGGGCAAGGACGTTACGGGATTGGCTTTTGTGTCTCCAGGGGAAGCGCCTCCAGAGAAAATCCACAGCCTGTCTCATCAGCCTTCAAAAATCCTTTTGTTTTCTCTCCCGATTATATCACGTTACGCAGACACTAAAAGAAGCCTCCTGCCTACGTCCTTTGTATACGGCAGGAGACCTCTTTTATTCCGATTTCCCTTTTATCCTAAAAATCCTCTGGTATTCTGTGCTTCCACTACCCGCTGCAGGGCCAGCATATAGGCGGCCAGGCGGTAGGTGACGTGGTATTTTTCCTTTAATGCGTATACGTCTTCATAGGCTTCGCGCATTTTCTTTGCCAGTCTTTCGTTATATTCCGCCTCGGTCCAGTAGTAGCCGGTGCGGTTCTGCACCCATTCGAAATAGGAGCCCACTACGCCGCCTACGTTGCTCATCACGTCAGGCAAAACTTCGATGCCCTTCTTTTCGAAATAGGTATCCGCCTCTTCTGTGGTGGGTCCGTTGGCGCCTTCCAGAATGAGGGGTGCCTTTACTCTTTCCATGATGTTTGCATTGAGCTGGTTTTCCAGAGCCGCCATGAAGAGCACATCCACGTCCTGGCTGAAGAGCTCGCTGTCCGGAATGATTTCCGCGCCGCTTTCGGTATAGCCCTTCAGGGAACGGCCGTGGGAATTGGCGTATACGTACATGGCTTCGATGTCCAGGCCCTTGGGGTTGTGCCAGGTGCCGTTGATGTCGCCGATGGTGGTAATCTTTACCCCTTCTTGGTGCATGAGGAGGGCACCTACGGAGCCTACGTTGCCGAAGCCCTGCACTGCCATGGTGAGGCTGCCGATGTCCTTATGACTCTTTTCACACCAGGTCTTCAATGTGAAAAGGAGTCCCCGGCCGGTAGCTTCATTTCTTCCCAGGGAACCGCCGGTGGAAAGGGGCTTGCCTGTCACCACGCCGGGCTGCCAGCTGCCGGAAAGGGCGGCGTATTCATCGGCAATCCATGCCATGATCTGGCCATTGGTATTCACATCCGGCGCCGGCACATCCTTATCCGGCCCGATGATAGGATAAATCTTCCTTACATAGCCTCTGGTGAGGCGCTCCAGTTCCCGCGAGGACAGCTTGTGAGGATCCACCCGGATGCCCCCTTTGGCACCGCCGTAAGGAATATTGCCGATGGCATTCTTAATGGTCATCCAGGCAGCCAGGGCCTTCACTTCGTTTTCATCGGACTGGGGATGGAAACGGATGCCTCCCTTGGCAGCGCCCCGGGCAGTGGAATGCTGCACCCGGTAGCCGGAGAAAACCTCTACATGCCCGTCATCCATGCGGATAGGAATGCTGACCGTAAGCTCCCGTTCCGGGTACCGTACAAAAGCATAGTCTTCTTTTTTGTAACCCAGCACTTCGGCCGCCCTGTCCAGCACGTCCAGCATGTTTTCGTAAGGATTGTAATTCGCCATTTTTCTGCCTCCTCAATGAAATGATAAGCCCGGAAAGCCTCCAGGCCCGCTTCCTCTACTATAACACCGCCTGCCTGATTTGGAAACCAAGTCATGTTAGTATGAGTATTCCGTATAATTACACCATCCAGTGTTTCATAGATGGCATATAAGGAAGGTGATACCTGTGGGAAGCGCCGCAAATTGTACCCACAAAAAAGACGCCCGCAGAGGAGCGTCTTTTTCATTCGATTTCCTGTCAGAAAAACACGAGTACACTATACCGCCATGTCACATGAGACCTTTGACCAGGATAATGAAAATCAGCAGAGGCAGAACGTACTTGAAGTAGGGACAAATCCAGCGGGGCATTTTCATGCCTTCCCCGGTATTGACTTCCTTCAGGTAGTTATCAAATCCCCAGCCGTATTTTGTTACGCAGAAAAGGGCGAAAACGATGGAGCCGCCGGGGAGGATGAGGCTGCTGACCAGGAAGTCCTCCATATCCAGGATGCCCCGCCCGCCCAGGAGGTGGACGCCAGACCAGAGGTTGAAGCCCAGCACACAGGGAATGCTGCCGAAGAAGACCAGGGGCAGCAGCACCAGCACCGCCTTTTTGCGGCTCCAGCGGAAGTTGTCCATGCAGTTTCCGATGAGGGATTCAAACACCGCCGTCACGGTGGAGAAGCTGGCAAACGTCATGAATACGAAGAAAAGGGCGCCCCAGAGCTGACCCATGGGCATATGGATGAAAATATTGGGCAGTGTCACAAAAATAAGGGACGGCCCTTCCGACGGCTCTACGCCGAAGGCGAAGCAGGCAGGAAATATAATCATGCCTGCCAGAAGGGCTACGAATGTATCCAGCGCCGTGATACGCACCGCTTCCCCAGTAAGGGAATGGTCACGGCTCATGTAGCTGGCAAAGATTTCCATAGAGCCCTGGCCTACGGAAAGGGTGAAGAAAGCCTGGTTCATGGCAGCGGCTGCCACATTGCCAAGGCCCGCCTCCACCGCTCTGTTCCAGTCGGGAAGAAGATAGAACTCCAGCCCTTTTCCGGCCCCGGGCAGCAGAATGCTGTTCACCGCCAGGATCACGATGAGCCCCAGAAGCCCCAGCATCATACACTTCGTTACTTTTTCCAGACTTTTGGCTACTCCTCCGGCGCACACCAGAAATCCCACCAGCACATTGATGCCCATGAAAATCATCATTTCAAAGGGATTGGCCACCATGGCATCAAAGGAAGCGGCCACCGCCTTCGGCGAAAGGCCATTGAAGGAGCCGTTCAGAAAACGGACGAAATAATCCACCATCCAGCCGGAAATGGTGGTGTAGTACACCATGAGGATAAAGCTCCCCAGAAGGCATACCCAGCCGTGGATATGCCAACGGCTGCCCTTCGGCTCCAGGGCCTCGAAGCCCCGCATGGCGCTCTTGTGGCTGGCCCGGCCCACCGCCAGTTCCATGGTTACCACCGGTATCCCCAGCAGCACCAGAAAAAGCAAATAAAAAAGCACAAAAACCGCGCCGCCGTATTCGCCGGTAACGTAAGGAAATTTCCACACATTGCCGATACCGATGGCGCAGCCTGCGCTGACAAGGATAAATCCCAGGCGGGATTTAAAGCTGTCTCTCTCTTCCATTCTTCTTTCCTCCGATTTCCCATTATAGCGGCAGGCTGACACCCGTTTCCTGCCGGATTATGAATTCCACACATGAAAAAACGCCCTGCCGGAAATTCCTATATTCCGGCAGAAAAAGCGCCGACCATCATGGCCTTTGTGAAATTCACATAACTTTTACATTATACTACATGTTCGGGAAAAGGGAAAGGTGGCGGAAAAGGGAGCCGCAGAGCGGCTCCGGGTTCAAAAGGTTCAAAGGGTGGTTGCGCCCTGTACAGGCGCAAATTTTAAAGAAGGGGCGCGGCTCCGCCGCAGGTTGTGCAGAAAAGCTGCATAACCTGCCGCCCATGACCCATTCGGCAGAAAAACTACTCAGCGGCAAGCGGTAAGCAGACAGCGGTCTATCGTCTCTCTTCTACGGTCTCCCGTCTTTCCCCCCTTTCCTCTTTCCGAAAGGAGGAGAAGAGGGCGGCAAACTGGAGAGCCCCCAGCACGAGGAGCAGCAGGAAGGCCTCGGCGGTGCCTGAAGCGGTGGCGTGGACGAAATCGGAAGGAAGCGCCAGCTGGGCGGCGGAAACCAGGGCCGCCGCCACGGCAGTGCCTACGGCGCCGGAAAGCTGCTGCAGCGTATTGCAGATGGCATTCCCGTCCGGTTTCATGGATTTATCCAGCACGGACAGACTGTAGGTGAGGATATTTCCTACGGACAGCCCCTGGCCGGCGGCGAAGAAGAGGTAGCACCCCATAAGCACCCCGGTGGAAGCGAAGGAAAGGGTACTGTTGAACAGGACAAGGGAGAAAATCAGGAAGACACTTCCCAGAAGCACCGGTTTTTTGGCGCCGAAGCGGTCATAAATCCGACCTGACACCGGCGCAAAGAGGGCGCCCAGAACACAGCCGGGCAGAAGGATACAGCCGGCGGCAAAGGCATTTTCCCCTGTGACAATCTGGGAGAAATTGGGGATAAGGAAGCCCAGAGCCAGACAGATGAACTGGAGGAGCGAGAGCCCCAGAGCCCCCAGCACGAAGGGCCGGTTTCCAAAGGCGCGGATATTGAGAAGAGGCCGGCCGCCCCGCTCCATGCACCTGATTTCATGGTTCCTGAAAAGGAAGAGGGCCAGCAGAAATCCTGCAAAGAGAATGGCCGCCATCACCGTGATTTTCCCCTTTCCCAGATCCGTGAGTCCCAGAAGAAGGCAGGTGAAGGAAATGGCCAGGTACAGAAGGCCGCCCGTATCAAAGGGGCGGATGCGGATTTCCGAAGACTGGCGCACCGACAGGCCGCCTGCCATAAAGGAAATCAGAAGCAGCGGAAGCACCGCCCAGAATATCATGCGCCAGCCGAAAAGGCTCACAATATACCCGCCGATGGAAGGTCCCACCGCCGGTGCCAGGGCGCACACCAGCATGCCTGCCCCCACCATGACACCCAGCCGGTTAAGCGGTGCCTGCTCCATAATGATATTAAACATGAGGGGCAGGACGATGCCCGTACCGGCCCCCTGGAGAAGCCGTCCCAGAAGGAGAAGAAGGAAATCCGGCGACCAGGCGCCAAGAAGCGTTCCCAGAATGAAAAGCCCTGCCGCCGTTAAGAAGAGCCCCTTCATGGGGAACCGCTCCTTCAAGTACCCGGAGGTGGGAATCACCACCGCCAGCACCAGCAGGTACCCGGTGGTAATCCACTGTACCAGGGAAGTGGAAATTCCAAACTCCTTCATAAGAGAAGGGAAAGTCACATTCATAGCCGTCTCGATAACCACGCCTGTAAAAGACAGTATCCCTGCCGCAATGATAGAAAAAATCAGCCGCCTGTCCAGGCGCCGTTCAAATTGCATACAATCGCTTCCTTTCATAATAGTGGGCCGCTTGGCGGCCCGGGTTCAGAAGGTTCTCCCCATCCTATGGACGCTGAGGGTTGTGGATTGCCCTGCCGGGCAATGAATTATATAGGCCGCTTTGCGGCTGACCCCTTCCGGCTCGCTGCGCTCGCCACCCACCCCTTTCAGGGGTAGGCAAGGACGTTACGAGATTTGCCTTTGTGCCTCCGGTGCTGCCAGGCAGAAAAAAAGGGGAGGGGACGGGCCCACAGGGCCCGCAGGTTGCGCAGAAGGGCTGCGTTTGCTGCGCGCAAGGGCTTTCCCGCCTCCCACCGGTCATCCTGAACGTAGTGAAGGATCTCGGTACATGGAGATAGTGGCTCCTCTGCCGATACATACCGGCCGGCGGGAAAGATTCGGGGAAAATGACTTCTTAAGATGTTCAGGTTGGATGGGCCCTGCGGGCGCAGAAATAAAAAATAGTACCACAGGGGCAAAGAAGAAATGCACCGTGAGGATACCAAGTACACTGCCTCCGCCTGCTTATGGTTATCTCAGGTAATTAACTTGCCTCTGTAGTATACCACAATTCCCTTATTTCGTAAATTTTCACGAAATCACTGATTAAATCATTTTCTGCTTATATTCCTGATTTTTTATGCAGTGCAAAGTATACCCCCCCCCAGACTGCGGGCCCTTCCGGCATACAGGCCGCAGAAAATGGGATAAAAGCCCATTCCCTGAATCAATATTTCCTTAAAGTCACATAAAAAAAACACGGCATGCCGCCGTGTTTTCATTTCCTATTTCAAGGGGCCATACTCCGCCCTTGCTTTCAGCAGAATGTTCTTTACCTTCCCTACCATGGCAACCATGGCCTTTATATCATCTTCCGGTATATCCTGCATTTCTTGGCAGAGCCAGCCCTGGAAGCCGGTCACATACACATCATAGTAATGCTTCCCCAGATCCGTGAGGGTCAGCGTAAAGACCCGGCGGTCACTGCGCCCCTGCCTTTTCCGCACCACCTCCATGGCGCAGAGTTCATTCACCAGCTTCGTAATAGACGGCATGGTGCTGTTCATGGCCTCCGCCACATCACTGACACGAACCGTCCCTCCTTTCTGATGAAGCTGATAAATACAGTCAATAATGCGGATATGCCGCGGCTTAATGCGGGGCGGCAGATCCGGCAGCAGCTCACAGATCCGGCGCGATTCATGACAGGCATTGAGGAACTGCCTGGTCAATTCTTCGTTCATTCCTATCCCTCTTTTTCTGAAAAATTTGAAATATGTAACATCCCATATGTAAAAGTATACCGCAGCTCGCATTTTTATGTAATCTATTTTATTTTTTTGTTTTTTATAAAAGAAAAAGCGCCGAAAACTTCTCCTATTTCCCCTGTTTCTTAAAACACCAGCCACCCTCGGCCCTTTCATTCCAGCCATACTCCATGCCCTCTGCAATGGAAAAGGCCTTTTCCCTACCAAAATGATCCGCCACAAATCCCAGGGCCATATCTATTCCGGCAGACACGCCGGCGGCAGTGTAGAACTTCCCGTCCCTCGTCCAGCGGGCATCCCGCTGCCAGAGCACCTTTTTCCCCATGGACATGGTCCAGTCAAAGGCCTTCTTATTTCCTGTGGCATGAAGCCCGTCTAAAAGCCCTGCTGCCGCCGCCAGGGCAGAACCGGTACACACCGTCATCACCAGCGTCGATTCCAGAGCCGCCTTACGAAGAGCGGCAAGAAAATCATCCTGCAGCACCAGCTGCCGGCTTCCCATACCGCCGGGAATGAGAAGGATATCACCGGGTCCCGGAGAAGACAGCGCCTCCGTCATCACTACCAGGCCCTTCTCATTAGACACCGGGCCGCCGAAAAGAGAAGCATACCGGATTTCATAGCCGGGAAGCCTCCCCAGCACCTCCAGCGGCCCCAGCGCATCCAGAGCGGTGAAATCATGATAAAGAAGAGCAGTAATCTGTTTCATGTATACAAGCTTTCTTCAGACATTAAGCCTTTCAATATTCTTTGCGTGTCAAAACTCATTTATCTTTTCCAATACATTAATGCTTAAGTCTCATTATTAAGAGCAACAATCCAGCTAATCCACCCAAGTACAGACTGTGACCGACGTCGCATTGTTTCTTCATCAATTCCCTTAATCTTGGCCTCCTGCATTAACTGAACAACATCCGATTTTGTCAACATAATACCAGTTTTTAAATATCTAGTTAATGCATTTGCAAAAACGGAATGCTGCAATATACACTTACAAAATTCAAGTTGTCTCCGTTTAAAATTGGAAGTCAAAATTGACATCCCTTTGGAAGTCAGGGTATATACAGGTTCGCGATTCTCATTATATGTTTTTTCAATTAAGCCTAGATATCGTGCTGCATTAGTATAATAATCGGATTGCCGTTCGTTAAATGCGTAATTCGCGGTAACTTTATTTTTAGTAAGTTCCTCGTTGCTTGATTTGATAAGTTCACATAAATTTATGACTCTTTCGAAACTATCCGCTTGCGGAAATGGAATGTTATCAGGTTCTGGTTCTGGTTCTGAAACCGCATTTTTTAAAACAGATTGAATATCCATCATGGTAATAGTTGTATCCTCAATTGAATACCTCTGTTGTTTCACCAAATGCAAGGAGTTATAATTGTCTATATCTTCAAATGCATATTCCATAATGCGATAAATACCATTTGAATACACTAAAAAAACTGTCTTGACTTCTTTACTAACTTTTTCTTTCCAGAGTCTAAATGGATAATACAACTGTCTGATTAAAAAATCATCTGCAAGATCTCTTTTGGCCTCAAACAGAGACAAAAAATTAATTCCTTCATATGCTGCATCAATTTCAATTTGAGACCTATTAACTTGAAGGCAGTAATTCGGTTCTGCCTTATAAACATGATTAACATGAAAAGAGAATGAGCCAGAACTCATACGCCCTGAAACAGTCGACACAAGCTTACTTTGTTCTTCTTCTAAAAATTCAGCAATAATACCAGAAGCAACAGCCGCATTGAGTGCCATCGCTTCACTAGTAATATTATCAACATCTAAGCTTTGTACATAGTCTGGAAGTTGTACCCTTGTTATATCCATTTTCTCATCTTCAAACTGATGATAAACATCAAAGTGTCCGATAGCATAATCGCCACGAGTAATTGGCAAAATTGCTAATTTATTTTTTAAAAATATTTTAGGTAAGTTGATGTGATGATCAAATTTCGTCATTAATCTAGGCTCTCTCTCTTCTTTGATTTGATTAGCCGAGATGACAAATTTCCCCTTGCTCTCAATCTGTTCTAATATATTATATCTATCGAACAGTTTCTCCCAGGCCAAGTCATTTTTAGTATTTTCTTTACCGCTCATAGTTAGTCACCACAACTTCGTCAACATTTCCGCGCTTGCTACCAACTGAATTAATAGCCCTCTTGGCTTGCACACGAGTAATCTTGTAGTTCTGATATTGATCAAGAATAAATTCAGTTGCGGAATTTGACAACATAAATTTAATTCCCCGCGAATCCAACTTATCACAAAAAGCCTTTAATCGTATTTGTTCTTCCCTTCCAAAGCCTCCTCTGCTGTACCCCGTAAAATTCGAAGACGTAGATATTGGATCGTATGGTGGGTCCAGATATACAAACGTTCCTTTTGTTATATTTTTTAATACCAAAGAATAATCGCCAGTAGTAAAATGGATATTAGCCTTATTAAAATAATTGCTAACAGCCCGGAGTACTGGTTCGTTTACAATGTTAGGATTTTTATAACTCCCAAAAGGCGAATTGAATTCACCAGCATTATTCACTCTATACAGCCCATTATAACATGTTTTGTTTAAATATATAATTCTAGCTGCTTTTTGTACTTCTGAAAGACTTTGGTATTTTTCTCTATCTCTGTCCCAATCTCTTATCTCATAAAAAAACTTTGAATCATTTTTCATTAGCTTTAGTAACTCAATGAGCTCATCCACATCATTTTGAATGACATTATATACATTAATTAATTCAGCGTTAATATCATTGACATAGGCATTCTTAGGTTGTATAGAAAAAAGTACTGCCCCGCCACCAATAAATGGTTCACAATATGATTTATAACCTTTGGGAAAAAGTGGTTTCAGAGTATCCAGTAATTGTCTCTTCCCTCCCACCCATTTCAAAACAGGAGCTACAAGTTTATTTTTAGCCATTTTGAAGTGCCTCCCTAAAATATTAATTGATCTTGTTATTTTAACATATTTGAGCATATCACTTCAATACCTAATATATAATCGTTAGTCCAATGCATTTACATGCACTTGTGATGCATTTACAATGTATTTGATATTTCTTGTTTTCCTGAATTCGTAAATATAATTTTTTAATTTAAAAGGCCAAAATTTCTCAAATTATTGGGGCTAAATTCGTGATATTGTATATCATTATTTTCTATATTTATTTTCTGAAAATCATCAAATGCTCATGCGCCAAAAGCAAGAAATTAAACTTTTTGCTCCGTTCAACCCATTCTGCCGTATGACGGCAGTTGTACTGCTCTTTAATAATCAATTCCTTAAGAGTAAAACCACATTTTTCAAACACAGACATAACCTTGAACCCCAGAGGTATAACACATCCATGCTGTCTTAAATCTCCCATCAAAATCGCACAGAATTTTCCTCTTTTTAATACCCTGTAACATTCATGAGCAACCGTTTCCATTTCCTTTAAAAAAGGTCGCACACTCAAAAGTGATATATCTGCCGGTATGTTTTTACTGTATTTAATAATATCGGCATAAGGCGGATGAGTGCAAATGAAATCTATTTTCTCATTAGGAATATAGGCAAGATTACGTGCATCTGATTCGTGTAAATAAACTTCCCCGCATCCCGGCCTATCAAAATTGCATTTTTTAGCGGTCAACTGCAAAGCCTTTACATTGACATCCGAACCTACCCCAATCCGATTCAGCAGCCTGCATTCTACCATTGTTGTTCCTCCACCACAAAACTGGTCAAGAACTATATCTCCTTCCCCGCTGTACCGTAAAAGTAAATTACGGGGCACATATGGCGACCAATTGCCGCGGTATGAAGAATCATGAGTTGCCCAATCTCCGTGCTCCGGGAATCTCCATACCGTAGAAGTTTCCAAATGAAAGTTGTCCGGTTCCCACCTTTTGATAGCCATTTCCATCGTTCCTTTTCTTACTTACACAATAAAAAATCCCTGCTTTCTTTGATAAAATATGCTATAATAATATTAGCACAAACGTTCATGTCTTGAAAAGGAGAAAATGCCATGCTGGACCAATTTGCAGTAAAAATTCCGCAAGAAGACATTATCAATGACACAAAGCTGAAATCCGACGCGAAAGCAGAAGATGTGTGCCTCTGGTGCAACGAAGACGATTTAAACAACTATATGGACAATCTCTATGCTAAACGAAACGGACAAGCCTTTCTCCAGGAGGGCGAATATGTACGTATCCAGCAAAAAGATGTAGAGGACCTGATTCAGTCCTTCAAAAGTGGAAAGCTCCATGCAGTAGACAAGGAAAACATGAAAAAAGCCCTGTACTTCATTAAAGAGCGGCTCACCCTTGGGGATTCTATTTTCTACAGTTGTTCTTTCTAGACATAAAAAGCCTTTCCTATAGAGGAAGGGCTTTTTCGTACCATATCAGTCTGAGCTAGGGAAGCGCTGATTAAATCACTGTCCGCTTTTATTCTTGAATTTTTATGCAATGCAAGGAATGGGACGACGCGAATAGCGAGCTATTTAAGGAGTCCCATGACGAAGCAGTGCATAAAAATTCTTATAA
>DCJJ01000152.1 GCA_002320515.1 Dialister sp. UBA1703 | reverse complement strand
GAATGAATCAGTGCTTCCTTAACCCCTTCCGGCTCGCTGCGCTCGCCACCCACCCCTTAAACAGGGGTGGGTAAGGGATTTACGCTCTGAACTTCCCGCCGGACACGGTCATTCTGAGCCGCAGGCGAAGAATCTTGGTACCCGGCACATTGGAGGCAGCCGCTAATAAATACCAGTCGGCGGGAATTGGCAGCTAATGCAGCCGCACCTCTAACGTCTATCTTCTATCATCCATCAATCTCAGCATCCTGTCCCGTTCTGCGGAAAGGATGCCTTTTTCTTTTTCCAGCGCTGCCGTGAGCCTGTCCATTTCACGGTCTGTTTTTTCTTCATCCGTCTTCAGGGCGTACATGGAGAAATTTTTGTATTCATAAAGGATGGACAGGTCGTATTTCCTGCAGACCTCCTCCATTTCCGATCGCCCCATGTCCTGCTCCACCGACACAAGCACTACGGAATGGGATAAGGTATCTCCGGGCCTTTCGCCGTGGAGACCGGGAATGGCGCAGTAAACGTCGGGGCTTTTCCGCCCCGAATAGCCCCAGCAGTCATGGGGCCCATGGGCCTCTGCCGAAAGGCCTGCCGCCAGCAGAAGGGCGGTGCAAAGAATGATTTTGTATTTCATGATTCCTCCTTGTGAAAATACAGGAGCCTCGGAGCGGACACTGGACACGCCTGCGGCGTGAGGGTTCAGAGGGTTCAGAAGGTTCAGAGGGGAAGGGGGGCGCGGCTGACGCCGCAGGTTGTGGCCTGCTGACGCAGGCAGGTTGTGTAGAAAGGTTCTAAGGGTTCAGAGGGTGGTGGATTGCCGCTTCGCGGCAATGGAGTTTATAATGCCGCCTGTCGGCGGCGGGCGTTACGGGATTTCCTTCCCGCCGGAAACATGGTCATTCTGAGCCGCAGGCGTAAAATCTCAGTGCGTGCCGCCAATGGCCCATCCATCGGTAAATGCCGGTCAGCGGGAAGTCTGACGTCTCACTGTCTGACGATCTCCTTGCTTTCGGGAATACAGCCCGCCGCCGCAAAGCCCGCGGTAAGCGGTAAGCGGATAGCCGTCCCACTGTCCCACTATTTCACCAGTCCCCTGAACTCCGGCGCCATGACATGGCCTTCTCCGTCCCAGGGGGCGAAGGTTTCGTGATAGGGCACCCAGGGAGCCAGCTGGGCGGGAGTTCCTTTGGAACGAAGGCCGTCTTTTTCCAGCTGTTCTTTATAGGAGCTGCCATCGGGCCTTCTTCTTTCCTTCATCACCGCTTTGGCGTCTACGGTGTATTCGCCGGTTTTGTCTTTTTTCAGGGTGATGTGGAGGACGCTGCCGGGAGCGGCGTAGTCCAGGGCGTACCGGGCCAGGTAGTTCATAGACGATACGTCGGCGCCGTTGATGGAAAGGATCCAGTCCCCCTTCTGAACGGCGGAAAGTTCCGGATGGGCGGCGGTGTCCACCGATTTCACCTTGGGATGGGATTTGTTGAAGCCCCCTTCCAGTTCGATGCCGTAGTCCGGATGGTTTTCCAGGTCGTAATAGGCCTCTTCCACCGCCCGATAGCCCTGGTTCACGAATTCGTCCTTCACGCCGGTGAGGACGGTGCTGGAGTAGTAGTAGCCGCCGAAGCCGTTGCTGTTCCTATACACATGGTTCTGCCAGAAATCCAGGTCCACCCAGGTGCCTCCGTTTTCCGGATAGAAGGACACGTAGCCGTTGTAGGTGCTGCCGTAGTAGTCGTAGATGAATTCCGCCGCATAGGGCTCTTCCCGCTGGTAGTAGCGGTAGTAGCCGTCGTAGGAAATGGGATTTCCTTTTTCATCCCGGTCGTTCAAATGATAGAGGAAGGCCTGCTGCACTTCCTCCGGCCCTTCTCCCGGGAAATAGACGCTATAGGCGGGGCCGTAGTTGGGCAGAGCGCCGGGCTCTTTGTCCATAAGGCTTACCTTGCCTGCCAGATTTTTGAAATCGTGGCCGAAGTTCTTCCCGTCTTCCTTCCTGGCCGTAAGCTTCCAGTCCTTAGGGAAAGCGCTCATGGCATCCACCAGATCTTTCGGCAGAGGGTACCAGAGGTCCATGCCCGTATAGGAAGCGAGGAAGGTGGTGTCCGGATTCTCCGGAAGGGGCGAAATGTTCCATTTCATTTCCTTCCGGGCAAGGGTGACGTCATGGAAAAAGTTCTTTCCCCTTTCCCTGGAAAGATCCTGGATGTGAAGGTACCAGGTTTCCTCTCCCTGTCCATGCTGCACCTCCACCGTCATGCCGTGGCCCCAGACTTCCCGCCCGAAATCCACCAGCCTTCCCCCTTTGAGCACCGTGCCCCTCACGGACACATCGGAATAGGACGCCCCCAGCCGGTTAGCGAAATCCGCCGCCCCTGCAGACAGGGGCAGAGCCATCATCAACGCCAGCGCCAGGCCCGCTGCTTTCTTCATCATATATTCTCCTCCTTTGCTGCCGCTTTCATAAGGTTTGCTTTCAGTATATCATATGGGGCCGCCTGCGGCGTGAGGGTTCAGAGGGAAGGGGGCGCGGCTGACGCCGCAGGTTGTGGCCTGCTGACGCAGGCAGGTTGTGTAGAAGGGTTGTGAGGGGAAAAGGTTCTCAAGTTTGACCGGCCTACGGCGGTCGGGTTCTTAGGTTTGACAGC
>DCJJ01000079.1 GCA_002320515.1 Dialister sp. UBA1703 | reverse complement strand
CGGCTGCTTGCTAGGCTTTGCCGGGTCTGGGTTTTCACCAGACTATACTATACACGCCGAACTGGCGCACAACTTTAGAACCCTCAAGCCCCATAGGGGCTTGTCCATCGAGGTATTATGATTCGAATATACGCACATACAGAAAATGAAGAGCAGGCAGATGCCTGCTACGGTGCCTTTCTCACCGGCACCATTCCCCAAAGCGGATGGATCCTTACGGAAGGAGTCCATTTGTATCTTTTAGACAGGAAGCCGGCCATACCGGAAGGAGAGGGCCTTGCAGTCAGCGAAGGACCGGTGGATTTCATTTCCACCACCCTGCCTGCTGCAAAAGCCCGTGCCGCCTACGGAGCCTATCTCTCCGGCCGCCGCCTGCCGGCAGGATGCGCCCTGGCCGCCGGTGAAGGGACCATTGGGATTATCTCCTCTTCCGCCTATGAACCGGACCTGGGGCATATGGATATGTACCGTCTTCCTTTCGATCCCCTGGAAGAAGTGGTGACCCCCAGGGAAGCGGCCAACCTGTACGGCGCCGACGCCAAAAGGGTGCAGGCCGACTGTGAAGGGGCAGGGGAAAACGGGATCTTTTCTCTTTCCGAAGTCCGCCGTTCCGGAAACACCTACCTCATTCTCCGCCAGTCGGCGGAAAGGGTGTATGGAGGGAAAAAAGACGGCCGTCTTCCCTTCCCTTTAAATCCCCTGCTCCTTGTCTTCTCCACCGTAGAAGCCGCCCGCCTATGGAACAGGGACAGCGGCGCAGTCAGAAGCGCCGCCGCCGGCGCCGGCCACGCCTCCGCCCGCATGACGGAAGGGGAACGGAGAAAATCAGGCCGCACCTGGCTTGTCACCAGGGACGCCATGGACCGCCTCTTCGGCCAGCCCCTGCCGGCAGCCATGAAGGAAGCCATGAAATGGATCCGATAGGATGCGGCTTCGCCGCAGGCACGGCAGGTTGCGTGGAAAGGTTGTGAGGGAAAAGGTTCTTAGGTTTGACCGACCGATGGCCCAAGGGTTCGCAGGTTTGACAGGCCTATGGCCCGAGGGGTGTGGTGGCGGCTGACGCCGCAAGTAAAAAGGGGCACGGCTGGCGCCGCAGGTTGGGACCGCCTGTCGTCGGCAGGTTGTGTAGAATGGTTGTGTAAAAAGGTTCAGAGGGTTCAGAGGGTGGTGGTGGCGCCCTGACGGGCGCATTATAAAAGGGCGCCGGAGGCGCCCCCTCTTGCATTCGGGAATCCTCTATGTCTGATGTCTGACAGTCTGACGTCTCCCACGTTCGGGAACACCGCCCAGCCGACAGCCGGCATCCGATAGCCCTTGCATTTCTTCCCCTATGTATGATATATTGAAACTAATTAATTTATTACCTCTGCAATGACGAGAGAAAGTACATGGATGGAACCGGAAAAGCGAGCCCGGATGGTGGAAGCGGGTACGGGAATTTCATGGAAGTGCCTCTCTGAGCTGACGGCCTGAAGGAAGTAGGGCCGTCCGGGGAAGCCCGTTACAGCACGCAGTGCATGATTTCCTGCACTGGCCAAGGTTCCTTCGGCGACGAAGGGATGAATCTGGGTGGAACACGGAATTCTCCGTCCCATGGGGACGGGGATTTTATATTGCAGAAAACCATTCATACCATAGAAAGAAGGTTCTTCATGTCCCTTGTACTTAAAGCTGAACATATCCGCAAATCCTTCGGGAATATAGAAGTTTTAAAAGATATCAACCTGTCCGTGGAGAAGGGCAGTGTGGTGTCCATCCTGGGCCCCTCGGGCACGGGAAAGACCACCTTCCTCCGCTGCCTGAACTATCTGGAAAAGCCAAATGCCGGGCAGCTCACCATCAGCGATGTGTCCGTGGACTTTTCCCATATTTCCAAGAAGGAAATCCAGGCTCTCCGCCGGAAGTCCACCATGGTTTTCCAGCAGTTCAATCTGTTCCGCAATAAGACGGTGCTGGAAAATGTGACGGAAGGTCTCATTTACGGCTACGGGAAGCCGAAGAAGGAGGCTGTGGAAATCGCCATGGCAGAGCTGGAGCGAGTGCACATGGCGGACTATGCGAAAATGTATCCCTCCGAGCTCTCCGGCGGCATGCAGCAGCGGGTGGGCATCGCCCGGGCTTTGGCGCCCCGGCCGGATGTGATTCTTTTCGATGAACCCACCTCCGCCCTGGATCCGGAGCTGGTGGGAGAAGTGCTGGACACCATCGCCTCCGTGGCCACCCTGGGCATTACCATGATTATCGTCACCCATGAAATGCATTTCGCAAAGGAAGTGTCTTCCAAGGTGGTCTTCATGGCAGAGGGCCGGGTGGTGGAAGAAGGCACTCCCGATGACATTTTCGTCCATCCGAAGGAAGAAAAGACCAGGCAGTTTCTCCAGCGTATGCTGAAAAGAGAGGGTTAATATGCTGACCTTCAATCTGTCCTATTTCCTGGGCCTTTTCCCCCGCCTGGCCACGGCCCTTCCTTTCACCATGGAAGTGATTCTCGCCTCCATCCTCCTCTGCCTCTTCCTGGGCACCCTGGTGGCGGTGATCCGCATTGCGAAGGTACCCCTTCTGCACCAGCTCTGCGAAGTGTGGCTGTCCTACAACCGGTCCATGCCCTTCATTCTGGATCTGTACCTGGTGTACTTCGTGCTGCCGGTGATTGTGCGGGCGCTGCATATCAGCCCCGACGGCTGGCCCCTTACGGCCTACGTGCTTATCGCCCTGTCCTTCCACTACACGCCGGTGATTTCGGAAATCATCCGTCCTGCCTATCTGTCCGTGGACAAAGGGCAGCATGAAGCGGCCATGGTCTTCGGCCTTTCCCCCTTCCACCGGGTGGTGCACATCATTGCCCCCCAGGCCCTGCCGGTGGCTCTTCCCAGCCTGGTGAGCGAAGCCATCAATATCCTGAAAGACACGTCCGTCATGTTCTTCATCGGCGTGGTGGACCTTATGGGCCGGGCCGGCCTCATTATCAATGCCAATTACGGCCAGGGGAAACTGGAAACCTACTGCGCCGTGGCCCTGATTTACTGGGGCCTGGTCATTCTGGTGGAAATTGCATTTCACGCATTCCAGAAATGGAATGGTAAACCGGTAAGGAGGGCTTCCCATGATTGATTTTTCCATCCTTCCCACCACCCTCCTCTTCATTGCCAAAGCCATTCCCAATACCCTCTTCATGGCCTTCATCAGCCTTTTCTTCGGCATTGTCCTTGGCTCTGTGGTGGCTGTGCTCCGTGAACAGGGCGGACGGGCGGTGAACGGACTCTTTGCGGTTCTCGTTTCCTTCCTCCGCGGCGTTCCTGCCATTGTGCAGCTCTTCATTGTGTACAACTCCCTGCCCTTCCTGCTGGCTCCCGTCATTTCCTCCTTCACAGGCCATCCGGTAAAGCCCTTCGACGTAAGCCCCTACTGGACCGTGTACACCACCTTCATCCTGTACAATACGGCCTACCAGTCGGAAAACGTGCGGGGCGCCCTCAAGGCCGTGGACAAAGGGCAGTACGAAGCGGCGGTGGCCATGGGCATGACTCCCTTGGCCGCCTTCACCCGCATCGTCTTCCCCCAGGCCTTCATCGTGGCGCTGCCCACCTTCTTCACCTACTACCTGAAAACCATCAAGCTCCTGGCCCTGGTCTTCACGGTGAAAGTGGTGGATATGTTCGCCGAAGCGGACATCTTCTCCGCCCTCTACAACCGCCGCACCGAGCCCTACATCGCCGACGCCATCGCCTACTGGACCGTGGCCATCATCCTCACCTTCTTCTTCTCCTGGTGGGAAAAGAAACTCAGGACGAAAATGTAAGAAAAAGTTTCCTGGCCGACATCGTACCAATGGTATGCATGCCGGCAGGAAACTTTTTGCGTATGGTTTCCTGTTCGCCTTGGCTCCACTGTGCTTCTTGCCGACAGGAAACTATTCGCAAAAGGTTTCCTATTGAGTATGACACCCATGCTGTTCCTTACCGGCAGGAAACTTTTTGCGAAGGTTTTCCTATTGAGCGTGGCGCCAGTGGTATTCCATACCGACAGGAACCCATTCCCCTTATTGACTCTCTCCCCCTCCTCCCCTACAATGAAGATATAATATAAAATCCCATTTTCCTAAAAAGGAGATTTCCCTATGAATATACGCGAAGAAACGAAACAGATGAAGCTGGCGTCGCCGCTGCTGGCCGCCACGGCGATGGAAAAGAGGAATGAAGCCCTTGCCTGCATTCGGGAGGCGCTCAATGCCCATAAAGAGGAAATTTTTGAGGCGAACCGGAAGGATCTTGCCCTGGCCCGGGAAAACCATGTGGCGCCGGCGGTGGTGAAGCGGCTCACCTTTAACGAAGCAAAACTTTCCGACGTGACGGCAGAGCTCACCAGCCTGATTTCCCTTCCCGATCCCATCGGGAAAGTCACCCTGGACAGGGAGCTGGATGAAGGGCTCCGCCTTACCCGGGTCACCTGCCCCATCGGCGTCATCGGCGTCATCTTTGAAGCCCGCCCCGACGCACTGGTGCAGATTTCCTCCCTCTGCCTGAAAAGCGGCAACTGCGCCATCCTGAAGGGCGGAAAGGAAACCACCTATACCAACCGCATTCTTTTTTCCCTGATTCATGAAGCGGCGGTGAAAGCAGGGCTGCCGGAAAAATGCCTTCTCCAGGCAGAGCAGCATAATGAAATCGATGAACTGCTGGAATGCCACGATTCGGTAGACCTCCTCATCCCCCGGGGCTCCAATGCCTTCGTGCAGTACATTATGAATCACACCTCCATCCCCGTGCTGGGCCACGCCGACGGCGTATGCCATATGTATGTGGACAAAGACTACGACATAAAAAAGGCCATCCCCCTCATTATCGACGGGAAGACCCAGTACACCGCCGCCTGCAACGCCGTTGAAACGGTGCTGGTGCACCGGGATATTGCAGCCGATTTCCTGCCGAAACTGGCAGACGCCCTCCGTGAAGCGAGCGTCACCATCCGGAGCAGCGAAGAAGTAAGCCGCCTGATCCCCGTGGAAATCATTCCGGAAGGAGAAAGCTGGCACAGGGAATATCTGGATCTCATCCTGGCCATCAAACTGGTTTCGGATGTGGATGAAGCCATCAGCCACATCAATACCTACGGTTCCCACCACACCGACTGCATCATTACAGAAAATGATGAAACCGCCCGCCGCTTCATGACCCTGGTGGACTCCGCCGGCGTCTACCAGAACGCCTCCACCCGCTTCGCCGACGGCTTCCGCTACGGCTTCGGCGCCGAAGTAGGCATTTCCACCTCCAAAATCCACGCCCGGGGCCCTGTGGGCCTGGAAGGCCTGGTTTCCTATAAATACAACCTTCTGGGCCATGGCCAGATCGTAGGGGACTACGCATCGGGAAAGAAGAAATTCCATTTCCGAGATTTGTGAGAGGGGCCGCTCCGCGGCCCGGGTTCAAAGGGTTCAAAGGGTTCAAAGGTTTCAGAAGGTTCAAAAGGTTCAGAGGGTGATGGTATCGCCCTTTGGTGCACAGCGAACACATTTTGAAGGAGCGCTAGCGACGCGCAAAATGTAGTGAGTCGTTTCACCCTTTAGGGGGCAATGCTTATAAAGTCAGCGTTACGGGATTTACT
>DCJJ01000160.1 GCA_002320515.1 Dialister sp. UBA1703 | reverse complement strand
TAGTGAGCTAGTCGGAGTCAATGTCTACGCGTACGGAGATCCTTCGCCTGCGGCTCAGAATGACGCTTACGGCGGGAAGGCATTCCCGTAACGCTGACTTCATAATCATTGCTGCGCAGCGGCTATCCACCACCCTCTGAACCCTCTGAATCTTTTCCTTCACAACCCTTCTACACAACCTGCGCCGATAGGCGCACCCCCCCTTTTATACTGCAGCGAAGCTGCCACCACAACCCTCGGCGCCAAAGGCGCCGTCAAACTTGAGAACCCGACCGCCCAGCGGGCCGGTCAAACTTAAGAACCTTTCTGCGCCCCAAAGGCGCAGAATCATTCAAAATCCTTTTTGATAATCATTATGGGGTATGATAAAATATAAAAGTCATCATTATTTTTAGTAAAAAATATGATAATGCATATACGAGAGGCGATGTTTCTATGGCACATTGTAATGAAAATTATTTGAATCTTCAGGGTGCTTACCTGTTTGCTAAGGTGAGACAGAAGCAGAATGCTTTTAAGGAAGCTCATCCTGAGGCTGACATTATTTCCCTTGGCATCGGCGACGTGACCCAGCCACTGGCTCCGGCTGTGATTGAAGCCATGCACAAGGCTGTGGATGAAATGGCCCATATGGAAACATTCCGGGGCTATGGTCCTGAACAGGGGTACATGTTCCTCCGTGAAGCCATTGCCAAACATGATTTCCAGGCCAGGGGCTGTGATATTTCCCCTGATGAAATTTTCGTCAGCGACGGCGCTAAATGCGATACCGGCAATATGCAGGAAATCTTTGCGGAATCCGATATCGTGGCAGTTACGGATCCGGTATATCCGGTATATGTGGACAGCAATGTCATGGCCGGCAGAAGCGGCAAGTTTGTGAACGGCTCCTATGAACGGCTGGAATACCTGCCCTGTTATGAGGAATGCGGTTTCAAGGCAAATCTGCCTTCCCATGATCCCATGATCATTTATCTCTGCTCCCCGAACAACCCCACCGGTGCAGCTCTCAATAAAAAGGACCTCACCATGTGGGTGAAGTATGCAAAGCATACGGGCTCCGTCATTTTCTTCGATGCCGCCTATGAAGCATTCATTACGGAAGATGATATTCCCCACAGCATTTATGAAATCGAAGGGGCTAAGGAAGTGGCCATCGAATTCCGCTCCTACTCCAAGACCGCCGGCTTTACCGGTGTGCGCTGCGGCTACTGCGTAGTGCCGACGGAACTGATGCTGGAAACAAAGTCCGGTGAAAAGGTTTCCGCCAATGCTCTCTGGGACCGCCGTCAGTGCACCAAGTTCAACGGCTGCTCCTACATCGTACAGCGTGGCGCTGAAGCTATCTACACGGAAGAGGGACAGAAACAGATCCAGGCTACCCTTGATATTTACAGAAACAATGCCAAGGTCATTCTCCAGGGCGCTAAAGAAGTGGGCCTTTCCGCCTGCGGCGGCGTGAACAGCCCCTACGTATGGCTGTCTGTACCGGAAGGCATGACCAGCTGGGATTTCTTTGACTACCTTCTGAAGGAAGCTCAGATTATCTGCACCCCCGGCTCCGGCTTCGGCCCCTGCGGCGAAGGCTATGTCCGCCTTACCTCCTTCAATACGCCGGAACTGACGAAGGAAGCGGTGGAAAGACTGAAAAAGGCAGTAAAGAAACTGGCTGAATAATTGGTTTTATGAGCAAAAATCTACCTTCTTACCCGGAAGGTAGATTTCTGCCTGTTTAAGAATGTAAGGAGTTCTCATGAGTACAAATCTGCAGATCGGCATTGTAGGCCTTCCAAACGTAGGGAAGAGTACACTTTTCAATGCCATTACCAAAGCCGGCGCGGAAGCGGCCAATTTCCCATTCTGCACCATTGAACCGAATGTAGGGGTTGTAGAAGTGCCGGATCACCGCATCTATGACCTGGCTGCCATGTTCAATCCGAAGAAAACCACCCCCGCTTTTACTCGCTTCGTGGATATTGCCGGTCTGGTGGCCGGTGCGTCCAAAGGGGAGGGCCTGGGCAATCAGTTCCTGAGCCACATCCGTGAAACCGATGCCATTGCCCACGTGGTGCGCTGCTTTGAAGATGGAAATATTACTCACGTGGAAGGTTCCATTGATCCCGTAAGAGATATGGACATTATCAATACGGAGCTCTGCCTGGCGGATCTGGAAAGTGTGGACAAGAAAAAGACAAAGACAGCCAAGCTGGCCCAGGCAGGCATCAAGCAGGCCAAGGCGGACCTGCCGGTACTGGAAAAGGTGTATGATGCCCTGCAGAACGGCACCCCCGCCAGGGCGCTGGACCTTTCGGACGATGACCTGGAAGTGCTGAAGGAACTGAACCTTATCACCCTGAAGCCTGTGCTTTATGTACTGAACATGGCGGAAGACGATATTGCCGATCCCCTTGCCAATGAATATGTACAGGCAGCCAGCAAAGAAGCGGAAAAGGAAGGAGCCAAATGGGTTCCTATTTCCGCTGAAATCGAAGAGGAAGTGTCTGAACTGGACGGCGAGGAAGCCAAGGCTTTCCTGGCAGACCTGGGAGAAGAAGAACCGGGTCTTAACCGCCTTATCCGCACTGCCTATTCCATGCTGGGCCTGATCAATTTCTTTACCGTAGGCCCTGACGAATGCCGCTCCTGGACCGTCCGCGCCGGCACCAAAGCACCTAAGGCAGCAGGAAAGATTCACAGCGACATCGAAAGAGGCTTCATCCGTGCGGAAATCGTTTCCTACGACGACCTCATGGCCTGCGGCTCCTACAATGGGGTCCGTGAAAAGGGACTGCTCCGGGTAGAAGGAAAAGATTACATCATCCAGGACGGAGATATTGCTTATTTCCGCTTTAATGTATAAAAAAGAGAAGGGAAAAGACCGGCGGCTGCCGGTCTTTTTTATAAAATATGGAAAAAATATATAAAACTTTAGTGGAAGGAAAGTTCATAGACCGTCCGAACCGGTTTGTGTGCCATGTGGAAATCAATGGAGAAAAGGTACTATGCCATATGCCAAATCCCGGGCGGATGAGGGAATTTCTCTTCCCCGGTGTCACCCTCTACCTGACGCCCAACCGGAAAGGACTGCGGACCGCCTACCGGGTGGTGGGCTGTAAAAAAGGCAGCCATATCTTTTACCTGGATACCACAAAGGCCAATGATGTGGCTGCATGGCTGGTGAAAAATCACAAAATTCCGGGCTGGGAAAACTATTTCCTTGCCGGAAGAGAAGTGACCATGGGAGACAGCCGCTTCGACCTTCTCCTGGGTGATGGGGAAACGGGAGAAACCTTTCCGGTGGAAGTCAAATCCTGCAGCCTCTCCGGAGAACATGGCGCCATGTTTCCCGACGCCCCTACGGAAAGGGGAAGGAAACACCTCACCCATCTGGTGGAAATGGGAAGGGCAGGGGAGCACGCAGGCCTCCTTGTGCTTGTCCATTATAAAGACGCCTGCTGGTTCCTGCCCAACTATCATACAGACCTTCCCTTTGCGGAAGAGTTCAGGAAAGGTCTGGACTTTCTGGACTGGAAGGCCTGCGTCATTCCCTGGACAAAAGATTTCCTCATGCCCGAAAACGTGCGGCTCATCCCCTCATCCGGGGAAGTACTGGACAGGGAAATGGGAAATGCCGGAGACTATATGATTGTCCTTCAGATGGAAGAAGACAGCACAATCACCGTAGGGAGCTTGGGAGACATCCGCTTTCCCAAAGGGTACTACGTCTATGTGGGAAGCGCCAGAAAGAACCTGGACCAGCGGATCGCCCATCATAAAGCACTTCGCAAAAGGCGCCACTGGCATATGGACTACCTCAGAAACGCCTGCCGCTTCACCGGCGCCATTCCCATCCGCACCAAAGAAGACCTGGAACACAAACTGGCAGAGACCCTCTCCGGCATAGCCGACTGGTCCATACCGGGCTTCGGCTGCACCGACTGCAGCTGTAAATCCCACCTGTTTGGCTTCCACCAAAACCCCATGCACCTGCCGGCCTTTGTGAAAATAGAAGAAAATTTTGAAATCAACAGGCTGGATAGATACTTTGGGATAGAGAAAATGGGGAATAGGGAGCGGTAAATGAAGTATGTAGAGTGGGCTGGGGGCTAGTGGGCTGGTGTACTAGTGTACTAGTGAGCTAGTCGGAGTCAATGTCTACGCGTACGGAGATCCTTCGCCTGCGGCTCAGAATGACGCTTACGGCGGGAAGGCATTCCCGTAACGCTGACTTCATAATCATTGCTGCGCAGCGGCTATCCACCACCCTCTGAACCCTCTGAACCTTTTCCTTCACAACCCTTCTACACAACCTGCGCCGACAGGCGCGCCCCTTTTATACTGCAGCGAAGCTGCCACCACAACCCTCGGGCCATAGGCCCGTCAACCTTCCCTTTTGGCGCCTTCCGTTTCCTCTATCCTGTCTTTTCTATACCGGATGGAGAAGTAAATAAATACCAAAAGAGCTGCTGCGAATCCGGTGAGCGCGGTGAGCTGGGCGCTTTTGAGGCCGAAGGCCAGGGTGCCGTAGTCTCCGCGGAAGTATTCCAGAAAGAAGCGGAGGAGGGAGTAGAGCATAATGTAGAGGCAGAAGGTGGTGCCTCTGGCGTGCCTGAAGCAGGAGTACCACAGGAGCAGTCCCAGGATGATGAGGTCGCCCTGGCATTCCCATACCTCTGCCGGCCACAGGGGCTGGGCGCCGTAGGTGTGGTAGGCCAGGGTGGTGGAGGGGTATAGGAGGCCGAAGTCGGCGCCGGTGGGGTGGCCGAAGGCGTCGCCGTTCATGAAATTGGCGATGCGGCCTATGGCTTGTCCGAAAATGATGGCCGGTGCTATGATGTCGGCAAACTGGAGCACCGGAATTTTGTGTTTCTTAAGATATATATATCCGGCAACGCAGGCAAAAAGGACACCGCCCTGGATGGCCATGCCGCCCTGCCACACATAGGGGATTTCCAGAAGATGATTGTGGTAGTAGTCCCAGTCGAAGAAGAAGACGTCCCAGAGGCGGCCGCCGATAATGCCGACGAAAGCAATGGTGAGCCCCAGGTCAAACATGCATTCATGCCAGCCTCTTCCATCCTTTTTCAGGAAATAGTAGGCCATGATGCAGCCGAATATAATGCCCAGTGAGAAAAAAATGCCGTAAAAGCGGATGGGGAATCCGCCGATGAATGTAACATATTGATGCATGAACAGGCTCCTTTACTGAAATGGCTTTCTGCGCTGCAGGAAGCTCTTTTTATATAACCATTATACAATGCACTGCAATGGATTATCCTGTCATGGGCTTTTGGATATTTTGCCTGCAATTCCTGCAGAGGTTAAAAAGAGGGAAACGTACTTTACCGTACTTTTTGTACGATTATATTCTTAATGAAATAATAATTAACGAGTGTGCAGTAAATGTACATATTAATCTAATTCCAGACTAACAATAGAAAAAATCTATACCCATGGGGGGTATAGGTATGAAGATATTTCTATCATTTTATTTCATCATTTCCGCTTTAGTCAATTTCAAAAAATATGCGATAAATACTGGATATTCTTCACTTTTGAGGGATCGCAGCGGAAGAACAGGATTTATTATTCTAATCGAGGAGCTAAGTATACGCTAATTTTTCTCTATTTTTTCTTACATGGGAAACTTGAATTTAAATAATTCTATGGTATGATGATGTTAGAAATATTAAGAAGCACATTAACCGGTGCTTCAACACGGCTGCATCAACAGGAAACATAATAATAATAAATTCATTCCTGCCAATAATAATAATAACAATAAGAAGCAGCGCCTTTTATTTTGCCATGTTAATTGGGGAGGTACCATAATGAGAAACTGTGTATTGATTATTGAACATGACCCGGCTGTAAGCCGCTTCATGCAACTGAAGCTGGAAGAAGCGGGATTTACCAGTATGATTGATAATACGGGAGAAACGGCTGTTGACCTGGTAGGCCAGAAGCAGGCGGATGTGGTGGTTCTTGACCCCGATGAACCTATGAAGGATGGCCATGAGATTCTTGGAAAAATCCGCGAAATCAGCCCTGTTCCGGTTATCTATCTGTCCGCCGATGCCGGCGTGGATGCCAAAGTGGCTGCGCTGAATGCAGGCGCTGACGATTATATGACGAAGCCCTATGCCACCAAGGAACTGATTGCCCGTATCCGTGCATCTCTGCGCCGCCACGAAGAACCCAAAATGGTGGTGGACCCGGCCTTCACCATCGGTGATCTGTCCATTTATCCCGACCGTCATGAAGTGCGGGCAGGGGATGAGGTGATTGACCTCACAAAGAAGGAATTCGACCTTCTCCTTTTCCTGGCTAAAAACAAGAACCATGTCATCAGAAGAGAAGAAATCCTGGAAAAGGTATGGGGCTACGGCTATGCCGGAAAGACCAATATTGTAGATGTGTATATCCGCTACCTGAGAAGCAAGATTGATGAAAAGGTGGGCAAGAAATATATCCACACAGTCCGCGGCATCGGCTACGCAGCCAGAGACTGATTGATGATTAAACAAGTGATTGTAGTGGAAGGGAAATCGGATATCGCCCGGGTGGGCATGGCGGTGGACGCGGACATGATTGCCACCGGCGGCTTTGCCCTTACGAAGGAAACGGTGGAGAAAATCCGGTACGCCTATGAAAAGCGGGGCATTATCATCCTGACAGACCCCGACGGCCCCGGTGAACGGATCCGCCAGCGCCTTTCCCGTTTATTTCCCAAAGCCCTTCATGCCTTCGTCCCCAAATCAGAAGCTTCTACGGCAGACGACGTGGGCATAGAAGATGCGTCTCCCGAGGCTATCCGGAAGGCTCTTTCCACCTTGAGGATTTTATACCAGGAAGATTCCGGCCTTTTCTCTTCATCAGACCTCTTTGCCGCCGGACTCTCGGGAGAAGCGGATTCTTCAGAGAAGCGGGCCAGAGTAGGGGCTGCTTTGGGCATAGGCTATGGAAATGCCAAGCAGTTTGTGAAAAGGCTGAACCATTATGGAATTACCCGTGAAGAATGGGACAGGGCACTGCAAATGTGCCGGGAGGATGGATAATGCTGGAAGCCAATCTTGCAGACCGACAGGTGGTGCAGTATGTAATCCGGCGTTTTGGCATTCATGCCAAGCATAAGCTGGGCCAGAATTTTCTTATCCGTCCCGACGTGGTAGCTGCCATTGCAGAGGCTGCCGAACTTGGTAAAGACGTACCGGTTATGGAAATCGGTGCCGGCATCGGCACCCTCACCCAGGCCCTGGCGGAAACAGGGGCGGATGTTACGGCCTTTGAACTGGACAAAAGTCTGGAACGGGTGCTTTCCCATACCCTGGAACACTATACCAATATCCGTATCATTTACGAGGACGTGCTGAAAGCAGACCTGAAAACTATTCTGGGCGATAAGGACTGGCGTTGTGCGGCAAACCTGCCATACTATATCACCACGCCGATCCTTCTGTCCCTCATTCAGTCAGAGCTTCCCATTTCCCTCTTTGTCTTCATGATGCAGAAGGAAGTGGCCGACCGCATCCTGGCTGAGCCCGGCTCCAAGGACTACGGAGCCTTGACTTTGGCAGTGAACTTTGACTGCACAGCGGAAAGGGTGCTCGACATCCCGCCATCCGCCTTCATCCCAAGGCCCCAGGTCACATCCACCGTACTGAAAATCCGGCGGAGAGAAAAGCCGGCGGTGGACGTGAAGGACAGGAAACTCTTCTTCTCCCTGGTGAAAATGGGATTCGGCCAGCGTCGCAAAGTTTTCACCAATGCCATGAAATCCGGCGGCATTCCGGCTGACTGGATTCCCGTTATTTTGGAAAAAGCTGGCATAGACGGAAAAAGAAGAGGCGAAACCTTCTCCATGGAAGAATATGGAAAACTGGCAGACGCCTGGTATGACCAGATTCATCAATAAGAAAAAGGGCTGTGAAAAGATGACTTACATTTTTTCACAGCCCTCTTTTTTGATGGGGGACACGCCTTGCGGGCGTGGGGGTTCAGAGGGTGCAAAAGGTGCAAAGGGTTCAGAGGGTGGTAGTGGGCGCCTTTTTGGAAATATGGGGGAGCCAGTATGATAAAATAGATTTAGTAGGCTGGTGGGCTGGTCGGTATTCCTGAAGGGGCCTGCCGCTGCGCGGCAGAGGGGCATATGGCCCTGTGCTAAGGAAGCACTGATTAAATCCTAGAGTCGGCTTTTATAAGAATTTTTATGCACTGCTTCGTCATGGGACTC